>NZ_NEGM01000002.1:0-383471 GCF_002135275.1 Acinetobacter sp. ANC 4973
AACCAGTAAAAATCCACACAAGTTGTTCTTCATAATCTCTTAATGATCTTCTTGCTGATTCGTCATCAACAAGCTAGGTCGGCTATACTACTCTCTTTCCAGAGAAAGTCAACAGGTTTTGTTAAATTCTTTTCCGACAAACCCAAGTTTAAATCCAATCTTAAAATCTCATTCGAAATCTTAACAATCCAACCAACTCATTGATTTACCAGAGGTTTTATTTAACATCACCGCCGATGGATACGCATTATAGGGGAAAAAAATTCCCATGCAACCCCTTTTTTTAACTTTCTTTATCGACAGGTTGTTTATCACTCAAAATTAGTCTTTTTGTCTTATTTTTCTACATATTTTGATCAAATTTGTTTTAATACGCGTATTCAAAGACCTGTTAATATAGTTTATTACGTAGTTTCAGCTTTAAGCACCAGCTTACTATAGAGCTCTAGGATTTCTTATGCGTCACTTCCATTATGTTTGGGCTAGCCTTTTATCTTTTGGGTTAATTTCTCCTGTAATTGCAAATGATTCGATTCATAATTCTGAATCACCAACAACAGAAGGCTTAGAAACACCTTCAACGAAACAAATCCAAAGTGCTCAACACCCTCGTCTTGAAGCATTAAAAGAATTAAAAAATGTGAAAGCTAAAGATTTAAATGTAAATGCGAATGCAACCCAACCTGAAAGCCAAAAAGATCCGTTACAACCCTTAAATCGACAGGTATATGCTTTCAATGATGCTCTAGATCGTCATGTAGCTCGACCACTCGCTGTTCAATATAAAGAAAAAGTACCTTCTGATATGCGCGGATCATATCGTCAGTTTCGCAAAAATTTAGGTGAACCCTGGAATGCAGCCAATCAATTGATTCAGGGCCGACCACTTCGAGCTGCAGAATCATTAGGCCGTTTTTCCATTAATACTATTACGACTTTAGGTTTTGCCGATCCTGCTCGACGTTTAGGCTTATATGCTGAAGAAGAAAACTTTGGCACCACCTTAGGTTATTACGGCATTCCTTCGGGACCTTATTTGGTTTTACCTGTTTTTGGTCCAAGTACATTTCGAGATACTGTGGGTCTAGTCATGGATAGCCAAGCCCGACCACAAAAATATATCTTTGAAGATCGTGAAGGTGTTTATTGGACAGACCAAGTTTTACGCGGCATTGATGCTCGTTCCCAACTTCTAGATATAGAAGATGTTTTACAAGGTGATAAATATGCCGCCATTCGTGATATTTACTTACAACGTAAAAATTTCGCAATTGCAGAAAAAAAAGGACTAGAATCTGAGTCACTGTTTATTGATGATGATCAAGATAGCACTGAGAATGACGTGCCAGAAGATGATGTAGATACAACAAGTAAATAAGTCTTTTCCATTTATTAAAAATATGATCAGTTAAGCATCTTTCTTTGCTGATCATTAGATTGTTATAGTACAACTATAGGCATCATCACTTTAAGGGTCATACAATTTCTTTATGTATTTCATTCAACCAACTCGTAATATTCCTTATTTAGATCAGGTACTCAGTACACTACCCAGTGTGCAAATGATTTGCATAGATGATATTGATTTGTATGATCCCACCATTTTAGCCATTGCTGATGTGCAAGACTATCTAACCCATCAATGGTCGCTCCCTACTATTGTGTTGGCCTTTGAAAATGAAGGTACGGCCTTAGCTCAAGCTTGGGAACTGGGTGCTTTAGCTGGTTGGATATGGAATAAACTGCCGCGTGATCCTGAAGGAGCATTACTTAAAATTGATGCACAATATAAGCGCAATCAAGATAGTCGTGATCTACCCTCAGCTGCACATCTACAAAAATGCTTACTGCCTAATCCAATTGAATTGATGAACTATAAGGTTGAAACCTTGTTTCAACCTTCTGCCTATTTGTCTGGTGATTGGTACGATTATTGGAAAATTAGCGATAAAGAAATTATGTTTTATCTGGCTGATGTTTCTGGACATGGGGTCACCAGCAGTTTACTTACGTCGTGGATGGCTGCCTTTCATGGTCGATCCAAAACACCGCGTGAATTGATTAAAAAACTCAATGGCATGCTGGTTCAAGAAAATATTGAAAAGCATATTACGATGATTGCAGGCGTTTTAAATTTAGAAACCCATCAATTACGTTGGTCAAGCGCTGGACATTATCCGCCTGCAATTATCTTTGAACCCAACCAACCACCTAAAATTTTAAACACCAGTAGTTTCCCTTTAGGATTGACTGAAGATCTTGAAGTCGAAGAATTCGTATGTGTGCTGAATCGTCATGCACGGTTTATTATTTGTTCGGATGGTGCACTCGAACCTTTTGATGGTGGTCTGAATGAACAATTTGAAAAATTAGTCTTCCATTTGCAGAATCAATCGTTCCAAGCGCCGGAACATGTGGCAGATGACATTGCTATCTTAAGTTTACGTCGAATGAATTAACCATATAATCAATATGTTAACTTTCAACTAAGCAAACTACGCCCTTTGGCTACTTGAGTCTCTAGTGGCCCTATGTGATAATTTTACAATCCTTCTCTGCAAATGGCATTTATATGTCAACAGGTCATGTTGAATATGCAAGCTTGAATGGAACGCATATTTTTAAGCTTATTGGCGAAGTGCGTGCCCAATCTTGTATCAGTCTAGACAAACTCCTTAGTAAAATTGAACAGCAATCAAATGTGGTTGGGGCAATCGTAGATTTAACCCAAACCACATTTATTGACAGTACTGTTTTAGGTGTACTCGCCAAGCTTGGTCTCAAGCTCAAGCAAATCCACCACATTCAGGCCGTCATGTTATCTACCAATCCTGATATTACAACTTTGGCCAACAGTATGGGTTTGGGTCAAGTTTTTGTGATCTTAAATTATTGTGGTGACCCCAAAGTATGCACACTTGAATTAATGGAAGAACACATTAGTCATAACACCATGTTAACCACTGTTTTAGATGCGCATAAAACACTGATGGAGTTGAATGAAAACAACCTCAACATGTTTGAGCCTTTGGTTAAACAGCTGCAAAAAGAACAAGAGAATATTGAGCAAGTGTCTCAACAAAACGTATAAAAATTATTTATTAGAGCCCACCACATGACTTTACTCTCTGTTGTACAAATGAATTCCCAAGATGATATTGAAGCCAATTTCATCGTGATCGAGTCGTTAATACAACAAAGTAAAGCAGATGGTGCAGAGCTGATTGTTTTCCCTGAAAACTTTGTTTGTTTTGCAGGTGGAAAACAACGCGAGACAGCAGCGCAGTTTGAAATGATTCAACAGCGTTTAGAACATCTTGCCCAGCAATATCAAATTTGGATTGTGGCGGGGACACTTCCCTGTCCCTTCCGCCCTGATGGTTCCATCATTCCTGATGGTCGTGTGCGGACTGTAAGCCTGTGTATTAGCCCTGAACGTACTGAAGCACGTTATGACAAAATTCATTTGTTTGATGTGCAAGTCAGTGATGCTGTTGGTGGCTATCAAGAATCTAAATTTTTTGAACCTGGAACAGATGTTGTCGTTGCAAAAACGCCTTTTGGTCAGATTGGACTGATGGTCTGTTATGACCTACGTTTTCCCGAATTGGCACTCACTTTACGTGCTCAAGGTGCAAATATATTGACTGCACCTGCAGCATTTACTTACACCACAGGTCAAATGCATTGGCAGTTATTGCTGCAAGCACGAGCAATCGACAGTCAATGTCATATTTTAGGTGCGGCACAACAAGGCTGGCACGGTGAAAAGCGCCAAACATGGGGACATGCTGGAGCAACCCATAGCCGTGGTCAAATTTTAGCAATTACAGAAGCTGAGGGTGCTCAGCTGCTGACCATTCCTTTCGATTTACAAGAACAACAGGCTATACGCACATCGATGCCTTTGATACAGCATCGTAAATTGATGACTTTATAAAGCTTTTTCCATTAAAGCAAAAAAATTGATATAAAAATTACAAAATCACCGCTTGTTTTTTCCTCCAAATCATCCAAGATAAAATCTTGATAAAATTTATGAGGGATCACAACATGTCTTTAGAAAAAGCGGTCTATACAGCAAAAGCCAAAGCAACAGGTGGACGTGATGGTCGAGCGACATCATCAGATGAAATTTTAGATGTAAAGTTAGCCGTACCTAAAGAAATGGGCGGTGCTGGTGGAGGCACCAATCCAGAACAACTTTTTGCAGCAGGTTATTCAGCGTGTTTTTTAGGTGCAATGAAATTCGTTGCAGGCAGAGATAAACTCAACATTTCCAAAGATGCCTATATTGAAGGCGAAGTGGGTATTGGGCCTATACCAACAGGTTTCGGCATTGAAGTGAAATTAAATATTCACCTAGAAGGCATGGATCAAGCTGAAGCACAAAAATTAGTTGATGCAGCACATATTGTTTGCCCTTACTCAAATGCAACGCGTGGCAATATTAATGTCACTTTAAATGTGATTGTTTGATTTTTAATAAAGAATCCATCTAGAGTATTTTTTCTAGGTGGATCCAATTTATAGAATAATTTAAATTAGGTTTGGTAATGTTTTATTTTAATAAAATATTATTTTCAAATTACAAATATGCAATAAAGGAATTGAAGGTATAAATGGAAGTACATAACATTCAAAAATTATTTAAAGGTTCAAACTTATACAGCCAACTTCTTGACAGTTTTACAATTACTGAAAAAATTGATCAATCCTTGCTAGATACCAATATTATAAGTAAAACGATATATCTTGACCTTGTACAAATGAAGTATGCTGGGTGGAAACATAAGATAAATTTTAGTAGAAAAAGAAAACATACAATCTCGGAATTTTTTCAAGATATTGTTGCGTTCTACCTAAAAGCAATTTTACCTGACGAATATGAAATAGTATTGGAAGCTAAAATTAGCAAAACACAACCTGATATCGCCATTAAAAAGAATGGTACATATCACTTTATTATTGAAATTAAAACCAATATTGGTTGGGCTAGACCAGATAAGTCTCAAGAAGATCCTTATAAGGAATTTAGAGAAAGAGTTGATGCTCTCTCACAGAACTTTAATGTTCCAAAATCAAACATCATCTATATATTTGAAGACCACAGCAATGTTAGCAAAGAGTTTTCAGAAAAGTTTTGGGACAAAAAAAATAATAGACCTAAAAAATTACCAACTGACTTCCCTTTTTCAATAATTCGTCCATTATTTAATGGGAATGATCCATATTATTGGAAATACGAAAAAGGTTTTAATAGACAAGTAAGTTACAAAGAGTTTAATGAAACTGAGATTTTCAACATAGCAGAAAATAATATTGTGACAAAATTCGAAGACATTGTTAAACAAATACTATCAACAACCGTATAAATCAAAAACTTATTTATTTGTCTACCACTTCCCTATCATTAACAGTTTACTTTTAAACGGCAAATTTTAGACCAACACACCAATGAAGCGGCTTATTCAGCCGCTTCATTGGTCACGCGTAGCACTTCTTCCAAGGTAGTTTTGCCTTGTAACACTTTACGTAAACCATCATCACGAATAGAGCCTGATTGCTGACGTGCATAAGCCTCCAATTCATATTCCGCAGCATTACCATGAATGAAACGGCGCATTTGATCATCAACAGGGACAATTTCATAAATTGCCGTTCGCCCCATAAAACCAGTATGTGAACAATGATCACAGCCTTTCGGTTGTGGCAACTTGAATGTCGCTTCGGTATTTAAATGTCGAAAAACCTCAGTTTCAAATGCATCCGCATCGTGCCATGTTGCACAACGTGAACATAAGGTTCGCACTAAACGCTGTGCGATCACTCCAATCAAAGAACTGGCCAGCAAGAAGGGTTCAATCCCCATATCTTTTAACCGCGTGACTGCCCCAATAGCCGTATTCGTGTGCAGCGTAGACAAGACTAAATGACCTGTGAGTGAGGCTTGAACAGCAATTTCTGCGGTTTCTAAATCACGAATCTCACCCACCATGACCACATCTGGGTCTTGACGCAACATGGCTTTTAACGCCCGAGCAAAGGTCATATCTACTTTGGTGTTGACCTGTGTTTGCCCAATGCCTTCCAATTGGTATTCGATTGGATCTTCCGCAGTCAAAATATTTTTTGAGCCATCATTTAAGTCCGATAAGGCTGCGTATAAAGTGGTGGTTTTACCCGAACCTGTTGGTCCAGTGACCAAAATAATGCCATGTGGACGATGCACTAAATGCGTCAAACGCTCATAATCAGGCTGCATCAAGCCCAAATGCGTCATATTTAACCGCCCTGCTTGCTTGTCAAGTAAACGCATCACTACACGTTCGCCATGTGACGAAGGTAAGGTCGAGACACGCACATCGACTTCACGTCCTGCCAACCTTAAAGACATACGACCATCTTGCGGCACGCGCTTTTCAGCAATATCAAGTTTTGCCATAACTTTAATACGTGATACCAACAATGGTGCAAGTTCACGACGAGGTTGGACAATTTCGCGCAGTTGTCCATCAACACGTAAACGGACGGATAATTTTTTTTCAAAAGATTCGATATGAATATCAGAAGCACCAACACGAATGGCTTCAGAGAGTAAGGCATTAATTAGACGAACAATTGGAGCATCATCTTCCTGATCCATTAAATCTTCAGCTTCAGGCACCGAGTCAGCCAAACTGAGTAAATCTGGATGATCTTCTAAACCCGCAGCCACTTGTTGTGATTCGCCCGTATCCCCCGCAAAACTTGAACTCAGCAATTGATGAAACTCTTGCTCGCTACATAATTGGTGCTGTGCAGGATAAGCTAAATAGCGACGTGCTTCTTGTATCGCAAGCAATGGCGTATTTTCACGGCGTACAATAAAGGCTTGATCACCCTCGTATCGAAGCAATACGCCATGACGCTTAGCAAAACTATAGGGTATTTGTAATTGTTTAAGTATTTGCATCAAAGTTTATAATGATGAATAAATTGATTTGAGTGTACTCTAAGCATATGGCAGCGTGAAGTCTGTTTTTTACTGATTAAGCAATATAGGAAATATGCTGTTGTCTAAAAATAATGAATTGATCGAACCTGAGCATCCCAATTTAAAATGGTGGGGCGAATACACCTTTGAATTAAATCAGCCCAAAGCATGGCAATTTGGTTCCTTATTATTTCGTCTTACCCGCGGGCTACAAGAATGGCGGATGGAATTTCATCGCCCACAAGTTCAGTATGACTATGAACAAAAGTGGCATGCCATTGAAGATCCCCATTTTGGTTTCCCTCAGCCCGCGAAAATAGAACGCTATATGTTCAAATCAACGCAAAGTAAATTGCAATTGATGCCGCGTTTAGCGGACCGTTCTGTGGTAATCAAACCAGTCGACCCAATTTATATTCCTGCTGGACAACGTGGCACACTGTATATCAGCACCCCCTTATGGATTGCTGGTTTTGTCGAAGGGCAAAAAGATCCACTGTTTGATATTCCAGTCATTCTTCCCAAAGACACTTGGTTTGGTCCGAATCATCGTATGGGCGAGATTTGTTATGCGACTGCTGTTGATGGTCGTACTGAACTACATCAGTTAAAACCACGCGCCTTTCGTGCAGTCACACCAATTGAATTTCATAATACCAGTCACCAACAATTACGCTTTGATCGAATGAATGTACCTGTTTCTGCGCTCCCGCTATTTTATAGTGAAAGTACGGGGCGATTATGGACATCACAAATTAAAGTGCTACATGAAGGTTTGGATCGTCCGCCTCGAATTCGTATTGAAAATCGCACACCGCCACATGCAGGTGAAGTCATGTATGTCCATCCACCACGTGCGCCAGCCAGTGCTTTGTTTAATATGTTTGATTCATTTTTCTAGGGGGCAAAATGGCCGATTCAAATATTCCAAAAGAAATTACCAGTAGCCTCAAAGGTGTTTTCACCAATATTAATACCGATCGACTCACTGAAATTTTGGTTGCACTCTCCTTGGCTGTCATTGGTTTTCTGATTGCCCGATTTGTATCAAATGCCTTTATTCGTACGATTGGCTCACGTTTTAATGCACACCAACGTCTGGTGTGGCGACGCGGTATTTTTTATTTCATCTTCTTAATTTTTGTCATGGCAAGCTTAAAAGAAGCAGGCTTTAAGCTGAGTGTCTTTTTAGGTGCGGCAGGTATTTTAACCGTTGCTTTGGGTTTTGCCTCACAAACCTCGGCTTCCAACTTAATCAGTGGTTTGTTTTTGATTGGTGAAGGTTCTTTTGAAATCGGTGATACCATTCAATTGACCTTAATTCGAGGGAACACCATTGAAGGTGAGGTCATTTCGATTGACTTACTTTCTGTCAAACTGTTAACCCAAGATAATGTCTATGTTCGACTCCCGAATGAGCAGCTCATTCGCGCCCCTGTGCATAACTTGTCAAAATTTCCGATACGGCGTATTCCCATTACTTTAGCCATTAACTTTCATGAAGATATTATTAAAGTTCGTGAAGTGCTGCTTGATGTTGCCAATAAATATCCATTGGTTTTGGCCGACCCGAAACCTGCTGTCACGGTCACGGCATTCCGTGAATCTTCCATTGAACTGTTATTTGCCATTTGGTGTGACCGCGAAAACTTTTTTAAAGTGCGGGATGAAATGCAAGAACGCATCCGCAATGGCTTCCTAGACAATCAAATTGAAATCCCTGTCCCTAAAATGGGTTTTGTCGATCGACCAGCGAATATGCAACCTTTAAATGATGCCGATATTGATCAATATGCCAATGCCAAAGAAGTCAAAAGAGCGCCTGATTTAAAATAATTTTTTTAATCATTTAACCCTTCCCGAACCCTCCTTTAGAAAAGGAGGGAGACGTCAATTAAGCAATAATTCAGATTTAGTCTCTTTTTATCCAAAGCAGGAAAGTCCCTCTTTTTCAAAAATGAATCGTATATGGTATAAGAGGGAGATTTTATTTATGCACACCTATAGAAAAGAATTTCCTTTCTCCTAATAGGAGATGAGAATCCTCAATATATATATTTTGAGTCTGTAAGGGAGAGGAAAAATATCAAATCTTTTCACCTTCAGGCATCGGTGCAATATACGCAATCACCAACATCACCAAGCCTGCACCTAAAAATGAAACAACCCGAGTTAACGTGCCAATATGGGACAAATCGAACAAGACCAATTTTAAAGTTACCACCACCAAGATACTGCCGCCCAAAATCCAGACTGAACGCAGCTGTTTATGACTGGCTAAACTCATGGTCATAAAGGCCAACCCCACCCAAAGTAAAGTCAAACTAAGTTGAACCGTGCCATCTTGCCACAAAGCCAGTTCATTCAAGGGTGTATCCAAATACACATGTAATGCACGCAGCACAATATAACTGCTTAACCAAAGTAAACTTAACACCATCAGCACGGCAACAATGCCTTTATCCAAACCTGATTTAACCTGTAAGGACAGCATCCACATAAACCCGATCAACATGGCGATACTGACCAAATCAAATGGATTTAAAATCGGCAATACATATACTTGGAATGCTTGTTGGGTCAAGAGCTGCGAGCTCAGCATCCAAGTCGCCATTAAAAGCAAAGTACTGCGCGCTTGCCAAAATATCTTCCAATCTGGATTATCCACTTGCCAATAACACCAAGCACAAAACAGTAAAGGTAAGATCACCACACTCATATACGGCATGCTCGGAACCAAGCTTAAGCTACTCATGGCGAGGCTAAGCAAAACCCCGAAACTCACCCACTCTTTTTCCGCTCGAACGCCCAACATGGGACGCAGCCACAAGGCAGTCAAGATCAAACCAGACAATGCAAAAGCAACGCGGTCAAATGTAGAAGACCAAACAATAATGCCTTGTTTACTTTGATCAAGCACAATAATGCAGGCAAAAACAAAGACTGGAATTAACCCGAGCCATTTCGGCAATAACCATGACCATGTGGCTTTGCAATACAGCATGACTTCATTCATCAGCAAATAGCAGCCACTGACGATCAATAGGCAAATGACAAACTGATTCGCACGATCAATTTGATCAAGCAATAAAACAATCAACATCGTGGTTGCAAACAGCATTTGTAAACCATGAAAAGCAATCGTGGCATGGCTCAATTGCTTGCGAAAAGATGCACGACTATTGGCAAGCAACACCACCGCAAAATAACTCAGACACAGCCCCCAATACATTTCATGTGGAAATTGGCTCAACTCTGCCAGATAATAAAAACTGGATAATCCTGCGACGACCAACAACCCCATGCCCAGATAACGACTAATATTCGACTCCCGATATAAGGCATAAATAAAAATCATTAAACCTTCGACCGCGCAACCCACCACGCTCCATTGTTCAGGCAAAAGAATCGGTGGAATCAAAGCCAAGAAAATAAGCATGAGGCTTAAATAACTTTGCGAAATCAGTTGTACTGCTTGATGCCGTTTAGAAAGCAGATACAGTCCTGCATACACCACTGCAAAGTCTAAACTTGCACCGGCTTGCCAATACATTTCATCAAAATACATTAAATAAATAAAAATATAGCCCACAATAGGCGCACTAAAAATCAGTGCGACATCTAAAGCAGGTTTGAGTTTAAATTGAGCAAAATCCGCTTTGGCAAGCAGCTGGCTAAAGCGAAAACTCAGCCAAACAAAGATGGCGGTATGTGCAACAACCAGTACCGTTAAAATCCTACGCTCTTCTGCTTCACCCTGATAAAAGGCATAACTGCCACCCACGATCACCGTAATGAGGAATGCAATTTGATTTAGAATTTTCCATGGGCGTAATGTACTTAACACAGCAACCGCCAGATTAATCACCACATAATAGGCAATCAATTCGACCGCTGTCGCATTGCGAACAGGCAAAGTGAATGGTGCGATATAGGCAATGATCATCGCCATCAGTGCCAGTTCAATTGATTGCTGCTTTAAGCTTAAATGCAGGGTGAGCAACATAATGACAGCAAAACAAAATGCGGCCACCCATAACATCGCAATCACACCATTGTAATAGGCAAAAAATAGGGTTAAGAATAATGCCGCTAAACCTAAACCTTCTAAAGCCAAAGCAAAACTGCGGTTTTTAGCCTGTAACCCATAGCCCAATGCCGTGACTGCTCCACTCACACTCGCAACAATGCTCAGTTTCAACGCCAGACTCAACTGCCAATGTTCGGTGGCAAAACGTAGCAATAGCACAATGCCAATAATCAGCACCAAGATGGCAACTTTTAAAACAGGATTCCCCTGAAATATCCACTGCCTGAACTGATCAACCAAACTGATCGAATTTGATGTAAAGGCTAATTCAGGCGGCTCTGTATGGGATGTCGGTTCAACAGCAACATAAGCCGTGGGTGGAACTTGCTGTAATCGCCTTTGCACTCGATTTAACAAAGCTTCCAAACGCCTTAACCAACGCAGAAAGAAAAAAATCCAAGCTGTGACCCCTGCACCAACAACAAAACTCCAATCCATTGCTCCACCGACAAGCGCAACAATGGATGCAAGATAGAGTGGAACTTTTGAGGTTTCTTGAAATGAAATATGCGTCTCAGTCGCAATTTGAGCTGCGGGTGTTTGCAAAGCATCGACATATTGCATCACACTCATGACCAAGGCTAAGCCACACAAATAAGTAAAAATGTGTGCTTTTAAAAACCACGCACCCACACCGACAATAATCAATATCATCAGCCAAATCATGCGGATTTCGCTCTGCCCTTTGTGCATCTTATCTTTCTCTGCATCCTTATGAATTGATCATACAACAGCTCTGACTTTGATTTTTAAGCATTCATCAGATATTCGGTAACATGCATCTTTCATGATGTGCCTGTGATCAGCAGTAAAATCACGTACAATAAGCGGGTTATTTGAATTAGGAATCTTTCAATGCCACCATTTGTTTTGGTCGATGGCTCATATTTTTTATTTCGTGCGTACCATGCACTGCCACCACTAACCACTTCTACGGGTTTACAGACCAACGCAATTCGTGGTGCGATTTCTGCGATTCAAAAATTGATGCGTCGTATTCAACCGACGCATATGGCCGTGATTTTTGATACACCAGAGCCAACTTTCCGTCATCTCCTTTCACCGATTTACAAAGGTGATCGCCCAAGTATGCCAGAGGAACTTTCTCAACAGATTCCTTATCTGCACAATCTTATTCGCGCTTTAGGCATTCCTTTGTATACCCTACCGGGTGCAGAAGCCGATGACGTGATTGGAACACTGGCTAAACGTGCAGAGAAAGCAGGTCATCAAGTGCTCATTTCTACAGGCGACAAAGACATGGCACAACTGGTCACCGACAAAGTGACTTTAGAAGACAGCTTTAAAGATAAGCCAATGGATGTGAATGGGGTCTTTGAAAAATTCGGGGTTTGGCCGAATCAAATTATCGACTATTTAACCCTAATGGGTGATGCTTCTGATGGGATTCGTGGCGTGCCAGGGGTTGGTGCGAAAACAGCAGCTAAACTTTTAACTGAATATGGTTCAATCGGTGGCATTTTAGAAAATGTCGATCAAATCAAAGGTAAAGTCGGTCAAAACATTAAAGATAATGTTGAAGGGATTGCCCTCGACCATCAACTTGCCAGCATTGTGATTGACCTAGATTTAAACCTCACTTATGACGATTTAAAGCTGGCTGATCCGAATGTCGAAGCCTTACGTCAGCTTTATACTGAACTTGAATTTCGTAACCAATTACAGTCTTTAGACCATCCAAATAATCCCAATAGTTCGGTCTATAAACAAACCTCAAAAGTGATTGAGAAATCTGCACACACAGAAGAAGTGATTAAAACTGAAGATCAAGCCGACATGAGCAGTGTCGATGATCAATTGGGACAAGCCACCTACCATACCGTTTTAAGCCAAGCAGACTGGGATAAATTCTTCCAACGCTTTAGCACTGAAAAACGTTTTGCTTTTGACACTGAAACCACCAGTCTAGATTACCGTATTGCAGAAATGGTCGGTTTTTCAGTGGCATTTGATGCCGATGATGCCTATTACATTCCGCTGGCGCATGACTATGAAGGTGCACCTGAACAGCTCAACCGTGAAACGGTTCTCGCACAAATTAAACCAATTTTAGAAGATGCTTCGGTTAAAAAAATTGGTCATCATTTAAAATATGATGCACATATTTTGCAGAATCACGGAATTGAATTACAAGGCTGGTATTTCGATACCATGCTGGCTTCTTACGTGCTTAATTCTGTGGCAACGCGTCACGGTATGGATGATGTTGCACGTTTATATTTAAGCCATTTGAGCACCACCTTTGAACAAGTAGCGGGCAAAGGAGTGAAACAAAAAACCTTTAATCAAATTGAGATTGAAATCGCTGCACATTATGCTGCTGAAGATGCGCATGTGACTTATCGCTTATATGAAGTGTTGTCGAAAAAATTAAAAGCCGTACCTGAACTCGACCATATTTTGCATAATATTGAAATGCCTGTGGCCCGCGTTCTGACCATAATGGAAGAAAACGGCATTGAGCTTGATCTCAAATTCCTTGATCAATTAGGGGTAGATTTTTCAAATGCCATTCAAAATTTAGAAAATCAAATTACCGAATTAGCAGGACAAAGCTTTAATGTCAGCTCGCCAAAACAAGTCGGTGAGATCCTGTTTGATAAGTTGGGATTAAAAGGTGGCAAGAAAACCGCCACTGGACAATACAGTACCAGTGAAAGTATTTTAGAAAAAATTGATCACCCGATTAGCGCGTTAATTTTGGAATACCGCGGTCTTTCAAAACTCAAAAGCACTTATACAGATGGTCTACAAAAACAGGCCAACAATGACAGTGGTCGTGTCCATACCAGTTATCATCAGGCACTCACGACAACTGGTCGTTTATCATCGACCGATCCAAACTTGCAAAATATTCCTGTCCGTGAAGAAATTGGTCGTCAAATTCGTAAAGCGTTTGTTGCACCTAAAGGTCGCGTGCTGCTTGCAGCCGATTACTCGCAAATCGAACTTCGTTTAATGGCACATTTTTCTCAAGATGATGCCTTAGTACATGCCTTTAATCATGGACAAGATGTGCATCGTCGTACCGCTGCTGAAGTTTTAGGCATTGCCCTAGAAGATGTAACGCATGACCAACGCCGTCAAGCCAAAGCCGTCAATTTTGGTCTATTGTATGGCATGTCTGAATTTGGTTTGATTCGTCAGTTAGGCTTTACCCGTCAAGAATCTCAAGACTATATCAAACAGTATTTCCACCGTTATCCAGGCATTTATGAGTATATGCAACGCACTCGTCAAGTGGCTTTGGAACAAGGCTTTGTCGAAACAATTTTAGGTCGTCGTTTATATACCCCTGATATTGATGCACGCAATATGATGGTGCGTAAAGGCGCTGAACGTGCAGCAATCAATGCTCCGCTACAAGGAAGTGCTGCTGATATTATTAAAATGGCGATGATTGAAGTCGATAAAATATTACCGAAAGATCAAGCCAAAATGCTGTTACAAGTACACGATGAATTGGTGTTTGAGGTCGATGCCGATATTGCTGATGAACTGGCGCCTAAATTGGCTGAAGTGATGCAATCGGTGGTGAAACTTTCAGTTCCGCTAATTGTTGAAGTCGGTAAAGGCATGAATTGGGATGAGGCACATTAAAATATTAAAGCATTCTCTCCTTTAAATGACGGTTTGAAAGAAACTCTTTAAGTAATTTTAGAGTTTCTTCATTCCTTCAATACTTAAAAGCGATAATTTTTGTCTGACTCCACACAATACTCCACTTAAAGAGCTCCTTTACAGATCAACAAACCGAGTAACCCCAACACGTTGATCAAACGCTACTTGCTGTACGGGAGAGAGTTTAGATCGCTGATAACGTAATGAATAACCACCAAACATCTCACCCGTAGATTTTAGGATATACCAATCTAAAATTTCAGATTCACTCAACTTTAACCACTGCCCAACTTGAATCCATTTAAACATTTCAGGCACTTCAAACAGTTGTGCGAAACAAAAGTTATCTTCAAAAAATGGAGTCATTAGCCAAATATTCGCACCCTCTTCGGAATCTTGGCTTTCTGGAATATAAAATTTAACACATGCAAAATCCCCCTCAGATATTTTTGCTAAGTTTTCTTTAAAAATGTCCAATGATTCTCTTGCGATTTTTATCGTTGCCAAATATGCGTCAGCTTCATGATCAACAAGCATAAATTGAGGTTCAAGTTCGCTATTCATTCACCAATATCCTGATTTTAAAATATTTTATTTAGCAATAAAAAAGGACTCAATGGAGTCCTTTTTTATTGCTTAAAGTTTAAAGCCCTGTCAGAAGTGCAATCGCCACTTCATTCATAATAATTTCAGCAATATACAAAGCTAAAAATGCCACAATTGGAGATAAATCAATCATGCCCATATTCGGCAAAATACGACGGAATGGTGCCAACAATGGTTCTGCAAGCTCCTGAATTACTTCAATATAAGGCGAGCGAGATTGCGTAAACATCACCACCCAACTTAAAATAATGGTCGCAAAAATCAAATAACGGCAGAAACGAATCAAGTCTTGAATCATGGTGACAAAAGTTAAAATCAGCAAATGCACCGGACTATTCGGCATAGCACCTGACAAATACATGACACCAAAAATTTTGAGTAAATATAAAACCAACAGTAAAGCCAAAGCCGCTAAATTAACGCGACCTTTTGCCACAGTTGGAAAAATACGACCAAAAACATCCACTATTTTCGTTGCTTTAACCGTAGACATCACCACCGGATTATAAGCATTTACCCCTGCCAACTGCATGAGAAAACGAAAAAATACGAGCAAAATCGCTACGTTAATGATAATGCCAAAAATCAGCGCAGAGTTTGCACCCATACTGGAACTTTCCTAAATAAAAACGAGTTATTTGCTACTTTCACTTAGCTCTTGAGCAAGTTCTTGGCTGCGCTTTTGTGCAGCAGCCAAAGCAGCCTGAATATTTTGAGAAATTTGTGCACGATCAAAAACTTCAAGTGCAGCTTGAGTCGTACCATTTGGTGAGGTTACATTTTTACGTAATTCCGCAGGTGTATTTGCACTGGTGATTGCCATTTGTGCAGCACCTAACGCCGTTTGCAAAGTCAGCGCTGTCGCCACTTTCTCATCTAGGCCCAAGTTTTTACCTGCACGAATCATGCTTTCCATCATATAGAAGAAATATGCAGGACCAGAACCAGATACTGCCGTGACCGCATCAATCTGCGCTTCTGAATTTACCCACAAGGTTAAACCTGTTGCAGCTAAAACTTGGCTTGCAAGCTCACGATCTTTGGTATCAACTGCTTCAGTCGCATACAGGCCATGTGCACCTGTTTGCACCAAAGCTGGAGTATTCGGCATCACACGAACAATTCGGTCTGTGGCTAAAAGCGTTGCAATGGTTGCAATTTCAGCACCAGCAACAATAGACATGACCAATTTGCCTTCAAACAAACCTTTAAGAGGCTTTAATACACTGGCCAATACCTGTGGTTTTACCGCAAAAAGGACGATATCGGCATCACGAATGGCAGCAATATTATCATCGGTCACGCAAACATCTTTTTCAGCTAATAAAAGACGTACTTTTTCAACCGGATCAGAAACTGTAATACGTGTTGGAGGCAAACCGCGTGAAATTAACCCGCCAATTAAGGCTTGAGCCATATTACCGCCACCAATAAAACAAATATTACAATTTAAAGCTGCACTCATGAATCATACTCGACGTAGAATTTTTTAACTAAGAGATCAAATTTGGTTGCCAACCACCGACTTCACAATATTCAGATTGAGCTAACCAAAACCCTTTTGGTGTAAAAACACCAAGCATAACATTATCTATGCTTAATATTTGAATTGTATGACGCTGCCAAGGAAAAATTTGCGCGTCTTGAATGGCTTTTTTTAACGGCCAACTCCCGACTCGCCCATGTAAATGAATTTTTTCTCCGCCTTGGCGCAGCACTAAATTTAATGCTTTACCCAATAAGGATGCTGATAATCCGATTTGTGCAGGCTCAGCGTAATATTGCCCTGAAAGAACATTAATACTTTGATTGAATTGTACTTGAATCGTTGCAATTAAATTATCCAGTTGATTTTTCTCAGCAAGATATTCATCCAAGCTTAAACGAAAAAGTTTTTGCTGATAACGCACATAATAATATTGCTTCCAATGCAAGGCCGCTTGCGCATCGGACTTAGACTCGATGACTTCATAGCGCAAGCGTTCAACCATCTCAAAACTGGGTCGATAGCGATCCTGTCCTTTCATCCATGCCGATAAAAGCTGTCTTTGACGCGCAGTGGATAATTGCGCTAATTTTTTTAAATCAAGTTCAACTGCTGTGCCACAAAACACCAAATCTTGCTGCAAAACATCGTGCAGAATTTCATCCGCATCGTGCATCAAAAAACTGGTGCGACTTAAGGCTTGTTGCATTTTCGGATAACGATTTTGTAACATTGGCCACAGTTCATGACGACACCATGCCCGATCATAATCAGTATTCAAATTACTTGGATCTTCAATATTGTGCACATCCAGTTGTGCTGCCCATTGGCAAATCTGCTCACGTGAGATATCGAGTAGTGGTCGCCAAAGGGTAAATTGCTCACGAACATCGACCTGTTTCATGGCAGATAGCCCCTGCACGCCAGCACCTGAAAGCAGACGCAAGATTAACGTTTCCGCTTGATCTTGCTGATGATGGGCCAAAACTAAAATTTCATTGGGTTTTAAATGCTTTAAATAGGCTTGATAACGTGCTTCGCGGGCTTGCTGTTCCACATTACCTGCTTGTACCTTGACGGCTTCAACAATACAAGGAATATTCAGTGCAGCACATTGATCAGAGACAAATGTTCCCCAACTGGCGCTGAGCGATTGCAATTGATGGTCAATATAGATAGCACGAATTTTTTCAGGGTATAAATAAGACATCAGATGCAGCAGCAACATGGAATCCATGCCGCCACTACATCCAATTAAAAAGCAGGTATTTTCAGGAAACTGTTGTTCCTGTTTTAAGACATTAGACCTAAATTGTCGCTGCCAAACTTCATTAAACGCTGGTAACGTGCTTCGCATCGTTCATTCGCTTCCATTGGTTGCAATTCTTCTAAAGCTTGTTGTAACACATCTTTAAGCGCTTGCATGACTTGCTCAGGTTGCAAATGTGCACCTTCACCTTCATCAACAACATATTCCACAATACCCATTTTTTTGAGTTTTTCAGCGGTCAATGCTAATGCTTCGCTGGCTTGTTCAGCTTTCTCCGCTGTTTTCCATAAAATGGTTGCACAGCCTTCAGGTGAAATCACAGAATAAATACTATGAGACAACATAATAACGCGATCCGCCACACCAATACCGAGTGCACCACCTGAACCGCCTTCACCCAGTACAGTTGCAATCACAGGTACTTTTAAACTTGAAAGCTGTGCAAGGCTGGTCGCAATCGCTTCTGCTTGACCACGTTCTTCCGCGCCCACACCTGGATATGCACCCATAGTGTCAATAAAGGTAAACACAGGAAGATTAAATCGTTCTGCCATATCCAGTAAACGTTGCGATTTACGGTAGCCTTCTGGATTACTCATCCCAAAGTTATGTTGCAATTTTTCACGAGTACTACGACCACGATGTTGTCCAACAATCATGACTGGCTGACCATTAAAACGTGCCAAGCCACCGATCATTGCACCATCATCACCGAACACCCGATCTCCATGTAAAGCATCGAATTCAGTGAAGATTTCACCAACATAATCCAAAAATTGCGGACGTTCTGGATGACGTGCAATTTGAACCGTTGTCCATGCTTTAGATTGAGCAGCTTTATTTTTCATAGGTCGACCATTATCCCTAAATTAACAATCACTTGTTAACCAATCACTTGTTAATAGATAAATTGTTCCGACTGAATATTCAATTCAATATCCCAATGCTTGAACTGCACTTGCTCATCATGCAAGTCGGCCACAAGCAAAGGCCATTGTTTGGCATCGCCAGAAACGCTGAGTTGCCATTGTTGCTCATTGCCAACACTTAATTCAATGGCAGGAAGCATCTCATCGCTACGACTATGATTGAGTAAAACTGCAAGACGAAGCAATAGACAAAGATAAACTAATTTGCTACCCCCCACCTTAATTACATCCACCCGACTGTCACTGCGTAACTTACGACGATGATGTGCGACTAAATGTGAAAGATGGTTTTGATCAATTTGCGAGAAACCAGCAATATCCGAATGTTGCAATAAATAAGCACCATGACGATGATAACCGCCATGACTAATGGCCAAACCAATTTCATGCAAATATGCAGCGCGGCGCAGCAAATCACTATCTTCAGTGTTTAAATTCAATATCTTAGCAACACCATCAAATAAATCTTGGGCAGTTTTTACCACACGTTCAGCTTGTTTAGGGTCGGCATTATAACGACCCATTAAAGCTTGAACACTTCGATCTCGGATATCTTCATGTTGGAAACGACCCAACAGGTCATACATTACACCTTCACGCAATGCACCATCGGAATAGACTAATTTATCAAGTTCAAGCACATCAAACACAGCATATAAAATGGCAACCCCAGCTGGCAAAACTGCTCGACGGTCTTCTTTTAAGCCATCAAAATCAACTTCAGAAATATCTTTAAATTTAAGTAACTTTTCTTTGAGCTTTTCTAAGCCTTCGCGGGTTAAATTTTCTTGCTCATCGCTCCAGCCCATATTAATGGTAATTTGACGACACGCTTTAATCGTGCCGCTTGAGCCGACAACCGTATCCCAACCGGCTGTTTTATAGGTATTGGCAATACCTGAAAGCTCTTTACGCGCAGCAACAACCGCTTTATCAAAATTTTTCTGATTAATTTCGCCATCACTAAAATAGGCTTTAGTAAAAGCAACACAGCCCATTTGTAAAGATTCAGTATGAATCGGCTCAAACTCTTCGCCAATAATCAGCTCGGTAGATCCCCCACCAATGTCGATCACCAAACGACGACCGCTATTCGCCATGGTGTGCGATACACCCAAATAAATCAGACGCGCCTCTTCACGACCCGCAATAATTTCAATCGGTTTAGGTAAAATTTCTGCCGCTTTTTGAATAAATTCATGCCCATTTTTGGCCTGACGTAAAGCATTGGTCGCCACAATTCGCATACGATTGGCTTGTACTGAACTTAAACGCCCGACAAAACGCGCAAGACAGGCTAAGCCACGCTGCTGAGCGGCTTCAGTTAGGTTTTTATTTTCATCCAGACCAGCTGCCAATTGTACTTTTTCTGACATTGAAGCCACTTTTTTAACTTCGCCATGATCTACACGTGCAATCGCAAGGTGAAAACTGTTCGACCCCATATCGATGGCAGCAAGTAACTCTTCATCAATCAAAAAATCAGACATTATTCAAACGAACCTATAAGAATTACGCTTAGAGTAATTCACATACATGCAATTTAAAAGCCATTTATCAAGACAAATAGAGGAGTTTTTAAATTTTTAATCAAAAGTATAATTGTAGGACACGATGATCAATATCGTGAGCATCAATTAGACAAACTCACTATAATGTTTGAAAATTTACATATCGCACTACATAGTTAAACAAGGCTATGTAATACTTATCGTTATAAAACTCTCTTAAAATTTTATTTGGAGCATATCCATGTCTGGCAATATCGTAAACACAACTGATGCGAACTTCGAAGCTGACGTTTTACAATCTGACGTTCCTGTACTTGTTGATTTTTGGGCAGGCTGGTGTGCACCATGTAAAGCGATTGCTCCTGTATTAGAAGTACTTTCTACAGAATTCGAAGGTAAAGTAAAAATTGTTAAAGTTGACGTAACAGCTTGTGAAGCGACGGCAGTAAACTACAATATCCGTAACATTCCTGCACTCTTGATGTTTAAAAATGGTGAAGTTGTAGCACAACAAGTCGGTGCTGCACCAAAATCTAAATTAACTGCATTTATTGAAGAAAATATCTAATTCAAAACAATGTCATTTAATGCAATACGCTATCTTAGGGTAGCGTATTTTTTTCGTCTATAAATTGACAAAAAGCTTATTTACTCTTATATTACATGTTCAAGGAATAAAGGATTTTCCAATCCAGCGTTTTCTTACAAGACACAACACATAAGATCGCCGCTCGGCAACATATATTGTTTTTACACTTTTTTCTTCGAAACAATGAATCAGACCTCTGAATTGTTATTGTGCAAATACAATTACGTTATTTTTATTGCGTGCAAGCGGCTGAATGTTGCTCCCTTTTCCCATCTGTATTCCAGAATTTTGATTCTATCTGACCACCTATGAATTTAACTGAACTCAAGAAAAAACCGATTGGCGAACTCATCAAGATTGCTGAGTTTATGGGCCTAGAAGGAATGGCGCGTAACCGTAAACAAGACATCATTTTTGCCATTTTAAAGCGCCATGCAATGAATGGCGAAGAGATCTTTGGTGATGGTGTTCTCGAAATTCTATCTGATGGTTTTGGTTTCCTACGCTCTGCAGCAGGCTCTTATCTTGCTGGTCCTGACGATATTTATGTCAGCCCATCTCAAATTCGTCGCTTTAACTTACGTACTGGCGATACTATTACAGGAACAATTCGCCCACCAAAAGAAGGCGAACGTTATTTTGCTTTATTAAAAGTGAATCAAATTAACTACGACACACCAGAAAATTCACGTAACAAAATTTTATTCGAAAACTTAACGCCATTGTTCCCAACTGAACAATTGATTATGGAATTGGGTAACGGTACAACTGAAGATTTAACCGCACGTGTAGTTGACTTGGTTGCACCGATTGGTAAAGGCCAACGTTCAATTATTGTTGCTCCGCCAAAAGCGGGTAAAACCATGTTGTTACAAAACATCGCTCAATCGATTGTTCGTAACAACCCTGAAGTATTCCTGATTGTACTTCTAATTGACGAACGTCCTGAAGAAGTAACCGAAATGGAACGTACTGTTCGTGGTGAAGTGGTTGCATCAACATTTGATGAAGCACCTGCACGTCACGTCCAAGTGGCTGAAATGGTGATTGAAAAAGCAAAACGCTTGGTTGAACATCGTAAAGATGTCGTGATTTTACTGGACTCTATTACCCGTCTAGCACGTGCTTATAACACCGTTATTCCTTCTTCTGGTAAGGTTCTGACTGGTGGTTTAGATGCACATGCACTTGAACGTCCAAAACGCTTCTTTGGTGCGGCACGTAATATTGAAGAAGGTGGTTCACTAACCATTATCTCAACTGCTTTAATTGAAACTGGCAGTAAGATGGATGATGTGATTTACGAAGAATTCAAAGGTACAGGTAACCAAGAAATCACACTGGATCGCCGTATTTCTGAAAAACGCGTCTTCCCAGCGATGAATATCAAAAAGTCAGGTACTCGTCGTGAAGAACGCCTCATGAGTGAAGACAATCTACGTAAAGTATGGATTCTTCGTAAGCTTTTACATCCAATGGATGAATTGGCAGCAATGGAATTCTTATTGGATCGTATGAAAGAAACCAAAACCAATGATGATTTCTTTGATCAAATGAAACGTAAAGCAACCAGTTAATATGCAGTTATTTTGATAAAAAAGGCTATCTCTAACGATAGCCTTTTTATTTGGTTGACTTTACTTACATAAAGATACAATTGACTTTTTTCTTTGTAAATTTTTATGCAAGTTTTTGATTATTAAAATAATCAGATAAAAAAAATGATATTTTTTAGCAGGTTATTGAGTGTTTATCCAATACAAACCTTGCAATTGATTGTTATTTTCTGTTAAAAAATTGCTCAATTTTCAGCTTTTTTTGCATTTTTTAGCTATCGCCTAGTAGTAATTAAAAATGCGCAGTGATAGCATATTTGCAGACCAGTTAGACTGCCTCTGCATTGTTACTACCTAAAAAATATTAGGAAGAATAAAAGCACTTAACAGGCTAACAAAGGTTATTTTTAATCTCATATTTAGAGAGTGATGCCATGTTATTCAAAAAAATCGCTATTGCTGCTGCAGTTGCTACTACTTTAGCTTTCGTTGGTTGTGCTAAAAAAACTGAAGAAGCTCCTGCTGCTGAAGCTGCTGCTTCTGAAGCTGTAGCTGCTGCTTCTGAAGCTGAAGCTGCTGCTTCTGCTGCTTCTGTTGCTGCTCCTGCTGCTGAAGCTGCTGCTTCTGTTGCTGCTGATGCTGCTTCTGTAGCTGTTGACGCTGCTGCTGATGCTGCTTCTACTGCTGCTTCTGCTGCTCACTAATCTTTAAGATTAGACAGTAAAAAAAAGAGAGCCATTGGCTCTCTTTTTTTATCACGCTAAAAATATAATCTGAATAAAAACATCATTAGCATTTATGCTGCGTTCAAAACACTTTTACAACGATTCAACATCGCACTTCATAATGATCATTATTCAAAATAATTTTTTCATATTACTCATGTCGCTACCGCTATATTTTCTAGAAAAATAACTGATCAATTAAAATTTAAGTATAAAAAAGCAGATCAATCGATCTGCTCATTTCCAACACGCTGTCTAAATTTCTGACCAGCACGGAAGGTTACCACACGGCGTGCAGAAATCGGAATTTCTTCACCCGTCTTCGGGTTTCGTCCTGGGCGTTGACGTTTATCACGCAACTCAAAGTTACCGAAACCTGAAAGTTTAACTTGCTCACCCGAGATTAGCGCTTGGCTAATCTCATCAAAGAATAGCTCGACCATTTGTTTTGCTTCACGACGGTTTAAACTCGTGAGCTCACTTAAATGATCAGCCATTTCTGCTTTTGTTAATGCTGTCATGAAGCCCTCAATGTCGCTTGGTAAGTGTTTTCCAACACTTGTAGGATATTGTCCATACCGGATTTGATTTCAGCATCTTCAAGTGTACGGGTTGGATGCTGCCAAAGAATTGCAAATGCTAATGAGCGTTTACCTTCTTCAACACCTTGTCCAGTGTACACATCAAACAACCAAGTTGAGTCTAAAAGCTCTCCACCCGTTTTTTCGATAAGTTGCTGAATTTCACTAACATTAATCTTATCACTAATTAAAAGCGCAATATCACGTCTAACCGATGGAAATCGTGATAATTCTGTAAAATTAGATACATAAGTTTGCAAAACAGCCTGTTGATCGATTTCTGCCACCCAAGTGACACCCAAATCTAGCTCATCTTCTAAAGATGGGTGTAAACGACCAAGGTAACCAACAGATTGCCCATTGACTAAAATTTCCGCAGATTGACCAGGATGTAACCATTCACGCTCTGAACGCACATATTCAACTTCGACGCGACCCGCTGCTAAAATTTCTTCAATCTCACCTTTGAGGTCAAAGAAATCCATCGGCTGTGCTTTACCATGCCAAGATTCAGCCGTTTTAGCACCAACAGCAATCAGTGCTAAAGTTGGGATTTGTTTTAAGTCATGGATGCTGGTTGCATCTTGATAATCGAAACGTAAACCCAGCTCAAAGAAACGCACGCGGCTTTGCTGACGATTGATATTGTACTGTACGCATGGAATGAGGCTAGACAACAAAGTCGAACGCATCGCAGCCAATTCACTTGAAATTGGGTTTGCCAACATCAATGGATTTACATTCGGATTGAGCTGCTTTTCAAGCTTGGCATCTGCAAAGCTAAAACTGATTGCTTCTTGATAACCCAAAGTCACCAATGTTTGACGAAGCTGAGGCAGTTCAAACTGATCTTGATGTTTGGCTAATTTCACATCAATCACAGGTAGACTGATTTGAATGTTGTCATAACCGTGAATACGGGCAACTTCTTCAATCAGGTCTTGATAAATTGCCATATCATAGCGGTGTGATGGCGGAAGAACATTCCACTCACCTTGTGCTTTGATCGTCACAATACAACCTAAACGTTGTAGTGCATCCGTAATAAAATCGCTCTCAACGGCATAACCCAACAATTGATCGACTTGTACTTGTTTAAGTTCAATCGCTTCACGGGTAGGTAAAAGTTCTGGTTTTTCTGCAAGCGTAATCGGACCGAATTCACCACCCGCTAATGCGGCAATCAATTGTGATGCACGATTCATCGCAATGATTGGCAATTCAAAGTCGACACCACGTTCATAACGCTGTGATGCATCGGTATGCAGACCATAGCGACGAGCGCGACCTGCAATTGCAAGCGGTGCAAAGAATGCTGATTCTAGGAAAATTTCGGTGGTTTCATCCGTTACAGATGAAGACAAGCCCCCCATAATTCCCGCCATAGCCAATGCTTTTTCATCATCGGCAATGACCATCACATTTTCAGTCAATTCAACTTCTTGTTCATTGAGCAAAACAAGTTTTTCAGCAGCAGTTGCCTGACGAACATGGACAGCACCCTGAACTTTAGCAGCATCAAATGCATGTAAGGGTTGACCTAACTCAATCAGCACGTAATTGGTAATATCGACTAAAATACTGTGCTGACGCATACCTGAGCGAGCTAAGGCTTGTTCCATCCAAGCTGGCGTTGCTGCTTTGGTATTTACATTTTTAATCACACGCCCTAAATAGCGTGGGCAACCATCAGTATCAACGACAACTTTTTTCTCATCGCTAATTGTTGCAGCAACCGCTGTAATTGCAGGTTCGGTTACAGCCAACTGGTTAATCACCGCAATTTCACGCGCAATACCACGAATACTGAAACAGTCGCCACGGTTTGGTGTGATGCTAATGTCAATCACGTGATCATCAAGATTGAGATATTCACGGATGTTGATACCCACAGGTGCATCGTTTGGTAGTTCTAACAGACCATCAATTTTATCTTCAAGGTCAATTTCAGATGCACCGCACAGCATGCCTTGTGATTCAATACCACGAAGTTTGCCTTTTTTGATTTTGAAATCACCCGGTAAAACTGCACCGATGGTTGCAACAGGGGCTTTCATGCCAACACGCACGTTTGGCGCACCACAGACAATTTGTAAGGTTTCAGCTGTACCAATGTTCACAGTCGTAACACGTAAACGGTCTGCATCTGGATGCTGTTCTACCGTTAAAACTTCACCCACCACCACACCTGTAAAAGGTTTCGCGGCTGGAATCATCTCATCAACTTCTAAACCAAGCATCGTGAGCTGGTCAGATAGCGTTTCGCTATCAACGGTAGGGTTGACCCACGTGCGCAACCAATTTTCGCTAATTTTCATTTCGTTAAAAACCTATAAATCAATTTTTTAAATCCCCCTCTAACTCCCCCTTTGAAAAAGGGGGAGAACCCTGTGTCCTACTTGGACAGCCCCTCTCCTTTTAGGAGAGGTCAGGGAGAGGTCTAAATCTGTTTAAGCAAATTGGCGTAAGAAACGCACATCATTTTGGAAGAACATACGCAAATCATTCACACCGTAGCGAAGCATCGCAAAACGTTCCACCCCTAGACCAAAAGCAAAACCTTTGTATTTTTCAGGATCGATGCCTGCTGCTTGAAGTACATTCGGATGCACCATCCCGCAACCTAAAACTTCTAACCAACGACCACGTTCATCCATAATATCCACTTCAGCGCTTGGCTCAGTAAATGGGAAATAAGAGGGACGGAAACGTACCGTTAAATCTTTTTCAAAAAATTCATTTAACAGATTAATCAACAAGCCTTTAAGTTCTGCAAAGCTGGTGTTTTCAGCGATGTATAAACCTTCAATTTGATGAAACATTGGAGAATGAGTTTGGTCTGAGTCACAGCGGTATACACGGCCCGGACAGACAATACGAATAGGCGGTTGTTGCGTTTCCATGGTACGAATCTGCACACCCGAAGTATGGGTACGCAATAAATGATTCACATCAAAATAGAAGGTGTCATGCATCGCACGCGCAGGGTGATGCCCCGGAATATTCAATGCTTCAAAGTTGTGATAATCATCTTCAACTTCTGGACCAGTCGCAACAGTAAAACCCGCTTTAGTAAAGAATTGACAAATACGTTCCTGCACTTGCGTCACAGGATGGATACTTCCCACACTTTGACCACGACCCGGCAAGGTAATGTCAATTACTTCGCTAGCAAGTTTTTGTTCTAGTGCAGCTTTTTGTAGTTCCGCTTGGCGTGTCGTTAATGCACCCGTAATGGCTTCACGTACCGCGTGAATTTTCGCCCCAAAAACTTTACGTTCTTCAGGATCCATTTTACCCAGTGCCTTCGATTGTTCCGCGAGCTGGCTTTTCTTCCCTGTAAATTGCACTCGGGCTTGATCGAGTGTAGCAAGGTCTTGAGCTGCTGCAATCGCAGCGAGCGCTTCAGTGGTCAGGGCTTCCAGTGACATAGTAACTCTCAAAGCAACAATTTAAAAATATAATAAAACCCCATATTCTAACAGTTTTTGAACGTATTGATGAAGTTCCCAGTAGAGGAAAATTAGATTAGCATCCGGATTTATAAAAAGGATAAGATAAAGCCAATATTCATGAGATCAATAACAATGGCTCTCGATCAAATTTGGAAACAACAACTGACTTTAGTGACCTATGGTAATGAGTATCTGAAGCAAAATTTAAGCTTTAATCATTGGGTACAGCATGCCATTTTTAACCAGCATAACTTGCGTTTCCGTGATCTTTTGTCACAACACCTACTTGCGCAACATTTTCAAGTTTGGCTAGAAGCACTTAAAAAACAAGGCACACAGCGTATTAGCTTACACAGCTCAAGTCTTTTAAATGATGAAAAAAACCCAAATGCCAATGTAGAACTATTACAGATACCGCATATTATTATCAGTCATGAACAGCATAAAAAAACCGCATGGATTTTTGGCAAAGAATTAGCAGAATGGTATAACGCTGACCATGACTATGAAGTGCCTAAACCACAACAAGAACAATGCCGTCAGGAAATATTTTGGCGTTTTGAGCTGAATCCAAAGCTGGCAAAGCGTGTGGATGCTGATTTACAGCAGCCGAATTGGGATGATATTCAGCTTTATACCGACAATGAATTATTTGAGAATAAATTTGCTCAAGGCTTTAACGAACCAGCAAATCGAGATTTTCCTTATTATGGCATCAGTCCATCTGACCTAGAGCCTGTCGATAGCTCACCTGTCGCAGAAAGTAAATAT
Organism: Acinetobacter sp. ANC 4973; assembly: GCF_002135275.1. Taxonomy (NCBI): domain Bacteria; kingdom Pseudomonadati; phylum Pseudomonadota; class Gammaproteobacteria; order Moraxellales; family Moraxellaceae; genus Acinetobacter; species Acinetobacter sp. ANC 4973. Next base: position 28,188 of record NZ_NEGM01000002.1, read on the forward strand.
CTCCCGTTATTGCCTACCGAGTATCAAGCGGATTATGCTCATACAACGCTGCATCGTTTAGAGGCATTATCAAGCTATATTCAGCACAAACTACAACACCCCAATCATGCCGATGGTAGTGAGCTTAGCCCTGAAGAACAGCTCAATCTGCGCCATTTTTCCCAAAAATTAGATGATTTAACGACAAAGTTTATTGTTAAAGTGGCCAATCATTATCAGTCTGCAAAACTAACCCCAGTCGAAGTTGCCAACCCTTTAGATGGCGCTCATGCAACACCCCACACAGCACAAAATTTAAAAACACATCCAGTGCATGCTTCGCAAAAAGTCGGTGCATCGGGGGTGATTAAACTGATTTTATTAACTGTTGTCATTTGTATCTGTGCTTATTATTTTGGACTTTGATTTTTGATCAAGATTCTAAAATTGATGCTAAGTGTTTGGAAAACGCAAACTCAGCCTACGCGCTGTATAATGCTTTAAATCAATCGCTAGACATCCACAAAAAAGCAGTGCTTTTTTGCAGTAATGCCAGTCAGTTAAGAAATTGACTGGCATTTTATTTTTTAAATTCATGATGTTATTTAATACGCGGAAACGTCATCCGCAACTGTTCGAGGCATGAGGTGTATACACCGCAAGATTAAAAAAGTAAGGTTTCTGCGATTTATTAATCAATAAAAGGTATTTGGCGAGTTTTGCGGCATGACAAATGCCTTTGATTACTTTGGGCTTATCCAAAGTAATAGGTGAGCTCCAAGTATTTGATTTAAAAAATATAAGACTCCGTCATGAATAACTAAGAACTTTATTTCTCAAATCCTTAACTGAATGGCATTACTGCTTATTTGCAGTGCTTTTTATGGTGAGGACTGTGGTGTTGTGGTTTCTACATGCAAACATCAACAACCCTTAGATTTTCTCATGACTTTGCCGATTCGATTTTAGCTTTTTTCGCGGCCAGTTTTTTTAACACTTCAGAGACTGCCACCATGGCAAAACTTGAAGTTACCACCACTGCTGAGCCGTAGCCGCCACAACGCAAGCCAGCACTTGGACAAACCTCTGCGCTTGAAAATGGATTATCAATCGAATACACGCAGGTAATGCCAAATTTTTCTTTAGTTTTTTTACAAATGCCTTTGGCGCGCAACTGACTGCGTAGTTTTGCCAACATGGGATCTTGTTCGGTTTTAGACAAATCTGCCACCCGAATTTTCAGTGGATCAAGCTTGCCACCCGCGCCACCTGAAACAATCAAAGGAATTTTATTAAAGCGACAATGCAACATTAGCGAGAGTTTGGCTTTAACATCATCAATGCAATCGAGAACCACATCTGGCATATTGGCTAAAAGTTCTTTAATATTTTCAGGCGTTAAATAATCATCAACCACATTAATTTTAATACGTGGATTAATCGAATAGCAACGCTCAGCCATCACCTCAACTTTTTCACGCCCTAATGTTGAACTCATGGCGGGCAATTGGCGGTTAATATTGGATGCTGCAATCACATCCATATCAATCAGGGTCAGCTCAGCAATGCCTGTTCGCGCTAAGGCTTCAACCGCCCAAGAACCCACACCGCCAATTCCAATCACCATCACATGGCTCTGTTCATACTGACGAAAAGCATCATCTCCATAAATTTTTTCCACACCCGCAAAGCGGCGCTCATATTCATCATCTTGGGGAAGATCAGTCATTCGTCATCTATCTAACAGCTAAAAATACCAGCGCATTTTATCAAATTCTATGTTGTTCCGATAATGTATCTGTTCAAGAGAATAAATAGGATGTGATTCAAATAAAAATGGGCTGATCTTTCGCCCATAAAAAAAGAGGCTTAAGCCTCTTTCTATATCTATTAATTCATAATAAAAAAATATTCACGGTAATACTTTAATTCTGCAATCGAATCACGAATGTCATCCATGGCTAAATGTGAAGCATTCTTTTTCAAACCGCTCATGATTTCAGGACGCCAGCGTTTTGCCAACTCTTTTACTGATGATACGTCAAGATTACGGTAATGAAAAAACTGTTCCAATTCAGGCATCAAACGGTGCATAAAGCGGCGGTCTTGGCAAATTGAGTTGCCACACATTGGTGATACTTTAGGATTGATCCATTTTTTTAAGAATTCGATGGTCTGCTGTTCTGCATCTTGTGCAGTCAATTTACTACGACGCACACGTTCAATTAATCCAGACTGACCATGTTGACGCGTATTCCATTCATCCATCGCATTGAGGATCAAGGGTGACTGATGAATCGCCAGCACAGGGCCTTCCGCCAAAATATTGAGCTTGTCATCAGTCACAATGGTCGCAATCTCAATAATTTTATCGTTATCGGTATCTAGACCTGTCATTTCAAGGTCAATCCAAATGAGGCGGGTATCAGGAGTGCTGCTCATAAATGTGCAATCTTATTAGGCTTAAAAACGGCTATAGTAGCAAATTTATTGCAACTTGGCTGTAACTCATACCCCGCTTCATGCTATTTTTGCCTTCCTTAGTGCATGGTTTTTTTAGGATATGAATGGCTTTAATTCGTAAACGTCGTTTAACTGAACAGCAACAACGTCGCATTCAGAAACAACATAAAACACGTCAAGAAGAACTCGATACTTCAAATGACCTCGAAGGCTTAGTGGTACAGCACTATGGCCGTCAACTTGAAGTTCAAGCCCTATCAATGCCTGATGAGCATCCGATTAAACCTGAAGTCAAATCAGGTGAACCAGAGCCTTTCTGGAAGCCGATTGAAATCGGTAGTGTCTGGCGCTGTCATACACGTACCAATTTAGAAGCCTTGGTGACAGGTGACCGTGTTAAATGGCAAGCAGACCCCAATACTGGTTTGGGTATTATTACTGCCATTCACCCACGTCAATCACTCCTGACACGCCCAGACCGCTACCACAAAGTCAAACCTGTGGCAGCCAATGTCAGCTTAATTGTGGTTGTGTTTGCCTCCTTTCCAGAAGTTGCACCCAGTCTCATTGACCGCTATATCGTGGCCTGTGCCGATGCCCAAATCCCTGCGCTTTTAGTGTTAAATAAAGCTGATTTAATTCAAGAAAATGATCCAATTTTAAAGCTGATGCAAGAGTATCAAGCCTTAGGTTATGAAGTCATGCAATGTCAGTCGACGGGTGATGCCTCCGCAGTCTCTGCATTAGCAAATCGCTTAGCTGGTGAAACTGTAGCCTTTGTCGGACAGTCTGGTGTTGGAAAAAGCTCACTGATTAATGCCATCGTTCCCGATGCTGCACAAAAAACCAATATCATTTCGGAAAACTCAGCACTGGGTCAACACACCACAACCTCGACGCGTTTGATTGCTTTTGGCGAAGGTTCAGCACTGATTGATTCACCCGGAATTCGTGAATTTGGTTTATGGCATTTAAACCCAGATAAAGTTCAACATGGTTTTCCTGAAATTGAAAATCTGCTGGGATATTGCCAATTCCGCAATTGCACCCATAAGCATGAAAAGCAATGTGCCTTGCGTCAAGCAGCACAATCAGGTGAAATTTTGCAACGTCGTTTAGACAGTTATTTACGTTTAACCGATGAAATTGCTGAAGCACAGCAAAAAAATTAATTTTTCTTAACCCTTAGCCCTTGAAGCGGTGATTTTGATCGCCATATTTATGAGCTATACTCTACGCAATTTTAAATTGTAATTAGGTGACTTGTGGAACGTTGGTTGGCATTTATGGGGAATCACCCCTTCTTGTTTGGAACACTTGGGGTCTTGATTGTTTTGTTCTTCGTTTTAGAAGGACAACGCAATGGCCGTAAAATTTCAGCACAATCTTTGGGTATTTTAGTTAAAGCTAAAAATGCCATGCTGATTGATTTACGCGATGCAAAAGACTTCCGTGAAGGTCATATCAGTGGTAGCCGTAACATTCCGTATAGCCAAATTACAAGCCATATTGAAGAGTTAAAATCTGCGGATCGCCCACTCGTGTTTATTTGCAACTTAGGTCAAATCGCGGGTACAGCATTACAACAAGTCGGTCATGCCGATAGCTATCGTTTAGATGGCGGTATAAACAATTGGAAAGCCCAAGGCTTACCGCTTATTAAAAGCAAATAATTCACTTAAGGAGAATTTAAATGGCTGAAGTAATAATTTACTCCACCACAGTTTGCCCGTATTGTGTGCGTGCAAAACAACTTCTTGAGCGTAAAGGCGTGGCTTATAAAGAAATTAATCTGTCTAATGAAGCGCCTGAAGTCCGTATGGAATTGATGCAACGCACCAATCACCGTACTGTTCCACAAATTTTTATTAATGACCAATTTGTTGGCGGATTTGACCAACTTTATGCTTTAGAGCGTGAAGGCAAACTCAACGAACTATTGGCTTAAGACTTTAAATTAAATCACCTCTTCATAATTAAGGATTAAAGAATGAGTGAAGAACAACAAGCTCAACCACAATTGGCATTAGAACGTATTTACACGAAAGATATTTCTTTTGAAGTCCCTGGGGCGCAAGTATTTACCAAAGAATGGCAGCCTGAATTGAATATCAATTTGTCTTCTTCAGCAGAAAAAATTGATGCAACGCATTATGAAGTGGCTTTACAAGTGGTTGTTCAAGCGAACAACGCGGGTGAAACCGCATTCATCGTTGATGTCACTCAATCGGGTATCTTCTTGGTCGATAGCGTTGAAGAAGAACGTCTTCCTTATATTCTTGGCGCATATTGCCCAAATATTTTGTTCCCATTCTTACGCGAAGCTGTAAATGATATGGTCACTAAAGGAAGCTTCCCACAATTGTTGCTTACCCCGATCAACTTCGATGCTGAATTCGAAGCAAATATGCAACGTGCTCAAGTTGCTGCTGAAGGTCAAGCGTAATTTAGCTTTGCTTTTGCATAAAAAAGACCGCATTTGCGGTCTTTTTTATTGGTTTTTAAGCCCCCCTCTTTATCAAAGAGGGGTTGGGGGAGATTACAGAATCCCTCCCAACCTCCCTTTAAAAAAGGGAGGAGCTTTTAGATGAATTTATTCACCATCCATCATCAAATCTGCGCTCATACCTACCGTATTGAAGCCAGCATCTACATACATGATTTCACCAGTAATACCGCTTGCCCAAGGTGAGCAAAGGAATAATGCAGCATTACCGACATCTTCAATGGTCACATTACGCTTAAGTGGTGCAACTTTTTCATTAAGATCTAACATTTTGCGGAAAGATTTAATCCCTGATGCTGCTAAAGTACGAATTGGACCCGCTGAAATCGCATTTACACGAATGCCTTCACTACCCAAGCTAGAGGCTAAATAGCGCACACCCGCTTCCAATGATGCTTTTGCCATACCCATCACGTTGTAATTTGGCATCACACGTTCAGAGCCTTGGTAAGTCAACGTCAGTAAGCAACCTTGGCGAACGGTTAATAATGGTTTTGCAGCACGTGCCATCGCAATGAAACTATATGCGCTAATATCATGCGCAACTTTAAAGCCTTCACGATCTGTAACATCAGTAAAGTCACCATCTAAAGTGTTTGCTGGAGCAAAACCAATAGAGTGAACCACGCCATCCAAACCATCCCAATGTTTTGCCAATTCAACAAAAGCTTGCTCAATCTCTGCATCAACAGCAACATCACAAGGGAAAACTAAAGTTGAACCAAATTGTGCAGCAAAATCATCCACACGTTTTTTTAATTTGTCATTTGGATACGTAAATGCGAGTTCTGCACCTTCACGGTGTAAAGCTTGAGCAATACCAAATGCAATGGATAATTTACTTGCAATACCCGCGATTAAAAAACGCTTACCCGCCAATAGTCCTTGTGCCATGTGAATCTCGCTTAAAATAATTTACAAGCATAATGCCAAGTCTGAAGCATTTGCGAAATTGCATAATGCGCCTTTTTTTAATATGTTCTGTAAAAATCATAAAAAATGCCCCTCGATTAAATCGAGGGGCATTAAGCTGACAATCAATTTAATTTTTAGCCTGATTAATCATCACCTTGCAATAAACCAAGCAAACGAAGGAAGGAATAATACATCCAAACCAAGGTCGCTAATAATGCAATACCACACAACCATTCCATCGCTTTCGGTGCATACTGTGCAGCGGATGATTCAATCAGGTCAAAATCTAGAATTAAACTTAAAGAAGCAATCACGGCAACAAATGCAGCAAAACCAATTCCGAGCCAATTACTTTCAAAAATGTAAGGAATGCTTGAACTAAAAGCTAGGCGCATCACCATTTGCACCACAAAAACAATGGCAATCGCAATAGATGCTGATAGCACGACCGCCTTAAATTTTTCTGTAGCACGAATAATTTGAAAGCGATACAAGGTAAACATCACCAAAGTGGTAATAAAAGTGGCGAGTAAAGCTTGCAATGGTACACCAGGAAATTTGACTTGGAAGACCACTGAAATCCCCCCTAAAAATGCCCCTTCAAACAAGGCATAAGGGATGGCCAACACAGGGGCAGTATTCGGCTTAAATGTCGTGATCAAGGCCAAGATCAAGCCACCAATTGCACCAACCATTGCAGCAGCATAGGCCAGTGATAAATTTAAAGTCATGAAGCTATAAAAAAATAGGGATAATCCGACGACAGCGGCAATCACGGTTAATAAAATCGATTTTTGCACCGCGCCTTGCACGGTCATGGTGTCGTTAAAATCACTGTGGGTTTCTACCCGCGTTAAAATGGGGTTATTACTTTGCATAATGGACTCATTCTTTTCATTTAAATAAAATTTTAAATATATAAGTAGGGTTTGTTCTTTTTTATACTACTGCTCTATCGTGTAAAAGCCAAATCAGAACACTAAATCAAGACAAAATATGACCAAGTCAAATACCATATATTCATAGCAGACTCTAATATTAAATACGAATCTTTATGGATAAAAGGCTATTAAACAATATGTTTTAAAACTCAAGCCGTAAAGCCTGAAGTGAGTTCCGCCATAACTGCGGTGCTAAAACATGCAGATCAAGATGCAATGTTTCAGCCAATCCAGTTAAAACATGCGGTAAATTGACTGGCGTATTTCGGGTACGATGTTCAGTGGAGCTTTGACAGCATAACGGCGTCATGTCGGGACAGTCCGTTTCGAGCACCAAATGTTCAGCACCAATCGCCCGCACCACGGCATGTAATTTTTTCGCATTCGGATTGGTAATTTGTCCCGTCACACCAATTTTAAAACCCAATTTAATAAAAGCTTTGGCTTCTTCTATTCCACCACTAAAAGCATGTGCTATTCCACCTAATTTAAATTGATGCTGTTTTAAAATCGCCAATGTTTCAGCATGTGATTTACGAATATGCAAAAGCACGGGCTTCTGAAACTGCTCAGCCAATTCAATTTGTGCCGAAAAAAAATCTTTTTGTTTTTGAAAAATAGTCGGCTGTTTGTGCTGTTTTAAAAAGGTGTCTAAACCGATTTCCCCAATCGCCACACATTGTTCTGTTTTTAAAATAGCTTCCAAATCGGCAAGATGGGACAGTTGATGCTGTTCAATATAAAAAGGATGTAAACCCGGAGCTAAATAACTTTTCGGTGCATGATCTAATCGATTTAAATCATGTTGGCTTTGTAGCAATGCTTGAAACCGTGATTGGACAAAACCAATCAAAATTAAGCGTTCGACCCCAACCGCTTTTGCTGCGCGTGCCAATTGCTCCCGATCAAGATCAAAATCAGCAACATCAAAATGGGTATGGGTATCAAACAATGAATAGAGCATTAAGGTTTGGCTTTATTTACAGTGGCAACACTTGCAGCCACAGCCTGATCTTTGACTTCAACCTGCGGCAAATATTCTTTTTTTAGAATCGTTTGCAACTGGTCATAGGGAATCATCAACCGTGGTAACCCTACAACATAGGGACCAATTTCATATTCACCATATTGCAAAATTAAGCCTTGTTTAGATAAATAAAAATTATCTGATAGGGTAAATTTCCACGCCTGTTCATATTCTTCAACGCTATTGGCTAATTTAGATTCCAGCACCCACGTTTTAAAAACCTCATGGGCTTTTTTTTCTAACTGGGCTTTTTGATTGGGCGCTAAAATAGCATTAAGCTCAACGTGTTTTTTATTTTTTAAATCAAAATTATAATAGCGCTGTGCCGAAGAACCATGTGCCCCACCCAAATAACTACTGGAATTTAAAACTACAGTCGCCAAAGGTAAGTTGGTATTTAAAATTTTCGGTTTAATCATCAAACTAATTTGATGATTGGCACTTAAAGCCTTTAATTCCTTATCTAAAGCCAAAAATGTCACTAAATAAGGTGTAACTTGTTTTTCCAGCTTTTGCTTAGGTGTTTCAACGGTTGCCAATGTTTTTTGCGCAGTCGCTTGATCACTGACTTTGTTATGCTCGGGATCAGCAGTACTTGTCGCCAGTTGACCGGCTTTAAGTAACTTCGGTGAAATATCTATCATTTGATTTAATTGTTTTAAGATTTGTTGATCTATAAATTCATCAATAAAAGCTTGGTTACTGGACAGACGTTCAATCGAAATTTCTGGGCAATTGTTACCATCACATTCTGGCAAAACCAAAGCTAACTTTTCAGAATCCCCTGCCAATTTTAAAATTTCAGGTTCTACAATCGCGGGTTTCTGTACTGGATCATCTTTTGGCTCAGTTTGTTTCGGTTGGCAGGCACTCAATGCCATCATGGATGCAAGAATACTGATCGTAAATAGTGTTTTATTTTTTAACATGATTTTGACCTATAATTTTTATCTGATAAATTGACTGTCATGAGATGTCAGTATTGACTACGGATGACTAGAACATATTCTGATAAGCATCAACTTTCAATATCTGTTGCGTTTGTTGTTTATTGAAATAAATATCCAGTTGTGCACCATCTTTAGCAATTTCATGCGTCCGATAATGTAAACCAATACCTTCTTGATCAAAGAACCAATCTGCTTGCCCCCAGTAGAGTTTTTGAGGCGCGTGTTGTTTCACTTCGGTGCTTTGTGCTTTTAACCATTTTTGATACGCTTGCTGCACAATATTATTCATGTAAGCTTGTTGTTTGGGCTGAATTAAATCCAATAAAGCTACAGTTTGCTGCTTTTTACGATCTGCCACAAAGAAGTAATAGCGCTCTTTAACATTAACCCCCTCTTGCTTGGTATCTACCCCTAACTGCATCAGTACATACTGATTCCGTTGATAAGCAATTCGGGTATACATCGACAATTCGTAGGCTTTATTCTTAGAAAATTCTGCTTGCCATGCATCCGATTTTTTCACATAAGCATTGATGGCTTGCTGCAAAGTCATTTTTTGTTTCATACCGATTTGATCTTGAATCACCACGGCTTGGCTTTTGGCAATCCAATCATTAAGCCAAGCATCAGCGGTATGCACCGTTTGAATACTGAGATCAATACAATTCTTGGTTTCACAAAAAGGTAAAGCAATTTTTGCCTCTTGTTCTTGGATATTTAAATACGGTAGCACCTCTGCTTGCTCGGTTTTAAATATAGCAGCGGGTGACTTTTCCTGTGCCGATTCTTCTGTGGATTCTTTTTTTGAAGCATCACAGGCACTGAGTATCAGACCAATAGCAATCATGGATGCAGCCACTATTTTCCCGTTCATGCTCACAACTCTTTTTCTAAAATAATAATCTATATCAATGATGCTAAGGAGGCTGTTGACACTTCATCTATGTTTGCAACGACACATATTTTTTAGCTGACATAAGACATGAAGTAGGAAATTTAAAAATAGTCTCGCTATTCTTTGCATTTCATACCTTATCTGCTCAATTTTAGCCTACAGCGCAAACTATTTATGAAATGTCATCAGCCCCCTAATAAAACAGCCTCATAAAGAAGCTGTTTTATTTTTTATTCTATTTAGTGTTCGCGTGTCGCCCGGAATTGGATATCAGGGTAACGCTCTTGCATCAACTGTAAATTCACACGGCTTGGCGCAAGGTAGGTCAAATGACCGCCACCATCAAGGGACAATTGATCGTGGGCTTTTTTCTTAAACTCATTGAATTTCTTTTCATCATCACATGAAACCCAACGTACGGTATTGATGTTGACTGGCTCATACACACAATCTACTTTGTATTCTTCTTTCAATCGATAGGCAACCACATCAAACTGAAGAACACCGACTGCACCCACAATCAAATCATTGCTGATTTGCGGCATAAATACCTGTGTTGCACCTTCTTCTGAAAGCTCTTTCAAACCTTTTTGTAACTGTTTCGATTTTAACGGATCTTTTAAACGAACACGGCGGAACATTTCCGGTGCAAAGTGCGGAATACCAGTAAAGTGTAGATTTTCACCCGAGGTGAATGTATCACCAATTTGAATGGTTCCGTGGTTATGTAAACCAATAATGTCACCCGGCCAAGCTTCTTCAAGCTGTTCGCGCTCACCTGCGAGGAACGTTAAGGCATCACTAATTCGTACATCTTTACCTAAACGTACATGATTCATTTTCAGACCTTTTTCATACTTACCTGAGCAGATACGCATGAAAGCAATACGGTCACGATGTTTCGGGTCCATATTGGCTTGAATTTTAAACACAAAACCAGAGAAGCCTTCTTCCGTTGCTTCAACGACACGTTCATGTGTTGGATGAGCTTTAGGTTCAGGTGCCCACTGAATAAATGTATTCAGCACGTGATCCACCGCAAAGTTACCCAAAGCCGTACCAAATAATACAGGTGTTTGTTTACCTTCTAGGAACAAGTCACGATCTAATGGCTCATTGGCCATTTGTACAAGCTCTAACGACTCTTCAAATGCGGCAAAAGCAAGTTCACCCACTTTTTCACGCAAGTCAGGATGGTCATAGCTATCACGAACTTCAATATCGGTAATGGTTGAACCAAAACCAGCCTTATACACATAAAATTTTTCTTCGAGTAGGTTGTATACCCCAGCGAAGTCACGTCCTGTACCCAGTGGCCATGTAATTGGCACACACTGAATTTTAAGAACATTTTCAATTTCATCCAAAAGCTCTAAAGGCTCACGGATTTCACGGTCCATTTTATTGACGAAAGAAATAATCGGTGTATCGCGCATACGACACACTTCCATTAATTTAATGGTTCGATCTTCGACACCTTTTGCACCGTCAATCACCATTAATGCAGAGTCAACCGCAGTTAATGTACGATAAGTATCTTCAGAAAAGTCTTCATGCCCTGGGGTATCTAATAAATTAATGACATGTTTTTTATAAGGAAACTGCATTACAGAGGTGGTGATGGAAATCCCACGCTCTTTTTCCATTTCCATCCAGTCAGACGTTGCAGCACGGTCTGACTTGCGGCTTTTGACCATTCCTGCAACCTGAATTGCCTTACCCCATAACAACAGTTTTTCTGTCATGGTGGTTTTACCAGCATCGGGGTGGGAAATAATCGCGAACGTCCGTCGCTGAGCGACCTGTGCCGCTAATTCATCTTTAAAACTCATGAAAGATACCTACTGCAGAATGGCAGTGTAAAAGATCAGAACTGATCAATATAAAAATTTGCCGATATTGTAGCAGATCATCAAACTTTTGAAATGAGCTAAACTTGTTCAAAGAACATCTATCTTAACTTGAAAATGTATATTTAATCTCTTCTAAGTGATCAACCTTCACGGGCATTCCCAACAAATACCCTTGCAATTGCTGGCATCCTAAACGGGTTAAGATCTCCGCCTGCAATGGCGTTTCCACCCCTTCTGCTGTGACCACCAAGCCTAATTTAATTGCCAATTGAATAATACTGGCTAAAATCATTTCATCTTTTGAACCTATAGCAAGATCTTTAATAAATTCTCGATCTATTTTCAACTCATCAACAGGTAAATTTTTTAAATACAAAAAACTAGAATGTCCTGTACCAAAGTCATCAATGGCAAGTTTAATCCCCATCTGACGCAAACGGTTAAAACAACGAATACTGGCATCAATATGATGCATCGCGGTAGATTCAGTGATTTCAATTGCCAAATGATGCGGTTTAATTTGATACTTTTGAAATAAGCCTTCAAGCGTTGAAAACAGATGTTTGTGTTCAAATTGTACCGCAGACAAATTTACAGCCACAGGGAAATAATTTGAACCATTGCGCTCCCAAATTTGGATTTGTTTACAAGCTTGCTCAAGTGCCCAATACCCCATTGGAATAATCAGTCCGGTTTTTTCAGCACCAGGAATAAACATATTGGGTGGTAAAAGCCCTAAATTTGGATGATTCCAACGAATAAGTGCTTCTACGCCACAAATTTCACGATTTTGGGTGGTAAATTTAGGCTGATAAAACAGAACAAATTGTTGTTCTTCTACTGCTTTATATAAATCATTAATAAGTTTAGTTTGGCTTTTCGCTTCTTGTTGATCGGCCGTGAAATTAAAGAATGAATAGGTATTTCTGCCCTGATTTTTTGATGTCAACATTGCAGCATCAGCATTAATCAATAAATCTTGTAAATTATTGGCGTGATCTGGATACATCGCGATGCCGATACTACTCGAAATATTAATTTCTTTACCCGCAATTAAGAAACTGTCCTGTATCCATCCCAATACCTCTTCTGCGGTTTCGCTAGCCGTGTCAATGGTTGCTCTTTCTAGCACCATCAGAAACTCATCACCACCGATACGCAGCAACTTTTCATTTGCCTTGAGTTTACTGTGAATCCGCGTAGCAAGCAGTACCAACAGTTGATCACCCACATGATGACCAAAAACATCATTCACTGCCTTAAAGCGATCTAAATCAATATAAAGAAAGGCAATTTTATCATCGCGATAACGATGCTCAGTAAATAAAAAATGTGAATATTCGGCTAAGAATAAACGGTTAGGCAACTTGGTTAAATTATCTTCCACTGCTCGATTGGCTAACTCACGATTGACTTTAGACAACTGTTTATTACGTGCTTCTAAGCGTTGTTCTAATACAGCCACACAAAATGTAGCAATTAAAATTAAGCTACTAATAAATACGATTGTAAATAAAATTAATCCTTGTTCCGTTTGATAGTTCGAAAGCAGTTGATCGGTATGGATAGAATCAAAAGACATTGCAGCCATACCGGTATAGTGCATAGCAATAATGGTAAAAGCCATCATCAATACAAGGTAGAGTTTAATATGAATCAGTTTATAGACCGCATTTTTATATTTAAAAGTCAGCCATAAAGTTAAGCCAGATCCACTAATGGCAATCACAACAGAAAAAAGCGTTAATAATGGATCGTAGTGTATTTTATGCTGCCCCAACACTAAGCCCATCATTCCGACATAGTGCATTCCAGAAATACCGAGCCCCATCAAGAGTGCACCCAAAATAAGGCGCATAAACGGTAATGTTTCTTTGGTGATTAACCACACAGCAAAGGTAGATGCAATAAATGCAATAAGATAAGAAACAAAAACAAACCTGTAATCAGAAGAGTAAGCTGCTGGTAAATGGCTGGCCAGTATACCAACCAAATGCGTACACCATATTGCAGCACCTAAAACAAAGCCACTGATCACAAGAAGAATTTTTTTATACTTTTGAAACAGCTCACGAAATAATAATTGTTCAATCGATATTGCTAAATAGCAAACTAAAATAGCAACAATAATAGAACCTACAATGAGGCTAAAATCATAATGTATATGAATCATATTCAGCTTCCGTATTGGTTATATTTTTGTTTTAATCCGCATTATTAATATCAATTACCCTTTCACGAAAGTTTTTCGCCTCTAAAAAGTACTTATATAAAAAATCGATCAAAATAAGAATCTTATACTATTTCATTTTGGTCAAGTGGTAATTAGGCTATCCACTTTTATTTCTAATTTAGACATTTCATTAAGCAAACATAGATCAAACTTTTTTCAATTAACCCTACTCCGTTCATGTTTTTAATACTTAAAGTCACCACCTGTTAAGCTCAAAAATTAAACAACAACTCCAATTTATTTAAAAAAATCGCTAAAATTGCTGTCTCTTTTTATCTGCCTTTATAACATCAAACCGCTGTTATGTAATCCATAATTACAGATATGCCGCCAAATAAAACCAGTCAGCTGAACTGACTGGTTTTTTAACATTTAAATAAACAATGCTGAATCAACCCTTCTATTGAGCAGAAGCTTGGGTCGATTGTAATTTAGCATAATCCAATAAAACTTGAGCTGACTCAGTCACAAATACTTCTTCTTCAGCTAAAGCAGGTCGTTTTGCCGCTTTCATTTTGGCACGCGACTCAATCAAAGCATCTATTGAAGCTTGATAACTTTCCCAGTTGGCATACGGTTTTTGTCCTGTCACAATTCGACGTTGATTCTCGGACTCTAAGGTTTGCTGCTCTAACGCATTCAACTCTGTTTTACGCTGATCAATATCTAGTACCACACGTTTTTGCTCATCGGTTTTTTTAGCAATGGCTTTACGCTGTTCTAAATATTTAAATTGCGGATCATTCACCACTCGTTGTTGTGATAACTGGGCTAAGTTTTGTACATAAGGTTGTACAGAACCTTCGCGCTTAAAGGGTGCAGTTGGAATAGTGTCCCACTTCAAGGCATTTTTTGCCTTACGCTCACCAAACTCTTCATTGTAAATATCAACGAGTTTAATGTCTGGTACAACGCCTTTATTTTGAGTACTGCCGCCAGTAACGCGATAGAACTTGCGCTGCGTCAAAGTCGCTTGACCATAAGCCAAGGTGTCCAATTGCACTTGTGCTGTACCCTTGCCCGTAGTTGTGCTGCCAATCACAATACCGCGCTCATAATCCTGAATTGCAGCTGAATAAATTTCACTCGCAGATGCTGAAGCCAAATTGACCATTACCGCAAGAGGGCCTGCATAGGTTTGTGTGCCGCCATCATTATCTTCAAATACGCTGACATTACCACTGCCATCACGTATTTGTACTACTGGACCGGTCTTAATCACTTGACCCAACATACGTGCAACTTCTTCAAGTGAGCCACCTGGGTTATTACGTAAATCAATAATAATCCCTTCAACATTCTTTGCAGCCAAAGATTTTAGTGCGTTGTTGGTGTCTTCAGACACTGAACGATATTCTGTGCCTGCACGACGCGCACGATAGTTCAAATAGAAAGATGGAATTTCAATCACACCAAAAGTATAATTTTTGCCATCACGCTTAATGTCAACTGTACGTGAACGTACGCCCGCATCTTCTTCTTGAATCACATCACGCACCAAACTCACGGTACGCGCTTGACCCATTGATGCACCAGCACCCAATAAACGTAAGCTGACTTTTGTGCCACGCTTACCACGGATTAAACCAACCACCTCACCACTTGACCAGCCCACGACATCGACCATTTTGTCGCCATCTTGCGCAACACCAATAATACGATCACCCGATTTAATTTGACCTGACTTACTGGCAGGGCCACCTTCAACAATCGTTTCAATCTTGGTGTAGTCTTCGTTGCCACGTTCAGGACGAATTGAAACCCCAATCCCTTCTAATTGCAAAGTAGTTTGGCGGTTCAGCTCCATCGCATCTACAGGTGGAAAATAGTTGCTATGCGGATCATAGGTCAACATCATCGCATTTAAGGTTTTGTCCAAGACATCATCACTTTTCACACGACTGACACGCTCAAGTTGGCGCGTATAACGCTTGGTTAATGTTTGGACAGGCGTTAAATCCTCTGGACTGGTTAAATCTTGCCCATTGGCTAAAGTAGGATCATCTTTTAATGCTTTTTGTTTGGCAGCCTCTTCTTCTTTGCTAATGTTTAAGTTAATCAGCTGCGACACCAACATTTTTTGCCAATGTTTATGTTGCTCTTCTACAGAATTAAAATAAGGTGCTTTTTCACGATCGGTTTCAATATAAACATTACTTTGCTTTAAGTTTTGTGGTTTTTTCAATTCAGCCAACATGAATTGATAGAACTGTTTTAAACGCTCACGATATTGGGCATGAATTAAATAAGGACCCGATAAATCCCCTGCTTTTAATGCAGCGCCAAAAGTTGAACCATAATTTTTCTTATACTGTTCAACTTCAGAAGCTAAAAATAATGAATGATCTGCATCCAAACTATCTAAATAGAAATCAAGAATTCGATTAGAGGTATTAGCATCTAAGCGCATATTTAAGTAATGTTGACGGTCAACCAATGTTGCCAATTGGCGTGATACCAGTGCTTGTTCTTGTGTCGATTGAATGGTTTGAGGCGCTGCAACGGTATTATTGGCTGCAATTGCCTCGTTCATTACATGGGAAAAGAAAAATCCACCTGTCGCAATTGCAACGGCACAAGCTAATGTTTGAAGTTTCATAAATAATTCGTACTTCCTTGGTCTTTGACCAATATTACAACGTTGTTTTTCAGCATGAATTGAGTATATTCAAATTCTTAAACAACTTAATATGTGTATGTCGTGTAGTTTTATCATATTCTGTACTGTCAAAATGTAGCAAATCATTGCAGAATTCAGGTATTGTTTTTGCTTTATAAAATACCCACACGGACACCGATATGATTGGCGCATTGATGCTAGACATCGCTGGCACAGAACTTACTCAAGAAGATATTGAACTATTACAAGCACCGCAAGTAGGCGGCATGATTTTATTTTCTCGAAATATAGAATCACCAGAACAAGTTCGTGCTTTAACAGATCATATGCGTCGTGTAAGACCCGATATTTTAATTGCCGTTGATCAAGAAGGTGGTCGCGTGCAACGCTTAAAACAGGGTTTTACCTTGCTGCCTGCAATGGGTCGTTTAGGTGAACGCTACCTCAGTGACCCTGAACAAGCTCTTGCTTTAGCTGAACAATGTGGCTGGCTGATGGCAACCGAAGTCCTTGCTGTGGGGATCGACTTTAGCTTTGCACCTGTATTGGACTTAAATGATGTCAGTGATGTGATTGGTGACCGTGCATTTGCCCAAAATATTCAAGATATTGTGCCACTTGCCCGTGCATTTTTAGCAGGTATGAAACGTGCAGGTATGTCAAATACAGGAAAACATTTCCCTGGTCATGGTTCAGTCAAGGCCGATTCTCACGTTGCAGCACCTGTAGATTCACGTTGTTATGATGAAATCTACCATAAAGATATGCAGACTTTTATTCAACTCATGCCGCAACTTGATGCACTCATGCCAGCGCATGTGATTTACGATCAAGTCGACCCAAATCCAGCAGGTTTCTCGCCTTATTGGATTCAAAAAGTCTTACGTCAAGAATTGAACTTTGAGGGTGTGCTTTTCTCTGATGACTTAACCATGCAAGCTGCCTGTGTGGCCGGTGGTGCAGATGCGCGTATCCAAGCGGCACTTAAAGCGGGTTGTGATATGGGCTTAGTCTGTAATGACCGTTCAGCAGCGTGTACTGCTTTAGCAGGTATGCAGCAACTCCCTCTACCCAATCAACAACGTTTAGAACGTATGCGTGGACAAATCCCACCAATCACTGTGGGTCAAACCCTTGAATTAGGTGCTGAATGGAAAAAAGTGAAAGACAATATCGAAAACTTTAAAAAATCATTTAATTAATGCGACAAAAGGAACACGACAAGGTGTTCCTTTTTCTTTATGATAATAAAAAACAAAGTCACAGACTTTTTACATTACTTGGCTCATTTTATCTTGCACAAGAAATTTAAAAAAAGCCGTGATGAAGGTAAAAAATCGAATCGACTTACATTTAAAACTACAAAAACAGATAAGGTCAGGATGACATGACACAACAGCTTTCAGAACATCGACATATTTCATTTACTGCACATTATACGGGCTATATTTGGTACAGCATGGGGATTTCCCACCCTGTTTTTGCGACATCTAAGGGTAAAATGCTGGCAAAATTGGTTCATCCTTTAGAAAGTTGGGCGGAAAAATTTGTCGGTGGCAGCATGCGTACCACACTCAAACAACGCCACAGCATGATTGACCAACATCTTATTCAACTGATTGAGCAGCACCCCGACTTACAAGTGCTGGAAATCGCCAGTGGTCTTTCACCGCGAGGATGGAATTTTCGCCAAAAATTTCCCAATATTGATTATCGTGAACTTGATTTACCCGATATGGCGAAAGTTAAAACCCGAGCTCTCCAAAAAATTGATTGCACTAGCCCCGAAGTTTTATCAGTCGATTTATTCACTGCGGACTTCGAACAAGCATTTCAAGTCTTTGATCCTACTCGCCCATTGGTGATAATTAGCGAAGGTTTAATTAACTACTTCAATAAAAACATGTTATTACAATTACTTCATGCCATTTCAAATTACGGCAAAAATTTCAAAGAATTGCATTACCTCACAGATATCTACCCTGAGCCAGTCAAAAATAAATTAGCCAATTTTATTTGGGGTTGCAGTAAATTACTGAAATTGATGTCGCGTAGCGCTTTTAGTTTTCACTTCGTTCATCCCCAACAGGCACAAAGTTTTTTCCAGCAAGCAGGCTTTGAACAGGTCAATATTACTCAACCGCAACTATATTTTGACCATCAAGCATCCTCTTTATCCTCTAACGAGGAACATCTAGGAGACTTGGTTTGGATGATTCATGCCCACATAAAAAACAGCGTTGATTAACGCTGTTTTTTATGCCGTATTAAAGAAAATTAACTCACCGCTTCCAATACGGCAACGGCTTCTTTTTGTCGTTGTATATAGCGCATTAATCGCTCTGCCACCTCAAAACTGCCATGCTTAAATAAAGCCCGAATTTGCGTTGAACCTACATCAAAAATTAAACATTCAATTTTAAATTGACCTTCTTCATCTTCCAAATGCAAAGCCAAATCACGTGGATATTGTTCCGCTTGTGCCGTTAAACCTTCAGTAAATTCAAGTAAAATGCCAAAGTAGTTTAAATCTACAATCTGGGTAGGTAGTTGCAAATCTGAATGACGATGGGTCAATAACGTCATTGGCTGTTGTACCGTAATGCGTTCTTCCCCACGACGCTCCAAGGTGAGCAATTGCGCCCGTGTCATGGGAATAATGCCTTCCACATTGTGAATGGACAGACCTTGTAAGAAGGTCGCAAATAAACTCATGGTTTCTTTACGACGTTGTAATTGTGGCACATGATCGGCATTGGCAATCATAGCAAATTCCATCTCTGGGCATTGCAGGGCAAAATTGGCATTTTCATGCGGCAAAGTAAAACTATCATATTGTCCACATGCCACCAGCACTTTACACTGTGGAATAGGCACATCGGTTAAACGCAGCAACCGATTACAGTTAATTTCATAGCGCTCTTGCTCGGTTGCCGTAAACTCCGCCATTTGCCTAAAAAACAAACGCTTTGCCGTAGGGGACATCCGCGTTTTATCCATTTTGGCATGATTGACCAAATATAAAATCACCGCCTGACCAAACTCGTCCATGCGTTGTTCTTTCATCAAATGCAAAGACTCTTCAAGCAACATCCGCCAACTTTTACGGGTTTTTTGCATCACTCCCATCAGAATCATGCGATCTACCAATTCTGGACGTTGCACAGCAAAACTCGAAGCCACCACCGACCCCAGCGACATTCCCATCACCGAAACTTTGGAAAGGTTCTCGATATCCAACCATTGCCCTAACATACTGGCTAAATCGGGTAGCTCTAAAGTTCCAGCCGAAATACCCGTATCGCGGTTGCTGATTTGTTGGTTTGCCCCCATCGAAGGCAGATCAATTAAAATGATTGGACCCGCACTCAGCAATTGCTCAACACAGTATTTATAAGAATTAAAATTTTGAAATGCTCCGCCCACGATCACAATTGGCGTATTGTGCATCGTTTCAGGCTGAGCAATCGCCATATATTCAATTTTCCAGCCATCAATCCATGTAGTACGTGCAGGCGCTTTAAAACTGTTTCGATGATAAAGATCAAAAAAACTAACGTTCATATTTGATTGTTGTACTTCCGCGTCCATTTGGATCATGGAATTCATATCCCTTCCTCCATCCTTGCCTTATTGTTATTTTGCAAGAAAATATATATAGAATTTCTGCGCTGTACTGCATCCATTCTTGGCTTTAATTATCAGACGTCTATGTCCCTATATTTTCATTCTATACAGAGGATGATTTCACGTGCAACTTATTCCATCACCACTCATCTAAATTTACAAACAAAAAGAATTTCAAAATATTAACACCTGAAAAGTTTCAAAGATTTTTTTCAAGCGAGATGCTTCATTGTCGTGTTCCAGACTGTTACTATCAAAGGTGTAATTTCTAAGTGATCAAACCGCTATGCAAGATTCAATTGAACAATATATGCAAACGGTAGGACAACAAGCACGCCAAGCTTCTCGCGTGTTAGCAAGCGCTTCTACCCAAACTAAAAACCATGCTTTATCTGCAATTTACACTGCTTTACAAGACAGTGAAGCTGCAATTTTAGCTGCGAACCAAATGGATATGACCAAAGGTCGTAACAGCCATTTGGACAGTGCATTACTTGATCGCTTAGAGCTTACTCCCACACGCTTTAAAGACATGTTGCATGGCTTAAAAGATGTCATAAATTTGCTCGACCCAATTGGTGAAATCACCGATTTAGCCTATCGCCCTTCAGGTATTCAGTTGGGCAAAATGCGCGTACCTTTAGGTGTTGTGGGGATGATTTACGAATCACGTCCCAATGTCACTTTAGAAGCTGCATCACTGGCATTAAAGTCAGGCAATGCCATTATTTTGCGTGGTGGTTCTGAAGCATTAGAATCCAATAAAGCCATTGCCCAAGCCATTCAACATGGTTTAAAAGCATCTGGACTACCTGAAACCTCGGTACAAGTGGTGAATACTGCGGATCGTGCAGCAGTCGGACATTTGATTACCATGTCTGAATATGTCGATGTCATTGTGCCACGCGGTGGTAAAAGCCTGATTGAACGAATTAGCAATGAAGCGCGTATTCCTGTGATTAAGCATCTGGATGGCAATTGTCATGTTTTTGTTGAAGCACAAGCCGATTTGCAAAAGGCCTTACCAATTGCACTGAATGCCAAAACGCATCGTTACGGTGTGTGTAATGCTATGGAAAGCTTGCTGGTCGATGAGAAAGTGGCTGAAGAATTTTTGCCACGCATTGCTGAATTATATGCAGAAAAACAGGTTGAACTTCGTGGCTGCCGCGAAACACAGCGCATTCTCGGTTCAACGGTAAAACCTGCCAGCGAGGAAGATTGGTACACCGAATATTTAGGTCCAATTTTAGCCGTTAAAGTGGTGAGTGGTATTGATGAAGCCATTGAGCATATTAATAAATATGGATCACATCACACCGATGCCATTATTACTGAAAACTATAGCCTTGCCCGCCAGTTCTTAGCACGTGTCGACTCAAGTTCGGTGATGATCAATGCCTCTACCCGTTTTGCCGATGGTTTTGAATATGGTTTAGGTGCCGAAATTGGTATTTCAACCGATAAAATTCATGCCCGTGGCCCTGTTGGACTCGAAGGTCTCACTTCACAAAAATGGGTGGTTTTCGGTGATGGTCAAATTCGCCAATAAGCCCCTTTAATTCATTAAAGTATCCGTGTTCAGTTTCAAGCATGAAGCTGAACACAGTCACTACAATATCCCTGCGCTAAATTTCGTAACATCATAAAAACAACGATAAAAGGAAAAACATGATGTTCTATTATTTAATGATCTGTACATTTTCATTGGCATTATTGGTTTCTTTTGGTGTCATGAAAATTTTTTCACATTCGATTAACCAAATTTTAGCGCGTATTATCAATGACCCCATTCACAGTGCTTGGGCTAAATACACCAAATTTGCGGGCATGGTGGTCGGCACGTCATCAGGAATTCGTATTTATGATATGGAAAAATACATCACACCACTGACCTATACCGATAGTGACAAAAAAATTGTGATTGAATTAACCCAAGAACGCTGGGTACTGGAAATTTACCGCACGATTATTGAAACCTTACAGGGCTTGGCTTGGATGATGCTGGTATTTTTTATGGTGGCATTAATTGCTTATGTAATTGTGCGTTGGTCAGAAATCAAATACCAATCCAAGCCTTCAGACTGAAACCAATCCAATGATTCCAGATACATTATGCTACTGTTATACAAGCAACAATGTATTTGGCGAACAAAACATGACTATAAATAAAAACAATCACCTGATAAATTTTAAGTATTAATCGTTTTCAGGTCGATAGTGCTTAAGTCTAATCACCTAAAGTCTATCTTGGACAGAAAAAAAACACATGTTAAAACATCTTTAAAGATCCAGATTGCATTAAATCGTACTGCATGAAGATCGCTACGGACAACTTAATTTCAATTAGAATTCGGGTATAAAAACGTGTCTACATCAGTATTAGTAATTAACTGCGGATCTTCATCAATTAAATATGCACTTGTTTCTGAACGTCGTGAAGATCGTATTTTTGGTTTGGCAGAAAATTTAGGTTCTGCTGAAGCACGCATCAAAGGCATTACCGCAGGTGGTGCTGCACTTGAACTTTCAATTCCACATGCCGACCATGAAAAGGCTTTGGAAACCATTTTAGAACGCTTATCGCATTATAATCCGCAAGCCATTGGTCATCGTGTAGTACATGGCGGCACACTGACCAAAGCAGAATTACTGACACCTGAAATTGTTGACCGTATTCGTGCAGCAACACCGCTTGCACCGCTTCATAACCCTGCACATTTGGTGGGTATTGACGCAACCATGCGCTTATTCCCTGAATTACCGCAAGTCGCTGTATTCGATACTGCATTCCATCAAACCATGCCTGCACATGCATACCGTTATGCATTACCTAAATTCTTGTATACAGAACATAATGTTCGTCGCTACGGTTTCCACGGTACTAGTCATGCCTATGTTTCAGAACGTGGTTCTTTACTTGCAGGCAGTTATAAACAAGGCGGTTGGCTTACCGCGCACTTGGGTAACGGTAGCTCGACATGCGCCATCTGGAATGGTGAAAGTGTCGATACTTCTATGGGCTTAACCCCATTAGAAGGTGTGGTGATGGGAACCCGTAGTGGTGATGTCGACCCAAGTCTCCATAGCTTCTTGGCAAGCAACTTAGGTTGGGATATTTATAAAATCGACAAAATGCTCAATAGCCAAAGTGGTTTATTAGGCTTGTCTGATTTATCCAATGACATGCGTACGCTGATTGAAGCATCAGAACAAGGCAATGAAGATGCAAGCATTGCAATTGAAGTGTTCTGCTATCGCCTCGCTAAATCACTGGCCGCTTTAAGCTGCGGCTTACCGCGCCTTGATGGTTTATTCTTTACGGGTGGTATTGGTGAAAACTCTGCCTATATTCGTGAAAAAACACTGGCATACCTCCCTCACTTTGGCTTCAACTTAAGTAAAGAGCAAAACGATAACTTAAAGCGTGGCACTGAAGGTCGTATCGATGCGGGAACAGGCCCTCAAATTTGGGTTGTTCCGACCGATGAAGAAGGTCGTATCGCTAAAGAGACTGAGTATGTGGTAAGCCAAGAGGTGAATCAAGCAGCTGCAAAAAAGTCTAAAGATATTGCGATTGCTTAAGTGCTCGCAAACCTTATGCTCGGATTAAACCAATCTTTTATTATTTAGAATAAATTTATGAAAACAATTTTGCTGGTACCCACTGGAGAAGGTGTAGGTTTATCTTCAGCCTGCTTAGGACTTATTTACGCTTTGGAATGCCAAGGTGTAAAAGCAGGTTTTCTTAAACCTTTTTCACAAGAAGCGCATCAAGAATCAGACCGTTCAACGGCACTGTATCGCCATTTATCAAACAGCGAAACGGTTGAACCGATTCCTTATCTCAAGCTCATCCAACAACTCAACTTAGGTGAGAATGATGAGTTACTTGAAGATGCAGTACGATTACATCGCCAAATTGCTAAAAATCATGATTTGATTATTGTCGAAGGTCTGGTTCCAAACAGTCGTGACGCATTTGCATCTACACTCAATGCCGCTTTGGCTCAGGCGCTGGATGCAAAAGTGATTATCGTCAGTAATGCCGATATTAACAAACCTGAAGTGACAGCTGAAAAAGTCGAAAATCAATTACGCTATTTGGGTGGAGCATCGTCTACCCGTATGGCTGGCGTATTGTTCATGCGTACTAAAGGCTTACCAGAAGACTCTGCTAAAATTCCCGTAACGATTGATCCAAATTTACGCTTGATTAGCGATACCAATAAATTTACCGCCCAGATTCAAAAAACCCATGCACATATTGGTTCTGAAAAACTTCCAGTGATTGGTTTAGTGCCATTTAGTAATACGCTCAGTGTGCCGCGAATCTCTGATTTGGCAGCCCATATTTCAGCAGAATGGATTAACCAAGGTGAAGCTAAGCAACGTCGGGTATTACACAGCAGTTTAATTGCTTCAAATATTGAACATGAACTCAATAAATTTGTCGCGGGTGAACTGATTATTAGTGCCTCTGACCGCATTGATGTTTTATTGGCCAGTAGCTTAGCCACCAGCAATGGTGTTCCATTGGCAGGCTTAGTATTGACTGAACATCACGAACCGAATGCTTCCGTTTTAGCGTTCTGTCAAGCCGCAATTAAAAATGGTTTACCAATTCTGCATACATCTTTAAGCACATTTGAAACAGCACAAAATCTTGCAAACTTAAGCAATGAAATTCCAATTGATGACACTGAACGTGCAGAACAAGTGACACGTTTCGTTTCTAGCCACATCAATGCCGATTGGATTGCACTACTTTTAAATGGCTCATACAAACCGCGCTTATCCCCTTCAGCTTTCCGTCATGAATTGGTGCAAAAATCAATTGCAGCGAAAAAACGTATTGTATTACCAGAAGGTGACGAGCCGCGTACCATTCAAGCAGCAGCAATCTGCCAATCACGTGGTATCGCACATTGTATCTTATTGGCAAAACCTGAAATTGTAGTTGAAGTCGCTAAAGCACGTAATATTGAATTGCCGCATGATCTTGAAATTATTGATCCTGATCTGATTCGTGAAAACTACGTACCGAAAATGGTTGAACTACGCAAAGGTAAAATCAACGAACTACAAGCGCGTGAACAACTTCAAGATACAGTTGTTTTAGGGACGATGATGCTTGCTCTAGATCAAGTGGATGGCTTGGTCTCTGGTGCTGTACATACCACGGCAAATACTGTTCGCCCTGCATTCCAACTGATTAAAACCGCACCTGAATATTCATTGGTATCCTCTGTGTTCTTCATGTTGTTACCTGATGAAGTCTACGTTTATGGTGACTGTGCGATTAATCCAGATCCTGATGCTGAACAATTGGCTGAAATTGCCATTCAGTCTGCCGACTCTGCTAAAGCCTTTGGTATTGACCCACGTATTGCCATGATTTCCTATTCAACAGGAACATCGGGTGCTGGTGCAGAAGTCGAAAAAGTGGCGAAAGCGACTGAAATTGCCAAACAACGTCGTCCTGATCTACTTATTGATGGCCCACTACAATACGATGCGGCTTCGGTTGAAAGTGTTGGACGTTCAAAAGCCCCTGATTCACAAGTTGCTGGTCGTGCCAATGTGTTTATTTTCCCTGATTTGAACACAGGCAACACCACATATAAAGCCGTTCAACGCTCGGCAAATGTGGTGAGTGTAGGGCCAATGTTGCAAGGTTTAAATAAACCTGTAAATGACTTGTCTCGTGGTGCATTGGTCGATGATATTGTGTTCACCATTGCTTTGACGGCAATTCAGGCGGAACAACAAATTGAAGCCAAGGCCAGCAAAGCCTCTTAATTTCATTTAATTGTTTTCAAAGACCACTCTTTCGAGAGTGGTTTTTTATGGATAATTTATCTAAACATTATTATGTTCAATAGACGGTTTTGAATCTTCAAATTAAAAACATAGAAATTATATTTTCCTATTTTGGAACGACATTTTATGTCGTTAATATAATGATAAGACTCTATATTTAATATATTATTTAATCTAACTATAAACTTTATAAGAGAAAAAATATGCCATTACCAATAGTTTTGTGGGGAGCAGCAGCAGCTCTTGGAGCAACAGGCGTTTTTAAAGGTGCCAAAGCTGTGGGCAATATGAAAGAAGCTAAACAAATAGGTGAAAATGCTGAGGTTACTTATGACGAAGCACTTAATCATTTAGAACAGAAAAAAGAAGAAACGAATACTCAATTAGAAGAACTTGGTCGCCTTAAATTAAGTATTTTCACTCATCAAATTAAACATACTATTGATGTAATAAAAAAGTCTAAAAATGCAAGTGGTAAGTTAGAAAATTTTGAATCTTCAATCTCTATTGAAGAGATTCAAGCAATGGAAGCTATGGTTCTCAATTCTTTAAAATTAGAAGCAGGATTATTAGCAGGAACGACAGGTGGGGCGCTAGCAGGATTTGGGGCATATAGTAGTGTTGGGCTATTGGCTTCAGCTTCAACAGGAACTGCTATTTCAGGTCTTTCTGGCGTAGCAGCGACTAATGCAACGTTAGCTTGGCTTGGTGGTGGTTCTATTGCAAGTGGTGGATTTGGTATGGCTGGAGGAATGATCGCTCTTGGAGGGATTGTAGCTGGTCCAGCTTTGGCAATCGGTGGCTTTATGCTTGCTAGTAAAGCTGAAGAAGCATTAACAAAAGCTGTGAAATATTCAGCTCAAGTTGATAAGGCAGTTTCAGAAATAAAAATGATTGAAACTGTTTTAGATGGTATTCAGAAAAATGCTGATGAAGTTATTTACACTTTAAATCAATTGGTTCATAGATTTGAATCTATGAAAGTTAATGATGATTCAGATCCACAAGCATTTAAACAAATGATTGTGAATACTAAAGTTTTAAAAGATTTATTGGATTGCAAAATTATAGATGAAGAGGGATCTCCTATTAAAAATATTAAGCATACTTGCCAAGGTCTTTTAAAAATCTAAGAAAGAGTATAAATGATGGCTAAACAAGAGCTTATTAAAGCTACTAAAAATCTGAAAAATGTCAATGTGATTCCAAAGCCATCACCAGATATGGCTTTTCAGGCATTTAAGATGCTTGCTGATGCGCATCATGAATATAGGATGACTGTGCAGGCTGAAACAACAAAACGAGAAGCAATACATGCTTGGCGAGATGTTAATGTTGGAAAAATTGAACAGCAAACTGAGTTTTTAAAAGCTTATTTAGCCGAAACCTTCAAGGAAAGACGTCATTCAATTGATGAGATGTTTGAACGTTTAGATAAAGGTATTGAAGCTGGGAATATGGATTTAGTTAATTTAGCAATGGAAAGTATCACAACCATTGTTAAATCATCCCCTCTCAAAGAAGCTGAAAAAATAATTCAGGCACTAAATGATCCAAATATAGAAAAAATTGAGTTTTAAATGCAGAAACCATTTCCTTGTACTCAATGTGGCTGTTGTTGCAAACAGGTATTTCGGTCTGAATTAACCGCTTATTTAGATAAAGGTGATGGGAGCTGTAAGTATTTATCTAGTGATAATACATGCTCAATTTATGAAGATCGACCTGACATTTGTCGGGTTGATCTTCAGTACAAGTTGTTTTTCTCATCAAAAATGACTTGGAATAAATTTATTGAAATTAATGTAGAAGCATGTGCTTTTCTACAAAATGAAATTGATAGTTAGTAGGAAGATTGTAATTATGAAAGTTGTTTTTTCTGAAGATTTAGAAATCAAAAAGAATCAAGAAATAGTCGAAGAGCTAAATCTTCATGAAGCTATTAAAAATATTGTAAATAATGGAAATCCTGAAAGTAATAAGGCTGGAAGAGTAGAATAGGAATCATGCGAAATTTTTTATGCACCCATGAAAAAAGCTTTTTTTGGGAGTGGCAGCAGTGAAATGTTAGGTCTAATTAAGATATTAGATGGCGATGTTTTATATGAATCTTATAGTAAGGAGGATAACACCTCAGCTGAAGCAAGCGTCTCTTCTGCTATAAGAGGCTATGATTGTAGATACACAACACAATTTCGGAAAGGGAAATGGGTAGAACGTTTATTAAAGTATTCAGAAGAAATCTCTCAACAATACCAAGCAGAAGTTGAAAAAAATAAGGAAGAGGCTCAAGTAGAAAAAATGAAGCCTTTTGCTGAAATAGATTTTTAATTGCTGAATAACAACTATTGTTAGAACCAATTTAAAAATCAAATATTTACACTTTATCAAAAAGCTCAACTTATGCTAATTAGGCTTTTTACATAACTAGTCGCGTTCCACGCTCATTATTCAATCATTGTTCCACATTTTTATTTAGCAGAATTTAATACAACTTTTGCGCCAACCACACCGTATGTCCTGTACATTCAACATCTTCAGCGACCATTTTTATGACCTGAAAACCATGATCATTCAATAACGCTGTATATTCTTCAGGGGCAAGACTTGCATGATACAAAGCATCGCCAAACAAATCGCCTATCGCTTCACCATGACTTGGCCCACTGCTAAACATCAGCGCCGTTCCTTGCTGTGCAAATCGTGTAAATTGACTAAACATCTGCCGTTGATCATTCGGTGTTAAATGAAAAAAACTATCCCATGCCAAAATAGCATTAAATTTTTGATCGAATTCAACGGTTCGCATGTCTGCTTGAAGCCAACGCTGTTCAGGAAAGTTTTGCCTAGCCATTTCAATCATCACATCTGAACTATCGACGCCTATTATTTTATGATCATGCTGAATCAGATAATCTGCTATGGGTTTTCCCGAACCACAACCTAAATCTAATATTTCAGAATGTTGGGGAATTAATGATAAAAAATGATCTAACCATGTTTTTTCATACAGAAAATTGCCGCGTAATTCAGTCCATGCACGCGCATGTTTTTTATAAATTTCAATAATATTTTGCGCAGACTCGAACTGATTTTTCATGATTCAAAATTTCTTATGTTTTAAACAGTATACGTAAATTTAGATCATGATTTGAAGATTTGAAGATTTGAAGATTTGAAGATTTGAATTATTTTAAACAAAAAAAAGAAGATAAAGCTTAAGCCTGATCTTCTTGTTGACCGTAGAACCACGTTGCTGCGATAAACAATGAAAAACCAACCACTGAAACAACTGCTGTAAGCATGTGTTTTTTACTCTAAATTTAATTAAATAATTATGTAAAAGTTTTATGACAATATTATGACAACACTGTCATATTCCACATAATCAGAAATAATATTTTAACTTTCAAAAAGATATAGATAAAAAATACATTTAACACATCTTAATTTGAGCTTTAAATACCATCCTCATATTGAAATATGACCACTTTTCATTCTATCAATGACAAAAAATACCATAAAAATGGCATCAATCTTCAGTTGAAATTGCCTATTAAACTTTCGCCCAAAAAGCAGTCAAAATACCCACAAAACTTGCTTTTTATCTTATAATTTAGCCCGCTAGCTAACAGCCCGCTCAAGAGATATTTGATATGACAACTATTATCAAGCAAGATGACTTGATCACATCAGTAAAAGATGCGCTTCAGTTCATTTCTTACTATCATCCACAAGACTTTATCCAAGCGATGAGCCGTGCTTATGATCGTGAAGAGAACAAAGCCGCAAAAGATGCTATTGCACAAATCTTAATTAACTCTCGTATGTGTGCAGAAGGTCATCGCCCGATCTGCCAAGATACAGGGATTGTTAACGTATTTCTTGAAGTGGGTTTAGACGTTAAATTTGATTTAACCATGAGCCTAGATGACGCAATTAACGAAGGTGTACGTCAGGGTTACCTAGAAAACTCGAACATTCTTCGTGCATCTGTTTTAGCCGATCCTGCTTTTGGTCGTAAAAATACCAAAGACAACACCCCTGCCGTGATTCACTACAAACTCGTACCGGGTAACAAAGTCGATATTACTGTGGCTGCCAAAGGTGGCGGTTCAGAAAATAAATCTAAATTGGCGATGTTGAATCCATCTGACTCTATTGTGGATTGGGTACTTAAAACTGTTCCAACCATGGGTGCAGGCTGGTGTCCACCGGGTATGTTGGGTATTGGTATTGGTGGTACTGCTGAAAAAGCCATGATGCTTGCTAAAGAAGCATTGATGGAAGAAATCAACATGGACGAATTGCTTCGTCGTGGTCCACAAAGCAAAATGGAAGAACTCCGTATTGAGATCTTCGAAAAAGTAAATGCTTTGGGTATTGGTGCACAAGGTCTTGGCGGTTTAACCACTGTTCTGGATATTAAAATCAAAGATTATCCATGTCATGCTGCGGGCAAACCCGTTGGTATGATTCCGAACTGTGCTGCAACACGTCATGCACATTTCCAGTTAGATGGTTCAGGTATTGCGCATATTCAAGCACCTAAATTGTCTGACTATCCTGCTGTAACTTGGGATTCTTCAACCTCTAAACGTGTTGATCTAGACAACATCACTCAAGAAGAAATGAATTCTTGGCAGCCGGGCGATACTTTATTGCTTAACGGTACAATCTATACTGGTCGTGACGCTGCACATAAACGTATGTGTGAAATGCTAGATAACGGTGAAGAGCTTCCAGTTGATCTTAAAGGTAAATTCATTTACTACGTAGGTCCAGTCGATCCGATTGGCGATGAAGTGGTTGGTCCTGCTGGTCCAACAACTGCAACACGTATGGACAAATTCACCCGTCAAGTTTTAGAAGCAACGGGCTTGTACGGCATGATTGGTAAAGCAGACCGTGGTCCAACGGCTATTGAAGCGATTAAAGACAACAAAGCAACTTACCTAATGGCTGTTGGTGGTGCTGCGTACTTAGTTTCTAAAGCAGTACGTCAAGCTGAAGTTGTTGCTTTTGCTGACTTGGGTATGGAAGCAATCTACAAATTTGTGGTTGAAGATATGCCTGTATCGGTTGCGGTTGACGTGAATGGTACGTCTATCCATGCCACTGCACCAAAAATCTGGCAAGCAAAAATTGGTAAAATCCCTGTGGTAGATGCTGCTGCAGGCTAAGCAATAAGTTTTACTTTTTTTCAACACCCTTAACATGCTAAAGTTATGTTAAGGGTGTTTTTTTGCCTAATTTTTACACTTTCCAATCAATAGATACTAAAAATACGATGAAAAAACTAAACCAACTGCTTTATAGCATCGCATTATGCAGTCTAAGTTTCAGCACCTTTGCTCAACCTGCCACAGAAGCATCAGTAGAAAAAGCCCTTAAACTGAGTGACATTAGCGGAACATTGGCACAATCACAACAAGACACGCGTCCAATCTATGACCAGCAAGCCGAAGAAATCATTAGAAATCTTTTTAAAATACAGCAGTTAAATGCTGAACAACAAAAAGCAGCCAAACAAATTGCAGATGTTACGGCTTCCTTTAGTCAGAAACTCATTTCCGATCCCAAATTTTTACAAATGCTTAAAAATGTATATATGCAAACCTTCACAGAAGAAGAGGTTTTAGCCAATATCCAATTTTTAGAAACACCGATTGGGCAATCGATTAACAAAAAATGTGGCAAAATGATGGCTGAAATCATGCGTAATAGCATCGAAATGTCTACTGCAATGATGCAAGATCCTGCAACGCAAAAAGAAATCAATCAACACGTTGAAAAAATTCTAAAACCTTTGTTTAAATAAAATAAAAAATCAAAATAACCCCATCACCATGTTGTGGGGTTCCAGAGTTTAAACGGTTGTGTCAACTGCACATCATCCGCTGGATCATATTTTACTGGTTTAAGTTTTTGCGCTTTTTTGCGTACTTTTCCAGTATTTTGATCATTTGCGACAAAATTAAAACTTTCAGATTTCCACTGGGTAAATGCAATTTCATTTAAGCCTGTTTTTTCAGGCACAATCATTAAAGGGCCTGAAACTTCACGACGCGTACTGAGGTTTTCCTCATCGTATTTAATAAAATAAGTTTGTCCCGCATCTACAGTAAAATCTAAATATTTCGGCTTTTGAAAATGTTGCACTCCCAGCGGACGGCTGGTCGATAGACGATAAGTCCCCGCAGGTAACTCAACCCAGTAATAATGATTATTTAACAAACTGGGAATGCGTTCACTATTCATAAAAAGACTGGAGGCGACTATTTCTTGACGGTTCCATTTGCTATCAGGACGGTACATATACACGATTGCAGCCTGATCATTTTGTGCATGTACAGGATGGAAGCGCTGTCCGGGTGTTTGATTAACCCAACCACCGATGGTAAACATACCAAAACGGTATTGCTCTAACATACCCGGTTCATGTTCAGTATTCACAGGTTTTAAGGTTGATGTTACTTGAGTATGTTCAATAGCAGATTTACCATGACATCCCAGTAAAACAAAACTTGCACAAATGGCAATACAGACTTCACGCATGATTTTCCCTCACCGCGTATTTTTTATTTTTGTACGAATTAAGCAATTAATTTTTCGATAAATTGATTGTCTTTAGGCATCCACGCCTAGCAGTTGAGATTAACACTCGATATTATTTTTGGAAATAAAAAACGTGCGAAAACTCAAGTTTTCCGCACGTTTCAGACGAATAGCGAATTAAGCAGATTTAGAGTTAATCACCTTTAAATCTACTTTAGGCGCAGCTTCGGTTTCTGTTTTTGGCTGACGTTCTGGTTTTAATTCTGGTTTCTCTCCAGCATTAATCACCGCATCATTCACCACCACAGTACCTACATCGGTACGGCTTGGTAAATCATACATGGTTTCAAGTAAAGAATTTTCCAGAATTGAACGCAGACCGCGTGCACCTGTATTACGCTCTAATGCTTTTTTCGCAACAGCACGTAATGCCGAATCTTCAAATACCAAATCAACATTTTCCATACCGAATAAATATTGGTATTGGCGTGTTAAGGCATTTTTAGGCTCAGTTAGAATCTGCATTAGTGCTTCTTCATCTAACTCTTCCAATGTTGCAATCACAGGTAAACGACCAATGAATTCTGGAATTAAACCAAATTTCACCAAGTCATTGGCTTCCACTTGACGGAATAAATCAGACAATTTTTTAGTTTCGTCTTTTTTCTTCACATCTGCTGTGAAACCAATACCGCCTTTTTCCTGACGTTGCTGCACAATTTTCTCAAGACCCGAAAATGCACCACCACAAATAAACAGGATATTTGAAGTATCAATTTGAATGAACTCTTGTTGCGGATGCTTACGACCACCTTGAGGAGGAATTGAAGCCACCGTACCTTCGATCATTTTCAATAATGCTTGTTGAACACCTTCACCCGATACATCACGAGTAATAGATGGGTTCTCAGACTTACGGGTAATCTTGTCGATTTCATCGATATAGATAATGCCCTTTTGCGCTTTTTCTACATCATAATCGGCTTTTTGTAGAAGCTTTTGTACAATGTTTTCAACGTCTTCACCGACATAACCTGCTTCGGTTAATGTTGTCGCATCAGCCATCGCAAAAGGAACATCTAAAAGACGCGCTAAAGTTTGTGCCAATAAAGTCTTACCTGAACCTGTTGGGCCTACAAGTAAAATATTACTTTTCGCAAGTTCTACAGCATCGTCAGGTTTATGACCTGAATTAGTGACTTTTAAACGCTTATAATGGTTATACACCGCAACTGACAATGTTTTTTTCGCAACATCTTGCCCAATCACATATTGATCGAGCGCAGCACGAATTTCATGTGGTTTAGGCAAAGGCTTAGTTGCCCAATCACTCGATTCAACTTGTTGACTGGTTTGGACTAAATCTAAGCATACGTCCACACACTCATTACAGATGTACGCGTCCTCACCTGCAATCAGTTTCCCGACTTCAGACTGCGTTTTACCGCAAAATGAACAATGCTTTTGTCCTTGAGGATGTTCGGACATATTCACTCCAATATTAAAATCTGAAAATTATGGACGTTTGCTTAAAACTTCATCCACGAGACCGTATTCTTTCGCAGCCTGAGCTGTCATAAAGTTATCACGATCGGTATCTTGCGCTAAACGTTCATAGTCTTGACCACTATGTTCAGCCATTAAACGATTTAAACGTTCTTTAATGAATAGAATTTCACGTGCATGAATTTCAATATCTGATGCTTGACCACGGAAGCCACCGAGTGGTTGGTGAATCATCACACGTGCATTTTCTAAGCAATAACGTTTACCTTTGGCGCCTGCATTGAGCAAGAAGGCACCCATTGATGCTGCTTGTCCCATACAGTACGTCACCACATCAGGTTTAATAAACTGCATGGTGTCATAAATTGCCATACCCGCAGTTACAGACCCACCTGGTGAATTAATGTAAAGGTGTATATCTTTATCTGGGTTCTCTGCTTCTAAAAACAACATCTGAGCAACAATTAAATTTGCCATGTTGTCTTCGACTTCACCAGTCAAAAAGATGACACGTTCACGTAAAAGACGTGAGAAAATATCAA
This sequence comes from Acinetobacter sp. ANC 4973, assembly GCF_002135275.1. NCBI lineage: Bacteria > Pseudomonadati > Pseudomonadota > Gammaproteobacteria > Moraxellales > Moraxellaceae > Acinetobacter > Acinetobacter sp. ANC 4973. The sequence continues at coordinate 62,626 of NZ_NEGM01000002.1, forward strand.
AAGAACGCTCACCACGAGAAGATTGTTCTACGACCATTGGTACTAAAGCGTTATCAATTGTTGGAACATACATACGTTATTTATTCCTAAATTTTTGTTACTCAACTCATAATCACAATATGAGGGATAATTGCCGAAATTGCAAAATATTCCCAATTAAATAACAGATATTTTTTATATAAACATTGTGAATTCAGGCCATGTTTAATATAAACCGATACATAAAAAAAGGCGCATGATGCGCCTTTTTTTAGATTAACTCAGCTTAGCCTTGTTGGCGAGCTTGTTGTTCTTTCAACAATTCTTCGTAGCTAACATCTGTATTAGTCACTTTAGCAGCAGCTAAAATGTGATCAACGATTTGATCTTCTAATACTACAGCTTCGATTTGAGCACGTTGTTGTTTGTCATTTTTGAAGTATTCAATCACTTCAGTTGGATCTTCATAAGAAGAAGCCATGTCATTGATATACGCTTCAACACGCGCTGGATCAACTTCAATTTTAGCATCAGCTAAAACTTTGCTGACCAATACGCCAAGTTTAACAGCTTTCTCAGCTTGTTCTTTGAACAAGTCATCTGGAAGCATGCTGCTGTCAAATGCTTGCGCACCTTGAGCACCAAACTGTTGCGTGAATTGTTGGATCATTTGTTGACGTTGACGGTCAATTTCTTGAGACAACATAGCAGCAGGAACTTCAACTTCGTTCGCAGCTACAAGTGCATCAAATGTTGCAGCTTTAACTTGATTACGAAGACCGTTCATTACTTCACGTTCCATGTTTTTGCGAACGTCAGCTTTTAATTTTTCAACGCCTTCTTCTTCAGTTAAACCAAAGATTTTTAAGAATTCAGCATCAATTTCTGGAAGTTTTTGTTTTTCAACAAGTTTAACAGTAATTTTAAACTGTGCAGCTTTACCTGCAAGGTTTTCAGCTTGGTAGTCTTCAGGGAAAGTAACGTCAATTACTTTCTCTTCGCCTTTCTTCATACCAACGATACCGTCTTCGAAGCCCGGAATCATACGACCTGAACCTAAAACAAGTTTAAAGTCTTCAGCAGTACCGCCTTCAAACTTTTCACCGTCAACAGTGCCTTCGAAATCAAAAGTCACTTGCATGTCTTTTTTAGCCATGCCTTTTGTTTCAGCCCAAGCTGCACGTTGCTTTTGAAGGTTTTCAATCATTTGGTCAACGTCTTTGTCGTTAACTTCAGATTTTTTACGTTCAATTTCCAAAGCGTCAAATGCGTTTACTTCAACTTCTGGATAAACTTCTACAGTTGCTTGATAAACAAGAGCGTCGTCTTTGTTTTCAACTTTATCAATGTTTGGCATACCAACAGCATTGATTTTTTCTTGCTGAATTGCTTCGAAAACTGTGTCACGAATTACATCGTTCACAACTTCTTGATAAATACCTGCGCCATATTCACGACGTACAACATTTAAAGGCACTTTACCTGGACGGAAGCCGTTGATCTTCGCAGTTTTGGCAGTGCGTTTTAAACGAGCTTCAAATTGCTCGTTCACACGGCTCGTCGGTACAGATACATTTAAACGACGGGCAACGCCCGAAACCGCTTCAGAAGTTACTTGCATGGCTTCCTCGATATAGAAATAGTAATTGCAATTTTGAAAGTGCCACATTATATGACAACATTGCAAGATATACAAAGCAGGATAATTTAACCACTATTTTTACGCTTTCCCTCAATAAAATCTACGTTTTATGTAAACAAAACTCCCTTCTTTATCCATAAGTGGCACTTTTGTATATTTTTTATTGCAAATGATAAACTTTATCATTACTATTAAGTTGTTTGTTTTTTATCTTATTTGTTTTCAATTATTTATCTCGTCCATCTTTGGAATTCTATTTTATGAGTAAGTTCAACCTTCGTCCGCTTAGCATCGCTATTCTAGGAATGACCTCCGCTTCTGTTTTTGCCAATACTGAAATAGAGCCTTCTTCTAAACATCAGCTTTCGACCATTGTGGTGTCCGCGGCAGGTTATGAACAAAAAATTAAAGATGCTCCTGCTTCTATCACGGTGATTACAGCAGAAGATTTAAAAAATAAACGAATTAATTCGATTGCCGATGCTTTAGTGGATGTAGAAGGCGTTGATATTAGCCCTACGGCTGGAAAAACAGGTGGTTTAAACATTCGTATTCGGGGAATGGATTCAGAATATACCTTAGTTTTAGTCGATGGACGTAGACAGAATAGTACTGGCGATATTTCACCCAATGGATTTGGAGAATCCAATAATAGTTTTATTCCACCCATATCAGCAATTGAACGAATTGAAGTGATTCGTGGCCCTGCATCTACGCTTTATGGTTCAGATGCAATGGGTGGCGTAGTCAATATTATTACTAAAAAAGTTTCACCAGTATGGACGGGTGCTGTCACCTTAGAAGGCACAGTACTTCCGAATAGTTCTGATTTCGGCAATCAACGCGCTGTAGATGCTTTCGTATCTGGCCCTCTTGTTAAAGATTTACTCGGTATTCAACTTCGTGCACGAAAAGCTGAGCGTGACCAATCAAATGTTGGATATTTGGATGAAAGTGATCAAGATGTCGAATTAAATATGGGGCAAAATCCAACTAAATCGGATTTAGAAACCATTGGTGTGCGCTTAACCCTAACACCTACAGATGATCATGATTTATCTGTTGAATATGAACAAACAGAGCAATGGTACGATAACAGTAAGGGACAATTAGGAACCTTAGGTGCGAATGGTGGATATGATGAAGCAAAAGAATTTAACCGAGATAAAGTTATTTTAGCGCATACATGGCGCAACAAAGTTGGAACACTTGAATCGAGTATCAGCAACACTCAGACAGAAACGATTGGACGTTTAATTCCTTCTCGTGCACAAGGCGGTTCAATGGTTGTATCACCTCGCCTGTTGGAAAGTGAAGATACAACCATTGATAGTAAATTTACGACCCAAGCCATCCAAGGTCACAATATGACTTTTGGTGGACAATGGTGGGAAGCAAGTATTAAAGATGGTTTACGTGCAAACAAAGAAGTCTCTTTTGAACAAATTGGTTTATTTGCTGAAGATACATGGGCATTGACAGATCAATTGGCTTTGACACTGGGTTTACGTTATGACAACCATGATACTTTTGGTGATTTCTGGACACCACGAGCTTATTTAGTTTGGAATGCCAATGATAATTGGACATTGAAAGGCGGTTATAGCGAAGGCTATAAAGCACCACGCTTAGAACGCTTAACCGATGGTATTTATAATGTGGGTGGTCAAGGTCGAATTCCTCTTTTTGGCAGTTCTAATTTAAAGCCAGAAACCAGTAAGAATTTAGAGTTTGGGACTTATTTTAATAATACTTCTAACTTTGATGCCAATATTACTGCGTTCTATAGTCAGGTTGAAGATAAAATCTTGACAGGTGCGGGTGAGACAACCTGTGATGCAGCAATACCAGCAAGTAAAACTGAGTGTGAAAAGCTTATGGCGAGCGTTGGTACGCCTTGGCAAATGCAAGCGGGTGATACAGGAACACGAGCGTGGAATATTACTCGACCAGTAAATGCTGAAAAAGCTGACGTCTATGGTATTGAAACGGGGTTCAATTGGGAATTCGCTCCTAGTTGGAAACTAGGGATGAATTACACTTGGACAGAAACTGAAATCAAAGATGCGGCTCTAGGAAATCCATCCCTAACTGATACGCCTGAACACATATTGAATGCCTCACTCAAATGGCAAGCCGATGACAATATTCAACTCTGGGCACGTGGTGAATATCGTAGTGAAAGAACACGTTATTTAAAATCATATGAAAATATGACAGCTACAGAAAAGAGCGTTTACAATACTTTAGGTGACTTTAAATCCTATGGTTTATTTCATATTGGATCTAATTTTAATGTAAATGACAATTGGGATGTAGGTGTAGCTTTATATAATGTCTTTGACAAAGACTTTAATGACTATGAAAAAGTAGGAACTGGCTACTACAATCGTTATAGCAACACCCAAGAAGGCCGTCGCGTTCAGTTCAGCACCACCTTTAAATTTTAATATTTAAAATCCCCATAAAAAACCCTGCTTATGCAGGGTTTTCCTATATAACAACACAATCAAGTACTTAATTACAATTTGTTACATTATTCCATCTAATATTCCGTTTTATTTTATGTTGAGAATCGTCAATTCCAATCTTTATCAATAGTGATAAAAAATAAGAATCATTATTATTCTCATACATTTTCACAGTACACATTTTGAGTTAGAAATGGCCTTCATTAAAACACGCAAAAAATTCGTATCTTCTGCGATTGTGTCATCACTTTCAGTTATCGCTGGTAATGCAATTGCACAAGATCAAGTTGCTCAACTTGATACTATTCACACTCAAGCTACAACAGAACAAAGTCTAAAAGTAGATCAATCTGCAAATTCAAAATTTGTCGCTCCCCTTCTGGATACCCCAAAATCCGTTTCTATTCTTTCGCAAAAATTACTTAAAGAAACCAATTCAAATACACTATTAGAAGCATTACGTTATGAACCTGGCATTACTTTAGGTGCTGGTGAAGGTGGTACACCATTTACAGATATGCCTTATATTCGTGGTTATAGTGGCCAATCATCTATTTATGTCGATGGTGTTCGAAATACCACATCACAAAGTCGAGACATGTTCGCGATTGAACAAGTTGAAGTCATTAAAGGTTCATCTTCTACCCTTGGTGGTGGCGGTAGCGTTGGTGGAAGTATCAACCTGATTCCAAAAGTTGCACATGAAGGCGATACTTACCAAGGTAGCGTACAAGGCGGCACTGATAGCTATCGTCATATTCAACTGGATGCGAATAAAGATTTCGGCAACGGTATGGCCGGTCGTGTTGTCGTGATGGGACATGAAAATGAAAAAGCAGGACAAAGTACTGGTGCAGAATATGCCCGTGCAGGGATTGCTACCAGCCTAGCATTTGGTCTTGGTTCTGACACTCGTGGTTCTGTCGGTTATTACTACTTACGTAGCAATGATGAGCCTGATGCAGGCATTCCGTTTAACAACGCAACCCCAACCACTCCTCCTCCTGGGGTAACTGTAACACCGGGTGATGGTAAACCTGTAAGTGTTAAAGCAGGCACTTACTACGGTTGGAAAGCGCGTGATTTTGACAAACGTGAAAATCAAATTGGTACATTCAAGTTAGAGCATGACTTCAATGAAAATCTAACGCTGTCCAACATCGCAACTTATAACAAATCTAAGTCTGATTATGTGTATACCAATGCGGATGACTCTAAAGGAAATATTTATAGAGGGACTGTTGCTCGTCGTGCTTTAAGCCGAATCTTAGATACTGATGCTTATAGTGATCAGCTTTCTTTAAGAGGTAAATTCAATACTGGTACATTGAAACATTCTTTTAATGTCGGGACTGAATGGAGCTTACAAGACACAGATCAAGGGATGTATACCTTTACCAATGCGGCAGGACAAACAACCTCTACAATTTTAACGTCTAATATCAACTCTTGTGACTCAACTGCCGCTGCCCTCAATGGCTGGTGTACCAGTTTAAACAATCCAGGCAATGGCGCATTTACTGATACTGTCGGAAGTATTAAAGGGCAGTCCACTACTCGCAGCCAAACAGCATCTATCTATGCTTTAGACAGCATTGAATTTAACCCACAATGGCTCTTAAACTTAGGCGTTCGTTGGGATAAATTCGAAACTGAGAAAAAATACAATCAAGATGTCTATGGAACAACTGCTGGGGCCTACAACTCAACGATCAGCATTCCTAAGGGCACTATTTATGAAAGTGACTCAGACTTTTTCACTTATCAAGCTGGTCTAGTCTACAAGCCGACTGAAAATGGTAGCATTTACGCAAGTTTTGCAACTTCTGCAAACCCTGTAGGTGTACTGGCTGAAGGTGATAGTAGTGATAATGCGCTTGGTACAACCGATATTGTTAATGCGCTTAAGCCAGAGGAAGCACGTACATTTGAAATTGGAACCAAATGGGACTTATTTAATAATCGTGCCAACTTAACCGCCGCCATTTTCCGTACCGAAAAGCAAAATACACGCATTCAAATTGACTCAACCACCTCTGCAAATGCTGGGGAAAGTAAAGTTGATGGCTTCGAAGTGAGCTTAAATGGTAAAATCACCAACAAGTGGGAAGTCTCTACAGGTTATAGCTATCTCGACAGTGAAATCACTGAAGCAGCCTATAATGCAATTGCTCAAGAAGGCAAACCGCTTCCATTTGTTGCTAAAAACAGTGCTACTTTATGGTCAACATATAAAGTTCTACCAAAGTTAACGCTAGGTGCTGGTGCCGAATACCGTGACCAAGTATTTGTAAATACAACTGCGCCAAAATACTTACCGACTTACACCATTTACAATGCCATGGCGAAATATGATGTAAACCGTAATGTAAATGTTCAGTTAAATGTAAATAACATTTCTGATAAACAATACTTTACCAGTGCACATGCGGCTCACTATGCATTTGAAGGCAATGGCCGTAATGCGGTTCTTGCAATTAACTTCAAATATTAAAATAAAATCCCATAATTAAATTATGGGATTTATAAAACTCCTATAAAATAGCCTCTTTAAGAGGCTATTTTTTTATAAAAATCTATTCAAAAGGATGTTCCCTGTGATTCATCACATTCCAAATGTATTATCGAAAGAGCAAGTGGCTGAATTTCGTCAAATGATGGAAACAGCAAACTGGGTTGGAGGAAAAGTTACAGCAGGAACCCTTTCCGCTTCAGTGAAGCAAAATCAGCAACTATCAGAACAAGATCCTTTGACGCATCATTTAAGTGAACTGGTGATTCAGGCCATTTGGAAAAATCCAGTTTTCCAAGCTGCTGCACTTCCATGCCAGATTATTCCACCTCTATTTAACCGCTATGATGAGCATGAAAGTTTTGGCTTTCACGTCGACAACTCTATTCGACTAATTCGTGGCACCGCCCAACAAATGCGAACAGATCTATCTTGTACACTTTTCTTGAGTGAGCCTGAAGAATATGAAGGCGGTGATTTAGTCATCGAAGATACCTATGGATATCATGAAGTCAAACTACCTGCTGGCGATGTCGTTCTCTACCCTGCAACCAGCTTACACGAAGTGAGCAGTATTATTCGTGGGACACGATTTGCTTCATTTTTTTGGGTACAAAGCATGATTCGTGATGATGCTGAGCGCCATATGTTATTTAATTTAGACCAATCTATTCAAAACCTACGGATGCAACTGGGTGATCAACACGAGGAAGTGGTTAAACTCACCAATCTGTATCACAACTTGATGCGAAAATGGGCAGAACTTTAAGAAAAATTTATTTAATAAATCCAATTCTGGAGATTATTTTCATTAACTCCAGAATATTTAATTTCTTTTCATTAACTTACTAAGATATTGGTTTTTATATATTTTACCATTCGATTTATTTCTATATAAAATTTAGTTTACCTTTCACCTATCACGATTGTTTTCTTAAATCACTAAGTCTCATTTAAACATTATTTCCATCATCAAATCGTTCTATTTCAAAGAAATAACATTGTTAATGATAACTATTATCACTAGAATTCGCATCAATTGTTACTCGCTATAACAATACCTCCATATTTACTGCTATTTTGCAGCAGCTCAAAAGTTGCAGGCAGTAAGGAAATTCTGTCATATACGATATTAGGGATTACCCACAATGACACAGATTAAAAGCCGTAAACACAATAGAACAGCTCCATTGGTTGCTTTAGCTGCATCTCTCCCCCTTATGACCCATGCGGCAACACCTATTAAAGATGAGACAACGGTTCTACCAAAAATTACAGTTCAATCTGAAGTCGAAAATAAATATAAAGCAAATGCCGTCAGTTCACCGAAATATACTCAACCACTGGTCGATACACCGCAAACAATCTCAGTCATCAAAAAAGAATTATTAAAAGAACAAGGGGCAACCTCTTTAACAGAAGCATTGCGTAATACACCGGGGATTACTTTGCAACTGGGTGAAAACGGCAATACCAGCGCGGGAGATTCTTTCCAGATGCGTGGTTTCGATACTAAAAACTCGATTTATCTAGATGGTATCCGTGATATTGGTGCGATCAGTCGTGATATCTATAATCTAGAACAAATTGAAGTGGTTAAAGGCCCTTCTGGTGCAGAAGCTGGTCGTGGTGGTGCGGGTGGATATATCAATTTAGTCAGTAAGCTTCCTCATTTAGAAAATAGTCAGGAAGTCTCTGCAACGTATAATACTGCTAAACATTCACGCCTCACTGCAGATATTAACCAAGCACTTTCTACAGGAACAGCGATTCGTTTAAACGTAATGGGTCAGGAAGGTGGTATAGATGGCCGTGATTATGTCGAAAATAACAGCTACGCCATTGCCCCTTCGATTGCATTCGGTTTAGACAGCGATACACGTTTTTACTTATATTCGCAGCATGTTCGCCAACGTAATATTCCTGATGGTGGTATTCCAACCATCGGCATGAAAGGCTTTTATTACAATAATACCGATGCAAAACTAACGCAGGCACAGCGTGACATCATTAATGCCGCAGTCAATGCTGCGGAACCTGTAGATCGCGAAACTTTTTACGGTAATATTAATGATCATGAAGATGTTGATGCTGACATGTTCACAGCAAAAATTGAAAGTGATCTGAACGAAAATATCAAACTCACCAACATTTCTAGATTTGGCAAAACTGAAATGGATCGCGTATTAACAGGTGTTAATGGTTTGGTGATTAGCAATCTTGCGACCCCTAAAGATCCAAATTCATGGTCTGTAGTGCGCACGCGTCAAGGGGTTGATCAAGAAAATAAAATCCTCACCAACCAAACTACGCTCAACATCAAGGCTAAAACTGGTTTTGTTGAACACGATCTTGTCGCTGGTTTAGAGCTGTTACGAGAGGAACAGTTTAATAATACCTTAAATGTACAAACTCCAGGACAGGCAGCGCCAACAATTCCATCAGCAAATTTGTACTCTCCCGATCCTTATCAAATCTTGCCAGACCTCGTTTATACTGGAGCTTATGCGAATGGAAAAACAGATACTGTAGCAGCCTATTTATTTGACACACTTAAGTTTGGCGAGCGTTTTCAACTGAATGGCGGCGTGCGCGTTGACTATTATGATACTGAAGCAGATGCATTAACCGTTGTAACCGATGCTACAACTTTAGCCGTGACTAAAACGCCAAGCAATTTGAGCACGCATGGCACGTTAGTCAGCTGGAAACTCGGTGGTGTATTTAAACCAACAACAGCAAGTAGTGTTTATACATCTTATGCAAAATCACTAACACCGCCAGGAACTGGGTTCGTATTAAACAGTGCTTCAAACTCTACAACCAACGTAACCAATAATCCATCAACCAAACCGCAAGAAACCCATCATTACGAAGTTGGCACGAAATGGACCTTCAATGAAGATAAGCTCATCTTAACTGCGGCGGCCTATCATACTGAAAATGAAAATCAAATTACGCAAGATCCGATTACCTTACAATATATTCCAGAAGGGAAAACCACAGTTAAAGGTTTAGAACTTGGTGCAGTAGGACAAATTACCCGTGCATGGAATGTATCAGCAGGTGTTGCTCTTATGGATAGCGAACAAGAAAATCAGCAGACTTATAATGCAACCACTAAAGTTTGGACCGAAAACAATGCAGTACGCTGGTCTCCAGACTGGACCGCAACGCTATGGACGACTTATAGTGTTGCTGGATTTAGAGCGGGCCTAGGTGCACGTTATGTTGATGAACAAAAACGCTCAATTACTCCTGGTTCAACGGCAACGACGAACATGCCAGTCATTCCAAGCTATATGGTATTTGATGCATTGTTAGGCTATACCTTAAATGATAAAGCATCATTAAACCTCAACATCTATAACCTTGCAGATAAAGAATACATTAGTACGCTAAATAATAGTGGCGCACGTTTAGTGATGGGCCAACCACGTTCAGCAGCACTGACGTTTAATTATAAGTTTTAAGACACTTAAGCTTAATTAAGCTGACAAAATTGAGTATAAATGTAGTGTGTTATGCGTAATGCACTACATTTTTATTTTTGAATTCAACCCATTTAAGGAAGGTTGATAAGCCTAATGATGTTACATATTCCTGAAGTTTTGACCAAACAACAAGTGACTGAATTACGTCAGCAATTAGATACCAGTCAGGCATGGATTCATGGACAACACAGTGCTGGCATTCAAGCGCAAAAAATTAAACAGAATCTACAAATTGATGTGAATAGCATCATTTATCAATCTCTTTCCCCAAAAATATTGCACGCTATACAACAAAATTCGCTGGTCAAATCCGCTGGATTACCGAAACATATTCTTGCACCCTTATTTAATTGTTATCAACATGACGGCAGTTATGGCAACCATGTTGATAGTGCAGTGCAATATTCAACAGCAACTGGACAGCCGATTCGAACTGATGTCTCCATCACCCTATTTTTATCTGAACCCGATGAATATGAAGGCGGTGAACTGGTGGTTGAAGATCATTATGGCAGCCATGAAGTTAAATTGGATGCAGGTGATGCCATTCTCTACCCTGCGACCAGTTTACATCGGGTTGAAGCGGTTACTGCGGGCAAACGGGTTGCTGCATTTACATGGTTACAAAGCATGGTGAAAGATGACTGGCAGCGTAGCATGTTGTTTGACCTTGATATGACCATTATGAAGCTACGCCAACAGGTCGGTGATTCAGAAGAGATCATCCATTTGACCAGTCATTATCATAATTTATTACGCCAATGGGGTGACCTATGAACGCTTTTACGCCCCTCGCCCCTTTAAAACAAATTCCGGCTTATTTACAAACCATTGCAGACTACGAAAAACAAGCACAGCAACACCTTCCAACTATGGTCTGGCACTACTTACAGGGCGGATCGATGGATGAATTGAGTGTGCAAGACAATCTTGATCAATTTAAAACAATACAACTCATTCCAAGGCATTTAAATGACCTAACCCAAGGTCATACAGCCTGTGAAATTTTGGGGCAAAAGTTCCCTCATCCTATTTTTTTAGCCCCGATTGGACATCAGCAACAATTTCATCCTGAAGCAGAACTTGCTACGGCTTTGGCTGCTGAAGTACTTGAAAGCAATCTTATTTTAAGTAATTTTAGCAATACCGATATGCGTAGTCTAAAGATAGACAACCCATACAAATGGTTTCAGTTATATTGGCAAGGTGATCGTGAAAAATCACTGGCATTGGTCAAGCTGGCAGAACAACAAAACTTTAAAGCCCTCGTCATTACCGTTGATTCACCGCATACAGGCATTCGGGATCGTGAACGACGGGTATTTTTTCAACTGCCTGAAGGCATGCAGCATCCACATACACCCACGCATATTCCATTGCCTGAAATAGGTGAAAATCAACACCCTGTATTTAATGGCTTAATGCAGATTGCACCAAAATGGAAGGATATTGAATGGATCATTGCACACACCTCCTTACCCGTGATTTTAAAAGGCATTATCCATCCTCAAGATGCCAAACTTGCGCTGCAATACGGTGTGCAAGGACTGATTATTTCTAATCATGGCGGTCGAGTCTTAGACACGTGTATTTCCCCGCTCACTGCTTTGCAACTGATCAAGAAAGTCGTCCCTACAGATTTCCCTTTAATTTTAGATGGTGGTATTCGTCGTGGTTCAGACGTGTTCAAAGCCATAGCTTTAGGTGCGACAGCCGTATGTATTGGTCGTCCTTATATTTATGGACTGGCAACCGCAGGCGCTTTAGGCGTGGCGCATGTGCTTAAAATTTTAAAGGAAGAATTTGAGATTACCATGGCTTTAATGGGAACAGCCACCGTCAACGACATTAATCAAGAACATATTTTGCATAAATAAAACTTTTAAAGGAATTTTTTTTCTTAATCCAACCATACACTGCAAAATAAGGAAATTATTTCCAAGCACTCTATTTTAGAATTAGGGTCAAGTTAATCCATTTACAAGATAAGCGTGTTTAAGCTTATGAGGTGTTTAATCCACCGTATAAGACTTATGCTACTTTAGGTGAAAATTCTCCGAAAATTACTTGTAAATCGATACAATAGACACCATCTATATAAGTAGTAAGCAGTTGCCTTTACCCAAGATACGAGCAACTTATGCTGCACAAGGAGTTACCTCATGATGTTAGCTGATCCAAGTAAAAAATATCGTCGCATGTATCAACGTGTAGACTTGCCAGATCGTCAATGGCCGAATAAAGAAATTAATCAAGCGCCTATTTGGATGAGCACAGACCTTCGTGACGGTAACCAAGCAATTTTTGAACCGATGGATATGGAACAAAAATTCAAAATGTTCCAAATGTTGGTAAAAATTGGCTTTAAACATATTGAAATTGGTTTCCCTTCTGCATCACAAATTGACTTTGACTTCACCCGTAAATTGATTGAAGAAGATCATATTCCAGATGACGTTTATATTGAAGTTTTGGTTCAGGCACGTGATCATTTAATTGAGCGTACTTTTGAATCTTTAGTTGGTGCAAAACGTGCCATCGTACATATTTACAATTCAAACTCACCGACGTTCCGTGAAAAAGTCTTGAATGTTGATGTTGCTGGCGCTAAAAAATTAGCCATGAATGCGGCGACAAAAGTCAAAGAATATGCAGCGCAATATCCAAATACGGACTGGATTTTCCAATACAGCCCTGAATGTTTTACTGCAACTGAATTAGACGTCGCGAAAGATGTCTGTGATGCGGTCACTGAAATTTGGGAAGCATCTCCAGAGAATAAAGTCATCTTAAACTTGCCTGCAACGGTTGAAGTTTCAGGCCCGCACGTCTATGCCGACCAAATTGAATGGATGCACCGCAACATTCAACGTCGTGATGGTGTGATCATTTCTGTACATTGTCATAACGACCGTGGTTGTGGGATTGCCGCTTCTGAATTGGCCATTATGGCAGGTGCAGACCGCGTTGAAGGTTGTGTATTTGGTAATGGTGAACGTACAGGTAATGTCGACGTTGCCGCAATTGCTTTAAATATGTATACCCAAGGTGTTGCACCTAACTTAGATTTCTCCAACATTAATGAAATCATTGCCACCATTGAAGAATGTACTGGCTTACCTGTACATCCACGTCATCCATATGCTGGCGACTTGGTGTTCACTGCATTCTCTGGTTCGCATCAAGATGCCATCAAAAAAGGCTTTGAATTCCAAAAGAACCAAGACATGTGGGATATGCCTTACTTGCCAATCGACCCGAAAGATTTAGGTCGTGACTATGACGCGGTGATTCGTGTCAATTCACAGTCAGGTAAAGGTGGAATCGCTTACTTGTTAGAATCTAGTTACAACGTGGTGTTGCCACGTCGTTTACAAATTGAATTCTCGCAAGCGGTGCAACAAGTCACCGATGAACAAGCCAAAGAAGTCACTGCACAAGACATTTGGGCATTGTTCAAAGAAAATTATGTTGCTGCCAAAGATGCATATTATTCGGTGAAAAACTATCGCTTGTCGGATGAAAATGGCTGTCAAGTGATTGAACTTGATGTTGATGTGAATGGTGAAACACAACAATTGCGCGGTGAAGGCAATGGTCCAATTTCTGCAATTTTGAATGCACTTCAATTGCCAATTGATGTTTTAAGTTATGAAGAACGTAGCATCAGTTCTGGCGCACATGCCAAAGCTTTGGCCTTGATCGAACTTCAAATCAAAGGGACAGGTAAATCTGCATTTGGTGCTGGGGTGCATGACAACATCGTGACCTCTTCAATCGAAGCGATTATTGCCTGTACCAACCGCTTGATTGAACAAGGTGTACTTAACACAGACCAAGTGATTGCAGCCGCGGTATAAATATTAGCAATAATATTTAGCACTAAAATGACTTTAGAAGGATACCACTCAAGTGGTATCCTTTTATTTATACATTCTAAAGATTTAAGGCGAATTATTCCTGTGTCTTTTCCAGCTGACTCAGTGGGCATCGTTCTCCCACAAAAGTTCCAATTCGAAGAGCCTTTAGAGCTTGAATGTGGTCGTGTTTTGCCACGTTTCGAAATCATGGTTGAAACCTACGGTACGCTCAATGCAGACAAATCCAATGCCATTCTGATTTGCCATGCGTTGTCTGGGCATCATCATGCGGCAGGCTATCATCATGATGATGATAAAAAAGCAGGCTGGTGGGATGCCTGTATTGGTCCGGGCAAAGCGATTGATACGTCTAAATTCTTTGTGGTGGCACTGAATAATATTGGCGGTTGCAGTGGCTCAACGGGGCCAATATCGCCCAACCCTGAAAATGACAATCGTCCTTATGGTCCAGATTTTCCATTGGTGACGGTACGTGACTGGGTTAAAACGCAAGTCTTATTGTCCGATCGTTTAGGGATTGAGGTTTGGTATTCCATTATTGGTGGCTCACTGGGCGGTATGCAGGCTTTGCAATGGTCGGTAGATTATCCTGATCGGTTAAAAAACTGTGTCATTATTGCCAGTGCACCGAAACTCTCTGCACAAAATATTGCCTTTAATGAAGTTGCGCGGCAGTCCATTTTATCTGATCCAGACTTCTATAACGGGCGCTATCTAGAAAATGACAGCTATCCTAAACGCGGCCTAATTTTGGCGCGTATGGTCGGTCATATTACCTACTTATCTGAAGAAGCCATGAAACAAAAATTTGGCCGCGACTTAAAGTCGGGTAAATTTATGTATGGTTTTGACGTTGAATTCCAAGTCGAAAGTTATTTGCGCTATCAAGGTGAACAGTTCAGCCGTAACTTTGATGCCAATACTTACCTCATTATGACCAAAGCCTTGGACTATTTTGATCCAGCACGTGAATATGAGCTGTCTTTAACCAAAGCGATGGCGAACACCAAATGTCGTTTCTTGGTGGTTTCCTTCACCACAGATTGGCGTTTCACCCCACAGCGTTCACAAGAAATTGTCGATGCACTGATTAGCAATCATAAACCGGTCAGCTATGTCGATATTGATGCAGAACAAGGGCATGATTCCTTTTTATTCCCTATTCCGCTTTACGTGAAATCATTACGTGCATTTTTAGGTGGCGTAGAACACCTTAAAGCAACACCTAAGGAGACTGTGTAATGCGTATCGACCATCAACTTGCTGAAACATGGATTAAACCTGACTCTAGCGTGCTCGATCTCGGTTGCGGTGATGGCGAACTGCTGGCACATATGGGAAAAAAGCACAATATTCGTGCATATGGATTAGAAATTGATCAAGAAAAGATTGCAATTGCGGTCAGTCGAGGGTTAAATATTATTCAACAAGACTTAAATCTTGGTTTAAGTCGTTTTGCAGACCAGTCATTTGATTATGTGGTTATGGCACAGGCTTTGCAAGCTGTAGATGCACCAGACGTATTATTGCGTGATATGGTGCGTGTAGGGAAACAAGCCATTATCACCTTTCCTAATTTTGCCCACTGGAAGACGCGTTCTTTTTTGGCTTTAAAGGGAATGATGCCTGTTTCAAATGCTTTACCTTACATGTGGTATAATACACCCAATATCCACTTATGTACTTTCCGTGATTTTGAAGCACTTTGTGCTGAAAATGACATTCGGATTATTAATCGACTCGCCGTGAATGGGAACCAACAAGGTAGTTTACTGAGTAAACATGTTCCGAATCTGTTTGGTGAAGTCGCTATTTATCGAGTGAGCGCACTATGAAAAAAATATTACTCAGCACACTATTGGTTGGATTTTTTAGCATTCAAGCCCATGCGGATTATGTTGCCTCGACACCCTCTGTTTCAAGTCAGGCTGCACAATATTCTGTCATGGATATTAATAGTCTGATTAAAGCCGCTAAATCTGGTCAAGCGGGTGCACAATTCTATCTAGCGACCAAATACCAACATGGCAAAGACATTCAACAAGATGAAAATCAAGCCTTTACTTGGTATAAAGCCGCTGCGGATCAGGGTCTTTCTGCGGCGCAATTAAATGTCGGTCGTATGCTGGCTGATGGTGTTGGCACCAAAAGAGACGAAACTTTAGCCCGTAAATATTTTGAAAAAGCAGCAAGCCACGGTGACAACCGTGCCAGCTTTAACCTCGCAATGATGGAAGAGCAAAAGAAAAACTACGTGGGTGCATACCAATGGTATGAGCTTTCAACCCGTGATGGCATGCTCGACAACAAAGTGATTTCCCTGTCTGAAGGTAAGAAAACTGCTTTGGCCGCAAACTTAAGCCAAGACCAAATTCGTATGGCGCGTGACCGTGCCGACAAATGGATTCAAGCGCAATAAGATTGCACTGATTCTAGACAGCACCTTCGGGTGCTTTTTTATGATTTAATCTTAATGAAATTTCATCATCCCCTTGCCACTTCTGCATCGGTCGATAAAGACTTTTTAAACAAAATGACTCTAATCCACACCAATTTAAGTGCTGATGATCTAACTGTGCAGCATCAAATATCATTTTTGTGAATTGTTTATCTAAAACGATTTTTTGATCTTGCTCCACGATAAAAATAAAACTAGCACCTGAAAACTGTGTGGCATTTAAGTGAATAGCTGAAAAAATTTCGCTCGTGTCCAAACTAAAACAGGTTACATATTTTACATGTTGCTCATTGATTGGCTGCAAAACCTGAATTTCATTTGCTTTGATTTTTTGCTCTGAAAATAATAGAGAATATTCTCTATTTTTAGACATTTTATAATAATGAGTAATTCTGTTATTCGGTTGCCAAGTCGCGTCACATAAAAATAAATAAAATTTATATTCTGCCGAAAAGTGATGAACTAAATAATCGGCTAAGGCCTGACTTAAAGCATCGACATCATACATGGCATTTTTAGCAATAATGTATTGATAAAATTCATCCTGTTCGATTGTTATGGTGACCATGCCAACACTAATATTTATTTCTCACTTCAATTATAAGCCAACTTCACATGCTCTTTTATAAAATCAGTTAAAATATAGACCTTCATTTTCAATTCATGAGCACAAATACAATGTCTGCAAATGCATGGTTATCTCAAGGGACTTTAGTCCTTGCCAGCAATAACAAAGGGAAAATTGCTGAATTTGAAAAATTATTTGCTGGGCTTAATCTTCCTGTTGAAGTGATTGCTCAAGGTAAACTCAACATTGATGATGCCATCGAAGACGGATTAAGCTTTGTTGAAAATGCCATTATTAAAGCCCGCCATGCCTCGCGTATTTCAGGTAAACCAGCCATTGCCGATGACTCTGGTATTTGTGTTCCCGTACTTGGCGGTGCACCAGGCATCTACTCTGCACGCTATGCAGGTGAACATGGCGATGATGCGGCCAATAATGAAAAGCTGTTAGCCGACCTTAAAGCACTGCGTAAAGATGGCGAAGCGATTGAAGGCATGTTCGTCTGTGTATTGGCTTTGGTGCAACATGCTGAAGATCCCTTGCCACAAATTTTCCAAGGCATTTGGGCCGGTGAAGTTTTAGAACATGCACGTGGTGAAAATGGTTTTGGTTATGACCCTTTGTTCTGGTTGCCTGAACTGGGAATTTCAAGTGCAGAAATATCGAAAGAAGATAAAAACAAAATCAGCCATCGTGGGCAAGCGATGCAGTTGTTTAAAGCGAGTTTAGGAAATCATTAAGTATTTTTAAATCCTCCCCAACCCTCCTTTTTCAAAGGAGGGTGTTTTAAGAATATGAAATTATTTTAAATTCTCGATAGCTCCCCCTCTTTTTCAAAGATGAGAAGCATTGCTTCGCAAGAGGGGAGATTTTTTAAATGAGTAATCCTTGAATTACCCTTAAGTGAACAGCATTACGAAAGATTGTGCTTTAAAAGAAATGCAATATCCCAGCGTATAGCATCACCACGACACAGCTCACCATCGTACCCGATGCAATATCCTTTGCTGAAGTCCCCGTTCCTTGATAGTGGGTTTCTAACGCCACAATATTGGCCGCTGGCGGTAAACAAAACAATAAGAACATGACCCCAATATAGTGTTCAATATTCGGGATCGGAATTAACCAATACGTCAGTCCACACAGCACCACCCCACAACTCAGTTTTAATATAGCCACACGGCTACTGCGCAATAAATCTTTTTTATACACTTTGGTTTGCTGCAACCACATCCCTAACACACACATGCCAGAAAAACTCATGCCAATTTTAGCTAGGCTATAGATGAGATCTATCCATTGATGTTGTTCAAAATGCTGTACGCCCAATATTCGACAGATCAATGCCAAAATTAATGCCATTATGGGAGATGATTGCATGACTTTTTTTGCAATATCAGAGATGGCTTGTTTGTCTGAACTAACAGAGGTGACTGCCCAAATATTGCCAAAAATAGATCCTCCGACATATAAAGCCACCATTGGTGCACTAATTTCAGGGCCAAATAAAGCAATCGCAAAAGGAAAGCCCAGCCATGCCATATTCACATAGCTAAAACATAAAGCCCGTAATTGATCTTTAGACAGCGCAAGGAAAAAGTAGAACAGCAGCACCGCGACCACAAAGCTAAAGAGCATCAAACTCAAACTGCCAGCTTGATAAAACACCATGTTGTAAATAATCACGACGGGAATAAAAAACCGTGCCAATAGGCTCGCAAACAATGATTTTAAACCTGTTGAAAATTGGCTTGAAGCAAGTCCCCAGCCACATAAAAAGCCAAAAAGTGGTAACAGCAAAGCCACAACATCATCCTAAATATTCCACCTAAATATGCTAGCACTGAATTAAGCACAACAGCAGGTTTAATCTCGCTTGTCTTTAAACTGCAATTTTTCAGTCACATTGCTGTCATGGCAAAATGTTCAGATGGAACTCAATAAAAAATGAGTAAAGAACATGGCAGGATTATCGATTTGGCACGTTGTGATTTTCGCAATTGTGGTGATTTTATTATTTGGTACATCAAAACTCAAAAACTTAGGTAAAGATGTCGGTGGCGCCGTCAAAGATTTTAAAAAGTCGATTAAGGAAGATGAAGCTGAACAAGCTAGGCTTAAAGAGCCACTCACCATTGATGCTCAAGTGAAAAATGCTGAAAACTCTATAAAAAGCTAAGAGCACTCCCTTATGCTGAACATCGGAATAACCGAACTTCTTTGCTTTGCCATCATTGCATTGTTAATTCTTGGGCCAGATAAACTTCCTGAAGGTGCGCGTTTTGCTGCAAAGTGGTATGGCAAAATTAAAAAATTCATTGGCAATATTCAAAATGAAATTGACCGAGAATTACGCCTTTCTGAATTTCGTGAAGAAATACAAAAAGAAATTGATAAAATCAGCGAACTTGAACGTCGGATGCAGCAACAACTCGATGCAATTCGAAACACCGATGACAGCAATACAGCTAAAGATCAACAGACCCAAAAACACCAGATTAACAGTTATCAATGGCTAGAAAGAAGTGACTTCACTCCATTTTCTAAAGGTTATATTCAGCGTCACTGGACAAAATTACTGATTCCTTTAGAAATCCAAACAGCACCTACTCAATTGAAGATTGCCGTATGAGTCAAAGCCAACTCCCTATAGCTTCCGTGAAATCTGGAGCTGAAAATTTAGAACAAATGCCCGTTATGCAACATTTAGTGGTATTACGGCGCTATCTTTTTAAGATTGTCGGTGTAATCCTTTTTTTGTTTTTTTGTTTATTACCCTTTCGAAATTATACCTATCAATTACTCTCAGATCCTTTAAGACAGCAACTTCCAGCAACATCTACAATGATTGCAACGGATGTCACAGCGACCTTTATGGCGCCATTTAAGCTCAATTTATTTGTCGCACTGATGTTGGCCATGCCTTTTATTATTTATCAACTGTGGTCTTTTGTACGCCCTGCACTTTATGAAAAAGAGCGCTTTCTTGCCGTCCCATTATTGTTCGGTAGCATCTTATTATTTTATTTAGGTATCGCCTTTGCCTATTTTATTACGCTACCCAGTATTCTTCATTTCTTTATTAGTGTCTCGCCCGAAACAGTTGCTCCAATGACGGATATCAACAGTTATTTAAGTTTTTGTTTAAAACTCTTTTTAGTGTTCGGTCTGACTTTTGAAATCCCGATCATTACTCTGATTTTAATTTTAATTGGTGCTGTCAGTACCCAAAGTCTGGTTGAAAAACGCCGTTTCATTGTCGTTGGTTGCTTCTTCATTGCCATGTTTGTAACACCACCTGATGCCATTTCAATGATTATGTTGGCTGTACCAATGTGGATGTTATTTGAAGTTGGGTTACTGCTAGGAAAACTATTAGAAAAGCGAAAAGCCACCTAAATAACAACATATACTTTTCATACAATAACATGTGCTTTTAAAAGCACATGTTATTGTTTTTATTTATAAATATAAAAAACAACATTGCTTTTCACTAAAATAAAACCTGTCTTTAAACTGACTTCAAAATGTAAAAGAACTGTCACTAACTATTTATACAATCATTCACGATAACGAACTAAATAATACTTTTATTACTTTATACGGATTTATTATGACAGCCACTTCTAATCAGCCAAGTCGCCGTGATCTGCTTAAATGGTTTGCAGGAATTCCATTTTTACCTTTGGGGGCAATGAGTACAGCCGCAGCACTCAGCGGATGTAACGACAGTAACGATACTGCTGCTGTGATTACACCACCAACAAAAGTAGCCAATTTTAAAAATGCTAAATTCACTCCAATGGCTGCACCAGATCTAAGCAATGCCGCAGCGATGGCGACAACAACGGTTGCATCTAAGTTAACGATTGAATGGGATGACAATAGCCAAACTGAATATACACTTGGTTATAAATCTTTCTTTAACACGGGTGTAGAGGTCGACAACTTAGCAGGTGGAAAAATTTTAGCAGGTGGTTATTATAATATTAATAATCAGCCAATTTTAGATACTTCCCTTGCAGGAACATCACGTCAATTTTTCTCCGACTGCCCTGATGGCTCTTCCCTGATTCACATTGAAGGTGCCAATGTTTCTGGCGTCAATAAGCCTGTTTTTCATGTTGTTCAATTTGAATATGCATCTAAAAATCTTGCGAAACAGGATATGTATGGCAAATTGCCCTCTCCAATCGCAGTCCTCACTTTAGATCAAGATCAGACCACAGGTCATTTAGAACTTAAAAAATACTTTAATGTCGATATGTCAAAAGTTCATGGTTTGTGGATTACTTGTGGTGCAAGCCTTTCACCATGGAATACCCATCTTTCTAGTGAAGAATATGAACCTGATGCATTCAATCAAATTGGTACAAAACTCAGCACATTAAAAGCATATAGCTCATATTTGTACGGTAATGAAACTCAAGCCAATCCTTACAACTACGGGCATATGCCTGAAATTGTTTTAGATGGTAAAGGCGGTGCAACGGCGAAGAAACATTATTGCTTAGGCCGTATTTCACATGAATTGATTCAAGTCATGCCAGATAATCGTACTGCCATTATGGGTGACGACTATACCAATGGCGGTTTCTTCATGTTCGTTGCAGACAAAGAAAAAGACTTATCTGCTGGCTCACTTTATGTTGCTAAATACAAAAATGAGCTAAATGAAACGTCAACTGCTGGCATTGAATGGATCAAACTAGGTCATTCAGACAGCAAAACCATTGAAGATTTAGTCAATGTTCGTGGTATTAAAGCTGAAAATATCATGGAAAGTTTAGCCACCGCTCCAGCAGATACAACGGGCTATAGCGAAATTGTTTTAGATGGTAAAACCCTTTGGGTAAAACTTAAAGAAGCCAACAATGGCTTTAGCAAAGCTGAAATTGAACTGGCAGCAGCATTCCTTGAAACCCACCGTTATGCAGCGTTAAAAGGCGGCAGTATGGCGTTTACAAAAATGGAAGGCACAACGGTCAACATTAAAGATAAAGTTGCTTACTCTGCTTTGGCGAATATTCAAGGCTCTATGGTGCAAGGTCAAACTGGCTGGGTAGCTTCACATAACGTCAAATTCAGCAAAGTTGTTAAAGCTGGCGGCATTATGGCGCATGACTTAAAAGGCAGTCTGGTCGATACTGGAAATAGCCTCATTGACAGTGCTTGGGTTCCATATCAAAGCCATATGCTACGCATGGGCGAAGATATTCCTGCTGACAGCCTAGGTAATACTGCTAATCCAAATAATATTGCCAGCCCAGATAATTTAAAATTCTCTGAAACCCTGCGCACATTATTTATTGGTGAAGACAGCGGTAACCATGTGAATAACTTCCTTTGGGCCTACAATGTTGATACGAAATCACTTGATCGTATTCTTTCCACACCCGCAGGTGCAGAAGCAACAGGCTTACATGCGGTCGACTCCATTAATGGTTGGACGTATATTATGAGCAACTTCCAGCACGCAGGTGATTGGGGTGGTATTCATAATGTTGTCAAAACTGCACTCACCCCCTTAATTAATGCAAATTATAATGATGGTTATGCAGCATCAGTTGGCTACATCACAGCGGACCCAATGCCATCCATCGTTAAAAAAATTGCAAATCCTAAGAAATAACTAAACAATTTTAAAAAATGCCGACTTCACGTCGGTATTTTTTTATTGAATTAAGGGAAAATTCAGCTTAATAATTTTCCCTTGAGTCTCGCCTTGTTGGGATTTTTCTTGCCATAACCATGTCTGGTTTTTCATTCTTAAAAAATTTGAACAGCGTGTGCCATAAATTGGACTTTGAATAAAAGTAGAAGATAATAGTGCTTCCATTT
This sequence comes from Acinetobacter sp. ANC 4973, assembly GCF_002135275.1. Taxonomy (NCBI): domain Bacteria; kingdom Pseudomonadati; phylum Pseudomonadota; class Gammaproteobacteria; order Moraxellales; family Moraxellaceae; genus Acinetobacter; species Acinetobacter sp. ANC 4973. The sequence continues at coordinate 85,472 of NZ_NEGM01000002.1, forward strand.
CTAAACTAATGCCAGTTTGTGGCAGTAATTCAGCAATAATTTTACGTTCATCTTCTAAAATATCCCACACTGCAAATTCCAAATCTGCTTCTGCTGTCGTGCTCTGTTGCAACATAGGTAAAAACTCTTGGGTAAAGCGCTTGCGGAGATGCTTGGTCTTTTCCCAGTGTTCGGTCATTAAACCATTAGAAACCACATATACCCCTTGAGCCAAGACTTGTGGCGCTTCACCGCGATTACTCATATAAACCGCTTGATGCTGATCACCGATAAATAAATTAAAACCAGCATAATCAAGTTGTTGCTTTTCTAAGGCTTGAGCAAAGCGAATTGGTGTTAAATCTGATTGTAAAAAACGTTGAATCAATTGTCCGCGTGAAGTCTGATATTTTTTTTGATCGGTGCCATCTCGAAAGTTGGTCACTACAGCCCATCGGCCCGATTCAGTCACCCCCATCCACGTTCCACCTGACTGCAAATCTTGTCCAGCAATAATCGAACTATTTTGCCAAGTTTTTAAACCACTGGTCGGACGCTGATAAAACTCATCACGATTTGAAATTAAGCATAACGGTGTATCATCCAACACCTGCCAAGCTAAAGCTACAATACACATAATCCGTGCTCATTATCTTTACACATTGAATGTACAACATTTTTCATCACATTCAGCTAAAATCTGTGCAAAACATAATGACAAGGAACAGGAATGCTGACCTATCCAAATATTGACCCAATTGCCGTATCACTGGGACCCTTACAAGTACATTGGTATGGACTAATGTATTTATTGGCATTTTTATTTGCTTGGGGGCTTGCCACCTATAGAACCAAACAGCGTGATGGTTGGACACCCGATATGGTCTCTGACCTGATTTTCTATGGTGCTTTAGGTGTCGTTGTCGGTGGTCGTATAGGCTACGTGTTCTTTTATGGTTTTGAACAATTTCTTGCCAATCCACTGTGGTTATTCCAAGTCTGGACAGGTGGTATGAGCTTCCATGGCGGCTTCTTGGGCGTGATGATTGCCATGCTGTTCTGGTGTAAAAAATACCAGATGACGTGGTTTCAAACCCTCGATTTTATTGCACCTTGCGTACCTACAGGCTTAATGTTTGGTCGTATTGGTAACTTTATTGGCGGTGAACTGTATGGTCGTCAGGTCTCCGATCCAAATTTTGCGCTTGGGATGATTTTCCCGACCGATCCGCTACAATTGGTTCGTCATCCATCACAACTTTATCAAGCCTTAGCAGAAGGTCTCATTCTGTTTATTGTGCTCTGGTGGTTTAGTTCCAAACCACGCCCACGTATGGCGGTTTCAGCCCTGTTCTTGATTGGCTACGGTATTGCACGCTTTGTGGTGGAATTTTTCCGCGAACCCGACCATGGACAACTGTTTATTGGCTGGATGAGTAAAGGTCAATTCCTTACTGTACCCATGATTTTGATTGGTCTATGGATGATGTGGTATGCCTACCAAAAGAAAACTTATGATTGGGGTCCATTAAAAAATAGCTAACTTACAAAATGCTCTGATCTAAAGCGATAAGCCATATATTCCACACTGAATGAAGGAGACCATAGCGTCTCCTTTTTCTTGATCACACTTAGTCCTCTCCGCTTCATTTAAGATGAGCTACCCATAAGCTGAAGCCGTGCTTCACTTTAGTTCATATGCTAAAGTACTCGCAGTTCTCATCTCGTTACCCAAAGCCTATGCTCGAATTTTGGTTTAATCCTCAAGTTTCAATTTTCCGTAAACTCATGATTTTTATTGTCATCGCGATTGCCACAGGCGTGCTTTATTGGATGGAACCACTCAAACTTGATGCAATACTCATGTTCTTAGGTACAGGCATCATTTTTCTGATGTGTCGTTATTGTAAAATTCATTTTGCTGCTCAACATCCAACGGGTTTGTTATATCGACTACTCACGTGGATTCCCATTGCACTCTTAATGTCACTCATTTTTATGCATATGCAAGAGGGAGAAATTTTAATTCCTGGCGCACAAGGGATTGGCTTTATGGCTTTAGCCATTTGTTTATTCTCGCCATTATCGCTACTCAATCAAAATGACCTTACAGATGAGCAGAAATAATGTTGCAGTTTTGGTATTCGGACAGATGTACGCGTCAAATTAAACTGCTGGTATGTATTGCCACCTGTGTCATGATTTATCTCTGTTCCACCGTGCAACAACTCTCCGCTATGTTTACCGGAATCAGCCTGATGATTGGTATGGGTATACATCTACTCAGAGCTTTAAGCTTAAAAATCGCAGCAGATAACCCTTATAAAAATGGCTTTACTCTTCTATTTAGGCTGATGCCATTCACGGCATTGATGACTTTAATTGCAGCATTGCCTACCGAACATAAAGTTATACTGATCCTACAAAGCATTGGATTTACAGCCATTGGTTTATTTATCTTATCAACCTTTCCGAATCGAAGATTTGATCCAAGCTAACCACAGATCACTCAAGTTTTTTTCTTTTCCTCTCCAATCTATCAATTCATTTTTCATCAAATGTTCGAACTCAATCGTGTCTAACCCTAAAAAGCTCAGTTAGACTGAGCCAAAAGCTGAGCGCGAACTTGCATGAGTGCAAAGCCGAGCAGATTCAATCCTTTCCACTTCTCTGGATTTTGAATATCTAGATGATCTTGCGCCAGACCAACACCCCAAATCGCATCAACTGGCGATGCTTCAACCAAAATGCGATCATGCGTGGCAATTAAGAAATCTCTTAATTCAAGATGTTGAGAAAATTTAGCAAGGTTTGCTTGCAACACAATGTTAAATCGTTTTTCTTTCCATGTCTGTTCATCATAGTTCTGTACTTTTCGACCCAACTGCTTTGCTTCATTCGGATGTGTGACTTTTAAGATTTGATTAAATGTCTCATCATCATGAAATAACTGTGCTTTTTGCGCCATCATATAATGCTCAGCGGTGAGATATGTAATCCCATCCAATTCAAATTGCGCTGAAAACCACTGACTAAAACAACTTTTATCAACAATATTAGCTTGCTTTGGAGTATGCCCCCAAAAATATAAATATTTGAACTGACCACCTTGCTGTGTTTGTTGTATTAAATCATTTAAAAAATTTTCATTATTCATAATTTATCTCTAATTATTATCTACTTAAAAATAATCTAAAATAAAAAAGACCGCTAAAAGCGGTCTTTTTTTGAATCATCTATGATGATTAAGCAGCTAATGCGCTTTTCGCTTTTTCAGCGATAGCAGCAAATGCAACTGCATCATGCATAGCGATGTCAGCAAGTACGCGACGGTCGATGATTACTTGAGCTTTTTTCAAGCCAGCAATCATACGGCTGTACGACAAACCGTTTAGACGCGCACCAGCATTGATACGAGCAATCCACAAAGCGCGGAATTGACGTTTCTTCTGACGACGGTCACGGTAAGCATATTGACCAGCTTTGATTACTGCTTGGAACGCTACGCGATATACGCGTGAACGAGCGCCGTAGTAACCTTTAGCACGAGCAAGAATTCTTTTATGACGGCGATGAGCCTGGACACCACGTTTTACACGAGCCATTTATAAATCTCCTTAAAGGTATGGGCACATACGGCGAACTGAAGCAACGTCACTTACGTGAACCATTACACAGCCGCGCAATTGACGAATACGCTTAGCAGATTTTTTGGTCAAAATGTGGCGTTTGAACGCTTGTTTACGCTTGATACCGTTAGCTGTCGCTTTAAAGCGTTTAGCAGCACCACGGCGAGTTTTCATCTTAGGCATAACAACCTCTTTTGAACACCTGTTCGGAGCGTCTGCACCATTGCAAAAACGACCTGCAGGTAAGGGAGCCAGTATTCTAAAGCATCTTTGCTTAAAACAAAAGCAAATATCCTTAAATATACCGATTGATTATCTGCTGGACTGAGTCTTGTTTTGAATATAAAAGTGCTATATTTTTATTAAAAACCCACTATTCGGCCTTATAATTATCACAACATAAGAATGCTGGACCCATATGAACCCTGCACTGGATGCTTTTGCAGCCCTACGTTATCGCGATTTTTCTATCGTCACGATGAATCAGTTCTGTTTGACGATTGCTATTTTAATTCAAGAAATTATTGTCGCCTATTCACTTTATCAAATTACCAAAGATCCTTTGACCTTAGGCTTGATTGGTTTAGCCGAAGCGATTCCATTTATCGCTTTGTCTTTATGGGGTGGTTATTTTGCCGACCGCTTTAACAAACAGAACATCATGAAAATCTGTTTATTCTTTGCAATCCCCTTACCTATGGTTTTATGGTGGCTGTTTCATCGCTATGGATTAGGTCAAATCACAGTCAACACACTGTCTTGGGGAATTTATGCGGTCATTTTTGGCTTAGGCACCATTCGTGGTTTTTATAATCCATCTGCAACCTCGCTTAAGCCATTCCTAATCCCACGCGAGCTATATGCCAATGGTGCAACTTGGACCACCATTGGTTGGCAAAGTGGCGTGATTATTGGCCCGATGTTGGGTGGCTTCATGCTGGCATTTTTAGGTCGTGAAAGCAGTTTACTTACTGTGGCGGTATTACTCGCCATTTGCTTTATATTAATTAATCTACTGCAAAAACGCAGCTTTCCTAAAATCGAAACAAATAATTTAATTGAAAGTTTGGGTGATGGTTTCCGTTTTATCTGGAAAACCAAAATTGTCCTATGGGCGATTTCTCTTGATTTGGTTTCGGTACTGTTTGGTGGTGTAATTGCACTGCTGCCTATTTTTGCTGAAGATATTTTAAAAATTGGCCCTGAAGGTTTAGGTTATTTACGTGCAGCACCTTCTATTGGTGCACTCATGACCATGATTGCCTTAACCAAGTTCCCCCCTACACAAAATGCTTGGCGTAATATGCTGCTTGCAGTTGCAGGTTTTGGCCTATTCACACTGTTGTTTGCCTTTTCAAATAACATGTGGTTATCCCTGTTTGCTTTAGCCATGACAGGAGCTTGTGACAGTATTTCAGTGGTCGTGCGACAAACCATTCTACAAATTTATCCGCCTGAAAATATGCGTGGCCGCGTAGCCGCAGTAAATGGCATGTTTGTTTCAAGCAGCAATGAACTGGGGGCTTTTGAATCTGGCTTAGCGGCAAAATACATGGGAACCATCATGGCAACGGTATTGGGCGGCTGTATGACGATGGCTGTCGTCACCATAAGCTGGATCAAAACCAAAGATTTATTTGGTGTAGATATTAGTCAAGGCAATGATCAAAGGCATTAATTTATTTTTTAGACTTGCGAGTATTTTCAATTCAGGAAATACTGCGCACTTACAATGCTCCGCTACCGCTGCCTTCTCTGATTTGATTAAAGAAATAATATTTATGAAACAAATCCTGTGTTTTTCTCTACTCATCAGCTTACCGTTAAGCGCTGCTTATAGTGCTGAACCTAAAGCCACACAACAACTTTCCGTTCAGAAAAGCGCAGCCCTTCCCGCGCACTTGACTACACGCATTCAGTGGAACAAATTTCCACGCCCACAGTATAAAAATGAAGATTTAAAAGACCAAAATAGAAGTGCCATTATTCGGATCTATGCCGATGAAACAGGCAATATTGCCGAAGCTCGCGTACAAGAAAGTACCGGTTTAACGCATTTAGATAATCTTTTAGTGCAAGCGGTTCGTGAAGCACATGTCAAACCGCATGTTGAAAAGGATACCGCAACGCCAGTGATTGGCTACCAAACCTTCAGCTTAAAATTAAGCTCCGATGAAGATAGAGAAGTTTGTCAGTATCAATTTGACTCTAAAAATTGGCAAGCTCAACAACAAAAGAAAAAAACCGCTTTTTCCTATCGTAACCAACCGACTTTAGAGCTCGATTCGGAGCAGTTAAATGAACATAATCGTGCGGTAAAATTCAGCTTTAAAGTGAATAAACACGGTGATGTGAAAAAAGTTAAAGTGGCAAAAGGTTCAGGTATTTATGCGGTAGACCAAGCTGTTGTTCAGGCAGTTTCACAGAGCCAAATTTCTGTGAAGCGCACGGCCAGCACATTATGGCTATATAAAAAATCAACCCTGAAAGATGAAATCAAATTTGATCTCAATCAATGTCCAGAATAAAAAAGCATAAAAAGAGATGCAGCAGCATCTCTTTTTTAAAACATGGAAAAAGCCCAATAGATAAAAACATAACGCCCTATTTTTGCAAGACTCACCATCAATAAGAACCGTACAAAGTTTTCTTTAAGTAAACCTGCAATGAGGGTAATCGGATCGCCAATAATCGGCACCCAACTGAGCAGCAATGACCAGTAGCCATATTTTTGATATAGGGTCTGTGCTTTCAACATTTTAGCTTCAGAAACAGGGAACCACTTTTGATCTTTATAGTGTTCAATTTTAAAACCGAGCCACCAATTCACACAAGAACCCAAAATATTTCCTAAGCTGGCAACAAACAGTAGCGCAATGACCGAATGACTGCCTTCAGCGAATAATGCCAATAAAACGGCTTCTGACTGCAATGGCAATAAGGTTGCTGCGCCAAAAGCCGAAATAAACAATAAAACATAAGACCACATGCGCTAAATATGCGGTTAAAGCCCAAGCTTTTTCTTGGTTGTCTTGTATTCATAGACAGACCAAGCAATAAATAACACCATCACCAATCCACGGGCTAAATTATAACGTCGTGCAATCACACCAAAAACTTCACCCGATGCCGATGGTGCACTCGCTTTTAGCATTTCCGCCAAGGATTGCATATGAATTATTTCAGCAATATAAAGCAATAAACAACATGCAATACCAAAGATAATCGCCCAATAAATTTTCGCATTGCTTTCAATAATACGCGTTAAATTTAAGAAAAAATCTTTCATCATCATGTCATCCAATAAAAAACCACCGCAATGGGTGGTTTATTTCTGCGAAATTTAAGCGGTGTAATCACGAGATCTTAGCACAAAAACATACGCTATTTTTTGCAATCAAGTCACCACTTTAAGCGCTAATGCACGTTGCACGGCTGGGCGTGCAGTTAAGCGTTCAATATATTCTTTTACGTAAGGATAATCTTCTAACTGAATTTGCTGCCATTCATAACGTAATATCCACGGCAGAATTGCCATATCAGCAATTGAATATTCACCTGCCACATACTTTTGACCGATTAACTGTTGATTCAACACACTATAAAGCCGTTTGGTTTCATTGACATAACGCTCTATCGCATACGGAATTTTTTCAGGTGCAAATTTATTAAAATGATGATTTTGCCCCAGCATCGGACCTAAACCGCCCATTTGCCACATCAGCCACTGCTCTACCTCAACGCGCTGCTGTTCATCCGTGGGATAATACAAGCCTGTTTTACGCCCCAAATATTGTAAAATTGCACCAGATTCAAACACGGAAATCGCTTCGCCACGAGGCCCATCTTGATCCACAATGGCTGGAATTTTATTGTTGGGAGAAATACGTAAAAAGTCAGGTTGAAACTGATCATTTTCCAAAATATTAATGGGGAAAATTTGATAATCCAACGCCATTTCTTCTAATGCTATTGTAATTTTATGACCATTGGGTGTACCCCAATAATATAGATCAATCATGCTCTCTACCTTCCACTTTTCTCATTTTTTTACATCACATTATTGAGATTTACACTTAGTTATAGCATGTTTTATGGCAACAAACAGTACAACTTCATGTAGCAAATAGCATGATTGAACACAAAATTTTGCAAGCAATTATCAAATGAAGATTTTTTACTTTTTTTTAATTTTATTGTTGAAATCTACAAAAGCAATCCTATATTTAAAATACAGCAATATGCCTTTAAGGATATTGCTGAAGATGCCGCGAATGCAGCAATCAAAATCTTGTTTATAAAACTTTGCTAATTTCAGGAGGTTCTATCAATGAGCAACTTCAGTCTTAGTCCATTATTCCGTCGTAGCATTGGTTTTGACCGACTCAATGACTTATTCGATTATGCAATGCAAAGCGATACACCCAATTATCCGCTCTATAATATTGAAAAAACTGGTGAGCATAACTACCGCATAGTCGTTGCAACCGCTGGATTTAATCCAGAGCAACTAGAAATTAAGCTGGAAAATCAAGTCCTCACCATCACAGGGAAATCGGTTGAAGAAAAGTCGGATACAAACGTTGAATTTCTGCATAAAGGCATTGCCGATCGTTCATTTAAACTGTCTTTACGCTTAGATGAACATATTGAGGTACAACGAGCTGACTATGAACATGGTTTATTGAAAATAGACTTACAGCGTATTATTCCTGAAGAAAAATTACCACGACACATTCCAATTGGTCGAAAAGGTAATGAACTTTTAGATTCGCCTAAAACTGAATAAAGCACAAAAAAGACCAGTCGATGACTGGTCTTTTTTAACTTGTAAGATCAATTTTATCAAAACACAAACGTAAAAAAGCACTGCATATGCAGTGCTTTTTTGATCAATGAGTGCTTACTTTTTACGTTTCGGTCCAAGTAGCATACCCATTTGACGACCTTCCATTTTTGGTGCTTGTTCGACTGTACCGTATTCAATTACATCTGCTTCAACTTTTTGTAATTGAGCAAGACCTAATTGTTGGTGAGCCATTTCACGACCACGGAAGCGCAAGGTGATTTTTACCTTGTTGCCTTCTTCAAGGAACTTGATAATTGCACGTAATTTTACGTTGTAATCACCAACATCAGTCGCAGGGCGGAGCTTGATTTCTTTCACCTGGACTTGATGCTGTTTTTTCTTCGCTTCTTTTTGCTTTTGCTTAAGGTCAAACAAATGCTTATTGAAGTCCATAATTTTACAAACTGGTGGCTCTGCATTTGCAACAATCTCAACCAAGTCAAGATCAACGCTTTCAGCAGCACGTAAGGCATCAGCCAAGCTTACGATGCCTTTTTGTTCGCCATTTTCGTCTACAAGACGGACTTCTTTTGCACGAATTTCATCATTCAAAGCAGGACGGTTTGATTTATTACCACCCTGTTGATTACGGTCAGGCTGTTTAATCGCTGTTACTCCACAATGTACCGGCCGCGTTCGGCTACGGCTGCTTTCACTAAGTCAACGAAAGCATCGATTGACATAGTACCTAAATTTGTTCCTGAGCGGGTACGTACGTTGACTGTACCTTCCTCTACTTCTCGGTCTCCAAGAACCAATAAATAAGGAATACGCTCTAATGTGCGTTCACGAATCTTAAAGCCGATTTTTTCATTTCTCAAGTCTGAAATCGCACGGATACCGCTTTCTTTAAGTTTTGCGACGACTGACTCACATGCCTCAGCTTGTGAATCTGTAATATTCATGACACACGCTTGTACTGGCGCTAACCAAGGTGGCATGAAGCCAGCGTAGTGTTCAATTAGTATACCAATAAATCGTTCGAAACTGCCAAGAATTGCACGATGCAACATAACAGGTTGATCACGATCATTGTCTTCAGTCACATAAGATGCGTCTAAACGCTCTGGTAAATTGAAGTCACACTGAATAGTACCACATTGCCATACACGACCTAAGCAGTCTTTCAATGAGAATTCAATTTTTGGACCGTAGAATGCACCTTCACCCGGTTGTAAATCCCAAGCCAGACCTGCTGCATCTAAAGCATCTGCCAAAGATTTTTCAGCCATATCCCAAAGTTTGTCATCGCCAACACGTTTTTCTGGACGTGTTGATAATTTCATTTGCACTTCTTCAAAGCCAAAATCTTTATACACATCTAAAGTGAGCTTAATGAAATCAGCAACTTCTTTACCAATCTGTTCAGTGGTACAGAAAATATGTGCATCATCTTGGGTAAAACCACGAACACGCATAATGCCGTGTAATGAACCCGATGGTTCGTTACGGTGGCATGAACCAAATTCAGCCAAACGAATAGGCAAATCACGGTAAGATTTTAAACCTTGGTTAAACACTTGCACGTGACATGGGCAGTTCATCGGTTTTACCGCATAGTTACGGTTTTCCGAATGCGTGGTAAACATGTTGTCTGCATAGTTTGCAGCATGTCCTGATTTTTCCCAAAGGGTGAAATCAACCACTTGTGGTGTACGAATTTCTTGATAACCATTGTCTTGTTGAACTTTACGCATGTATTGTTCAAGTACTTGGTAAATGGTCCAACCATTCGGATGCCAGAACACCATACCCGGTGCTTCTTCTTGCATATGGAATAAGTCTAAAGCTTTACCAATTTTACGGTGATCGCGTTTTTCTGCTTCTTCAATACGTTTGATATATGCCGCAAGTTGTTTCTTGTCTGACCAAGCTGTACCGTAAATACGCTGTAATTGTTCATTCTTCGCATCGCCGCGCCAGTAAGCACCAGAGATTTTAGTCAGCTTGAATGATTTTAAGAATTTAGTGTTTGGTACATGCGGACCACGGCACATATCCAAATAATCTTGATGGTAGTACAAGCCCATTTGCGTTTCTTCAGGCATGTCCGCGATCAAGCGTAATTTATATTCTTCGCCACGTGCTGTGAATTCTGCAATCACTTCGTCACGCGGTGTCATTTTTTTCACGACATCATAATCTTGATCGATGAGCTTTTTCATGCGCTCTTCAATCGCTGCCATGTCATCTAAAGTGAATGGACGTGGCATCCAGATGTCATAGTAGAAACCTTCTTCAATGACTGGACCAATGACCATTTTTGCTTCTGGGAACAATTGTTTAACAGCATGACCAACCAAGTGCGCGCAAGAGTGACGAATAATCTCTACACCTTCTTCGTCTTTCGGTGTAATGATTTGTACGGTTGCATCGTCAGTAATCAAGTCTGATGCATCAACTAGACGATCGTTTACACGACCTGCTACTGTATTTTTCGCAAGACCAGGACCAATGCTTAACGCAACGTCCATCACAGATACGGCTTGATCAAATTGTTTTTGATCACCATTTGGCAAAGTGATAATTGGCATATAAAAAATCCTTAAGGAGTGATGCCCCGTACCATGGGGCATATCACCGCGAGATTATGATCGAGGAGAACCTCAAAAGATAAAAACGGTGGATAAATAAAAATCGATTAGAATTTTACACGTCTTAACCCTTCGATTAAACCTTTTCGCGGGAAAAAACTCGATCTGCGATAGATTTGTCATTTTTTGCCTAGTCCCCCCTGCCTAAAACCACGACAATCACGCTTAAAACTGATTTTTATTTGGGTCTTACAACTGCACCAAACAAATGACCTGCCCCACGGGACGAATTTATATAGGTGATTACATTATTTTTTATCATTCAAATACATGTCTAGATTGGAAAATTTAAGGCGAAATTTTTTTAACGTCTCGATCAATGGCTCCATATTTTATTCACCCATTGTATTTTCATTATTATTCCTCGGCTAATCTTACTTTTAATTTCCCGATTAGAGTAAAATAACTAAAAAAGCAAAGATGGGAACCCATGCGTTCAAAAAGACCAAGCACAATAAAATAATTTTATTAATATTCAACATGTTATAAGTTTAAAAAAAACACTCGACTAAAGCCTAAATGCAAGACCCTTTAGAAGTGCATATCTTTTCGGCAGGGTTTTAAAATAAATATAGAATGGAGTTTTAAAATGGTTAGCGTATACGATGAATTACCGCGTACTCCCGCAAATTTTGTAGCGTTGTCACCGCTACGCTATCTTGATCGTGCGGCATATATCTATCCAAATCAACATGCGATTATTTATGGTCAGCGTCGTATTACTTGGCGTGAAACATACAATCGTTGCCGTCAGTTTGCTAGCCAACTCCAAAAACTCGGCATCGGTAAAAATGATACCGTTTCTGCACTGCTTCCCAACATTCCTGCCATGATTGAAGCGCACTTTGCTGTTCCTATGGCGGGTGCTGTACTCAATACCTTAAATACCCGTCTAGATGCCAAAACTTTAGCTTTCATGCTGGAACATGCGGAAACCAAAGTATTATTGGTCGATCCTGAATTTGCAGCAGTTGCCACAGAAGCACTGGCACTGGTTTCGCAAGACATCTATGTGATTGATGTCGATGATGCTGAATATGAGTATGGATTTTCGACCCCGATTGGTCAAATTGAATATGAAGACTGGCTGCTTGACGGCGATGAAAATTTTGAATGGCATTTACCTCAAGATGAATGGGATGCAATCAGTTTAAGTTACACCTCTGGAACCACAGGCAATCCTAAAGGCGTGGTTTACCATCACCGTGGTGCTTATATCAATGCAGCCAGTAATATCATTGCTTGTGGTATGACACCTCGTGCAACCTATTTATGGACACTGCCTCTATTCCACTGTAATGGCTGGTGCTTTGCATGGACTATGGCCGCCAACGGTGGCACTAACGTCTGTTTACGTAAAGTCGATGCGGAGCTGATTTTCAAATTAATTGCTGAACATAAAGTCGATTATTTCTGCGGTGCGCCTATTGTTTTATCGATGCTAATTAATACCCCAGAAGATAAAAAAACGGCCTTTGACCACCGTGTCGAGGTCATGGTTGCAGGAGCCGCGCCACCTGCGACAACCATTGAAGGCATGCGTAATATTGGGATTAATGTGACTCACGTGTATGGCTTAACGGAAACCTATGGCCCTTCTGCACTTTGTGCCTCACAGGCAGGCTGGAGTGATTTGTCCATTCAAGAACAAGCACAACTCCATTCACGTCAAGGCGTACCTTATCCGCTACAAGACAGCATGAAAGTACTTGATCCTGAAACCATGCAAGAAGTGCCTCATGATGGACAAAGCATGGGCGAGATTATGTTCCGTGGCAACATTGTCATGAAAGGCTACTTAAAAAACCCTGAAGCAACCGCTGAAGCCTTTGCTGGTGGATGGTTCCATACTGGTGATCTTGCTGTTTGCCAACCCGATGGTTATGCCAAAATTACCGATCGTTCAAAAGACGTGATTATTTCAGGAGGTGAAAATATTTCGTCACTTGAAGTCGAAGAAATATTATATAAACATCCTGCCGTACTCACTGTAGCCGTGGTTGCCAAACCTGATCCACGTTGGCAAGAAGTTCCATGTGCCTTTGTGGAGCTTAAAAATGGTAAAACAGCAACAGCTGAAGAACTGATTGAGTTTTGCAAGCAGCATTTAGCACGTTTTAAAGTGCCAAAAGATATTATCATTACCGAAATTCCCAAGACATCGACAGGGAAACTACAAAAATTCATCTTACGTGATTGGGCAAAAGAACGTGCTGTCAGTGAATTTAATTAGTTCTCTTTAACCTTCTGCACATGAAGAAGGTTTTGAGCAATAAAAAAAGCGACTCACAAGAGCCGCTTTTTTTACTTTAAAGGTAAACAAATTAATTGTCTGAAATTAAAGCCACTTGTTGGATGTAATTAAACAATTTGAGCTTTGAAGCGGCCAATTCATCTTCAGTCAATTGTTTTGCAATATCACGATGAATACGCAAAATATGCTGACGAATTGGATGATGCTCTGCCGCATTATGCGCTTTCATAAATTCCTTAATCACAGGATCACCTTGAGCAATCATACGATCTACCCAACGGTTCAATTGTGCTGTTTTTTTCGCACCTTGCTGTGGCGTTAAATAAGATAAAATTACGGTTTCATCTTCATTACGCAACAATTTACCAATACGTAAAAATTGGCGACGACGTGCTTCATGTGAAGTAATACTACGCACATCTAACAAAGCATCAATTAAACGCTCTTCCACTGGAAGTTTCTGAATTTGTTTCAGGCTCAATTCAGCCAATTGTTCACCTAAAGCAGCCATACGTTGCACTGCTTTTTTTTGTTCGGTTTTACTTGCACGCCCTTCTAAAGTGTCAAAGTCATCTTCAGTAAAACGCTGTTGCGGTCGACGTGCCACGATTAATCTGCCTCGTAAAATTTTGCTGCAAATAGTGCCTGAATTTCAGATAAAGCTTGTTCTTCATCTGCACCATCAAGCACTAAACGTAAAGTTGTGCCCTTGCCTGCACCAAGCATGAGCAAGGACATAATATTTTTTGCATCCACCAATTTATCACCTTTACCAATTTGAATCGATGAACGAAATTTGGTGGTGACTTCGATTAGCTTTCCAGACGCACGCGCATGTAAACCTAGTTTATTAATTACGTCAACAGTTGTGTCAATCATGACCAGTGCTTCATTTCCCTGTGTAAGACCTGAATAGACCATTTTTCCTCAAGGGCTTTTTTAAGTCTATCCACGATATATACTGAACGGTGCTGCCCTCCCGTACACCCAATCGACACTGTCATATAGTGACGGTGACCTTCGGCAAAGGCAGGCAACCACTTATCTAAAAAATGGTAAATATCTTGGAACATCTCATTGGTTTGTTCACTTTGTAGCAAAAATTGTTGCACAGGCAAATCTAAACCTGAATATTTTCGCAATTCCAAATCCCAATGTGGATTAGGCAAATGACGTACGTCAAACACATAATCGGCATCAAGTGGAATACCGTGTTTATAACCAAAAGATTGTAAAATTAAAATTAAGTTATCCGATTGCCCAAGTTTGGACAATAAAGTGTGCTTTAAATCATGCACACTTTTATCGGTGGTATCAATATGTACTGTTGAGCGTAATTGTATCGGAAGTAATAATGTTTTTTCTTCCTGAATACATTCAGTCAAACTTTTAAAACGACTGGCTAAAGGATGTGGGCGACGTGATGCACTAAAACGAGAAATCAATTCTTGGTCTTGCGTGGTCAAATAAATAATATCAACCGAACCATGTTTCTGTAATTGTTCAAAAACATGGTCAAATTCTTGCAAATCTGCGCGAGTACTGCGGACATCCACCCCTAAAGCCAATTGCTCTAGATTATTTTCACGATCCAGCTTCGCCACGATTTCAGGCAGCAAGGCCAAAGGTAAATTATCAATACAGTAGTAACCTAAATCCTCAAGCACCTGCAAGGCAGATGATTTTCCTGATCCAGATTGTCCTGTAACGATTAAAATACGCTTCATGGCAAGGCTATCCTTTAGCTTATGCTGTTTGCTTAAAACTATACCGTTTGTTTAACTTGTAAGTTATCAATCAGTCGAGTAGTTCCTAATTTAGCGGCAATAAATAGAATAACATTCTGATTAAATTCTTCAATTTTTTGCAATTCAGGTGTACGTGCTTCCACATAATCCACAATAAAACCAACTTGTGTCAACGTATGCTTAATATTTTCTAACACTTCTACAAGACTAACACCATTGTGTAGCTCTTGTTCAGCCGCTTTTAAACTTTGGAAAATGGTCGGTGCTATTTTACGCTGTTCTTCAGTTAAATAGCCATTACGCGAACTCAGTGCCAAACCATCTTCTGCACGCGTAATTGGTACACCTATGACTTCTAACGGAATATTCAAATCACGTACAAACTGACGAATCACCGCCAGTTGCTGATAATCTTTTTGTCCAAAGAAAGCAAAATTCGGCTGTACAATGTTAAACAATTTTGTGACAACCACCGCCACGCCATCAAAGTGACCTGGACGCTGTAAACCACATAAATCATTGGTGATATCAGACACGCTAATATTGGTGAAGCGTGGTTTGTTACCATACATTTGTTCAACGGTAGGCGCAAAAACAATGTCACAACCCACATCGGCTAACAAACGACTATCCTGCTCCAAAGTACGCGGATAATTTTCAAAATCTTCATTTGGACCAAATTGAATGGGATTGACAAAAATACTGACCACCACGACATCACATAATTTACGTGCTTCACGCACCAAGTTTAAATGACCTTCGTGTAAATTCCCCATGGTCGGAACAAAACCAATAATTTTTCGCGCTGATCGAGCTGGACTGAGTGACGCTGATAATCCTTGAATCGTGGTTTCTGTTTTCATGTTTACAGCTCGACTTGAAAAGTGTGTTCTTTAGCAGGGAAAGAGCCCTCTAGTACCGCAGCATGGTAGGCTTTAAAAGCATCCAAAATTGCAGTTTCTCCCGCTTGTTCTTTCATAAAGTTACGCACAAATTTAGCCACGCGACCAAAGGTCAAGCCCAGCATATCTTGAACAACCAGTACTTGACCGTCAGTATCGACACCCGCCCCAATACCAATCACAGGCACATCAGGAAACAATTCACTAATTTCTTTGCCTAATTGTGCAGGCACACATTCTAATAATAATAAAGATGCACCCGCTTCAACCACTGCTTTACAATCAGCAATTAAGCGATCCGCAGCTTCACGTGTACGTGCTTGTAGTTTATAGCCACCAAAGACATGCACCGATTGTGGGGTTAAACCTAAATGTACACAGACTGGAATACCATTTCGGGTCAAAACAGTGACCGTTTCATTTAACCATGCACCGCCTTCCATTTTGACCATTTGCGCACCCGCTTGCATCACAGTTTTTGAACTGCTTAAAGCATCATTTAAAGTGGCGTAACTCATAAACGGTAAATCGGTCATAATAAAGGCATGCTGATTACCACGGCGTACTGCTGCTGTATGGTAAGCCATATCTTCTACAGTAACGGGCAACGTTGAATCACGTCCCTGAATCGCCATCCCCAAAGAATCGCCAATTAAAATACTGTCGACTTGTGCAAGTTCCATTGCTTTCGCCATACTGGCGTCGTAACAAGTCAAACAAGAAAATTTGCGGCCATTGGTTTTAAATTGTCTTAAGTCACTGAGACTAATCATCAAGATGTTCCTCTAACACGTTCCAAGAACATGTCTAAATTAAATATTTGACCAAGAGTCATCATCCAAAACAGCAACTGTCGGATGTTGTACCACGGGTAAATCTTTTAATCGTTGTGCTTTGATTTCTATATTTGCATCTAAGTCTAACAAAGGGATCACCACAAAATCTCGCTCAAACAGCCCAACATGTGGCACCGTTAAACGGGCATTGTGTATGTGTTGCTGACCATAGACCAATAAGTCTAAATCTAAAGTCCGTTCACCCCAATGGCGTAAACGTACTCGACCAGACTCTTGCTCAAAACATTGTAATTGGTCTAATAAAGCCAAAGGGGCTAAATCGGTTTGCAACTGTACCACCGCATTTAAATAATTCGGTTGGTCTTGTGGTCCCATGGGCGGACTTTGATATAACTTCGATGTTTTCACTGTTCCAAGCGTTGCCAGCTTTTGCACAGCTTCGATCAGAATTTGCCGTGAGTCACCCAAGTTACTGCCTAAACCAATATAAGTTACAGTGGTCATTGTGTCGGCCCAAAGACCACTTGGTTTAAATCGCGTTTGACCCGTTTACGTTTTAAAATCGGGTGATCTGCTCGAATTTCCGAACCCCCTGAAGTCACCATTTGAACAGGTCTTTCAGGTTTGCTTCTATCCCTGCTACGCTCACGACGACTGCGTGGTGCAGTCTCTTGAACCAAAGGCTCAATCTCAACAGATACCGATTTAGGCTCAACCACATCCCCAGTTTGAGCTTTACGACGGCTTTTTGCACGTTGGCGGTTGTATTGACTAATGGCACGTTCTTTTTCATCGGTGCTCATCAACTGATACGAATCCCACCACGTTCCCATGCCTTGTGTGCTTTGATCACCTGACTTCTCTCGAAGTAACAAAAAGTCAAATCCTGCACGGAAGCGTGCATGGGTAGATAAGGCTTGAATTTGCTGTGGTTTAGGGCTAAGCAAACGAGTTTGCATTTCCCAAACTTCACGAATAAAGGTTTCTGCAAAACGTGGAATAATGGTTCGCGTGGCTTGACGTTTTAAAACATCTAAACCCGCTTGTGCTCGCGCTTCAGCAGCAACCATGCCTTTATTTGCATAAAACTCACAACGCTCTAAAAAAGGTTTCCATAACAAAACCGCATAGAAAAATGCAGGATTGATAGTTTTACCTATTTGAATACGTTGATCAGTATTGATGGCAGCACGTTCAATAAAGGTTGAGATCTCTGGATCGATGTCTGCAAAGAGCTGACGCCAAATATCAAAATCGATCAGCATCGGGAGCACACGATTCAAATGCCCCATAGTGAATAATTTCTGCGATTCATCATATAAACGATGTGGAGAAATATCACGCAGCAACTGGGTCATTTCAGGGGTAAAAACCTCTAAAATGTCAGGTGCAATACTAAAATTCAATTTTGCTGCAAAGCGTAAAGTACGCAGCATACGGACAGGATCTTCTTCAAAACGTAAAGTTGGATCGCCCAGTAAGCGTAAAGTTTTATTTTTTATGTCATCAATGGCATGACAAAAATCGAGTACGATGCCTTTACGTGGTTGATAATACATCGCATTAATCGAAAAATCACGGCGAGCAAAATCTTGCTCAATCGTGCCCCAATTATTATCTCGTAAAATCATGCCCGAAGCAGAAGTGACCGCTTTTTTCGGTGGCGCACGGAAAGTCGCAACTTCGACCAGTTCTCGACCGGAATAAACATGAGCAAGCTCAAAACGTCGTCCAATAATACGACAACGTCGTCCGAAAACTTCTTTCACTTGAGCAGGTGTAGCGTTGGTGACGGCATCAAAATCTTTAGGATTTAGACCCAACATTAAGTCACGAACACCACCACCAACGATATACGCTTCAAAGCCTGCCTTGGTTAAGGCATCGATAACATCTAAGATGTAAGAAGGTAATTGAGCGGTTGATAAACCACATTTTGACGCGTGCAAAGTTTGCAAAAGACGCTGTCTCCTACGTCTGAACGTAAAATATCTAAGATGACGCTAATCATATATCTAACACAATCAAAGGGCAATTTGATTATCTCAATGCTCGATATATTGTTCAGCCCGTCTTACTCGCTTAAACTATAAATTACAGTGCTAATCGGTCTTTATTCTTGGCAAATAAAGCAGGCCCAATGCCCTTCACCTGCTGCAATTCCTCAATGTTTTTAAATTTTCCATTTTTTTGACGATAGGCAATAATCGCTTCTGCTTTTTTTAACCCAATACCCGACAATTCTTGTAATTGCGCTAAATTGGCTTGATTCAAACTTATTTTAGCAGTACTGGATGCTTGTAAAGCCGGCTTTGCCAAATAATGATTTTGAGTTGTGGAGACACGTGGAATTTTTAAACGTGCATCTTGGGCGTCTTGTTCCGCCTTCCACTTTAAATATTGTTGGTCAAATTGTTGCGCATAAAGAGTCGACCCGCTCAACAAGGAGATAAATACTCCTAAATAAAAAATACGCTGAAGTAACTGTGTTATTTTTTTCATTGCACACCTATTATTTTAATTGTTGTTTCGCTTTCTCCCACAATTGATCCATTTCTGCTAAAGAAAGCGCTTCAATTTTTTGCTGTTGTTGCCTAGCCTGATCTTCAATGAAAGCAAAGCGTGTTCTAAATTTATGAATGGTGCTTAAAAGTGCCATTTCACTCGACACGCCAAGTTTACGTCCAACATTGATCAGTGAAAATAAGCAATCCCCAAATTCGTCGAATATTTCGTCGGAATTTTGATTATCTATCGCTTGCTGCAATTCAGCTAATTCTTCATTTAATTTTCCAGAAGCACCTGCAACATCAGCAAAATCAAAACCGATTTGTGCTGCATTTTTTTGGATTGCATCTGCCTGTTGAAGGGCAGGTCCATGCTTAATCTCATCTAAACGAGATTGAGCTTTGCCCTGTTTTTCTTGCTGCTTAATTTGCTTCCACAGCACCGCAACATCCGCAGAACTTAATGGTGAAAATTGTTCTGCCTGAAATACATGTGGATGACGACGAATTAATTTTTCAGTGATCGCCTGCACGACATCGTCAAAATTAAAAGCTCCCTGCTCGCTAAACATTTGCGCTTGAAAAACCACTTGCAGCAGCAGATCACCCAGTTCATCTCGAATCTCATCGGTGTTACCGTCTCGAATCGCGGCTTCCACTTCATAAGCCTCTTCTATGGCATATTGGGTTAAACTTTCTGGTGTTTGTTGTTGATCCCATGGACATTTTTCACGTAACTCACGCATCACTGCCAATAACTCATCCACGTTTTTTATCACTCCAATCACGTTATATAAACTTAGATTTTCACTGTTAATATTTGTTATGCTCAAGCCAAATAAATGCAAAACCGAAGCGCGACAAAAACAAAATAAACAGGGAAAATGACATGCACAGTATATTTATTAGTGGGGCAGCACAAGGTATTGGCGCTGCAATTGCAACACTGTTTTATCAACATGGCTACAAAGTGGGCATTTATGATATTAACGCTGTTCAAGCGCAAAAACTGGCGCAACAATTGGGCCCACAAGCCAAAGCAGGCTTACTAGATGTGTCCAACTATAGTCAATGGCAACAGGCGCTAAGCGAATTTCAGGCTTGGGCAGGTGAAATTAATGTGTTGGTCAACAATGCAGGGATTTTATATTCAGGTGCTTTTGAACAGACCGATATTGCCGCACATCATCGTACCATCGACATTAATGTCAAAGGGGTTTTAAATGGTTGCCATGCAGCTTTGCCCTTTTTAAAACAAGCCTCGTTTGCTCGAATCATTAACTTATCTTCGGCTTCAGCTATTTATGGACAGGCTGATTTGGTGTCTTATTCTGCTAGTAAGTTTGCCGTGCGCGGCATTACCGAAGGATTAGACATTGAATGGCAAAAATATGGCATACGGGTTTTAGATGTGATGCCACTGTTTGTACAAACCACTATGGTTAAAGATATGGATGCTGGCAGCATTCAAAACATGGGGGTACATTTAACTGCCGACGATGTCGCAGAACAGATTTATCAATTGGTGCAACGCCAAGATACGATCTTTACACCAACACACCAGCCTGTGGGCTTGAAAAGCAAACTGCTCTTTACCCTGTCGGGCATGAGTCCACAGTTTGTCAATCGAATCGGCAATCGCATACTGGCCAAAAGAAAATAAGTTCCATCAAAAAAAGCCTGTCTTTCGATTAATGCCAGTCAGTTAAGGGTTTTAGAAATAAAGTCCTTAATTTTCAGTCATTCATGACGGAGTCTTATATTTTTAAATCAAATACTTGGAGCTCATCTATTACTTTGGATAAGCCCAAATGAGAAGCCTCAAAATATATTTTGAGTTCGCAAGAAAGGCATCTTGTGGCGCAGTGCGCCTCACCGCAAAACTCGCCAAATACCTTTTATTGATTAATAAATCGCAGAAACCTTACTTTTTTAAAATAGTTTTGCCTCGAACAGTTGCGGATGACGTTTCTGTGTATCGAATAACATTATGAATTTAAAAAATAAAATGCCAGTCAATTTCTTAACTGACTGGCATTATGTCTTTCAATAGGCTTTTATAGCTAAATTCTAAAGAACGTATCACAGAAATATTTTCGTAAAATACCATTTTATAAGGTTTTTGGTGTGCTACCAAATTAAGTAATTTGCTATATATTACATAAAGCTTTACTCAACCAAATATCCTATACAATAAACTTCATATTTAGCCACACGCAACCAACATCACATTTAATATTGTGATCATTTCCTTCTGCACCGTTTCTATCTCTTTTCGATCAGACATTTTTAACCACCATCCCATTTAAAAATTTCTTAACAAACTATAACGCAGAAATAATTTGAATTTTGGGAAAAGCAAAACCATTACAAGAAGCTTCGGAACGCCATGCAACCGTAAGCATCACCTGCGCCAAATGAAAATTTTGATAGGCAAATGTCCCAATTAAGGGGTGATGACATAATCCACCATCATGAATTGGATGCACCCGCGTTTCTAATTCATTTAAGTTCAAACGCACCCCCAATCCTGCGGCTTTCAAAACTGCTTCTTTGGTGGTCCAAACTTTAAACCAATAATGCCGATCTTGTGCTAAGGCATGCCAATGCTGTAATTCATTGGCATGAAATGCATGTGCTGCTAATGCCTCAAAGCGTACCTTGCGGTCTAAGTCTTCAACATCCACACCCAAATCGTGCATCTGTCGACTACTTGCTAAGGCATAATGTTTGTGGCTATGGCTATGATTGAAATAGAATTTAGGAAAATTGATTAAATAGGGTTTGCCGTACTCGGTCTGAGCAAAATCCTGTTGTTGTAACTCAATCTGTAATTGCTCGGACAACAATTGATTGCGATAACCATAGACCGCCTGCTTTTGCAGCTGAATTTTAGCCTTACGATCCAATGTTGGAGATAATGGTACAATATGCTCCAGTGTATCCACATCTACACGTATCAGTCTGGTCATATGAATCACCTAATCAAAAATATAATCACATCTTAAAAGAAAAAAGCCCAAAGTAAACTTCGGGCTTTCTGCTATCTAAACCAAATCAATTAGCTTTTATATTTCTTAGCAGCCTTTTTAAATTTCTGCACATAACGACGTTTACGTGCTAACACACGCTCATTCACTTGAGACTTACGACCTTCAAATGGATTTTCAGACGTTTTAAACTCAATTCGAACAGGTGTACCTTCAAGCTTATAAACTTTACGGAATACATTCTCAAGATAACGGCGATAATCTGCTGGGGTTTTATCCACCTTATTACCATGAACCACAATCGTTGGTGGATTTTGTCCACCCATATGCGCATAACGCATTTTAATACGACGACCGCTAATCATCGGTGGTTGATGCGCTTCAGTCGCATCATTCAAAATTTGCGTAATTTTCGCAGGTGAAACTTTTAAATGCGAAGAATCATAAGCACGATGGATTGAAGGATATAACTCACCTACCCCTGTACCATGTAATGCAGAAATGAGATGCACTTTTGCCCATGGAATAAAGTCAAAACGACGGTCAACATCAAGCTTACATTGCTTGCGGTCATAGTCCGTCATGTTGTCCCATTTATTGATGGCAATCACCATGGCACGACCTGCTTCTAAAGCATAGCCAATTAAATGGAGGTCTTGCTCTACTACACCCTCACGGGCATCTAGAACAACCACAATGACATGGGCATCTTTGATCGCTTGTAAAGTTTTAACAATTGAGAATTTCTCAATCATTTCATCTACTTTACCTTTACGGCGCACACCTGCGGTATCAATTAAGGTGTATTGACGACCATCACGCTCAAAAGGAATATAAATCGAATCACGTGTTGTACCTGGTTCGTCAAATGCGACTACACGCTCTTCACCCAACAAACGGTTAACCAAGGTCGACTTACCGACGTTTGGACGACCAATAATCGCTAAACGCAGACCTGTTGCTTTATCGTGTGCAGCACCATCTTCATCTTCAGGAACGTCTTCAAGCACTTCCTCAAGCATTTGTGCCACACCACGACCATGACTGGCCGCAACGTGTAATGGCTCACCAAAGCCCAGTTGATAAAACTCAACCACAGCAGCTTCAGCATGAACGCCATCGACTTTATTCGCCACGAGGTAAACTTTTTTACCCAAAGTACGAATTTCACGGGCAATCTGTTCATCAGATGCAAGTAGTCCTGCGCGTGCATCGACTACAAAAACAATAATATCTGCTTCATTGATGGCGGTTTTAGACTGTTCTGCCATATAGGCATCAATACCACCTTCACTTTCGCCAATACCGCCAGTATCGACCACAATAAATGATTTATTTTGGAAAACAGCATCGCCATATTTACGGTCACGCGTAAGACCAGCAAAGTCAGCAACGAGTGCATCACGGCTCTTGGTAATCTGATTAAATAATGTTGATTTTCCGACGTTCGGACGACCAATGAGCGCAATTACGGGTTTCATAGATTAACCTTTATTCAAAATCAGCCAGTGAGACTGGTCTGAACATCAGAAACAATGGAAGAAAATAAAATATAAATAACTAAATAAAACACGGGGCATTGAAAATTTTCAAATACCCCGTGTTCAAAAAATACGGATTTCGCCTAGTTTAACATAAGCTAGAACAAAATTAACGATTCTGCCAAACGCTTAACGCACCCTTTCGAGTGGAAACATACAGCTGATTATCAATTACACGTAATGAACGTACTTCACCACTGGTTTTTGAACGACCAATCAGTTGCCCAGAAGTTGGATCAATTAAGTGTAATACACCATCGAGATCACCCACTACAAGGTCTTGACCAAGAACAACAGGATTGCTTAATTGACGATTCAGCAAACTGTCGTTTTGCCACAGTTGTTCACCTGTTGTCAGTGCATAAGCCGTGATTTTACCATCGGCTTGAGCAACATAAACGGTGTTATTAAATACTTCTGGACGTAAAATACTGCTTGCATCTTCACTCCACACCACTTGTTGTGAAGCTAAATCAGTCACAGTGACCTGTCCTTGAAAACTGGTCGTCACCAAAAATTGTCCTGCAACGACAGGATCACCATCAATATCATTTAGACGTTGAATATCTGAACGACCTTCACTGACTGCAACACGGCGCTGCATACGCGGTATACCACTTAACACATCAAGCGCATAGACATAAGCATTGGATGAAGCAATTAAAACTGTACGCGAATCAAGTGCAACAGGGGATGCCATGCCACGTAAGCTAAATTGTACATTCGGCAAATTGTATGTCCAAACTTGCTGACCTGTCGCCAGATCATGGGCATAAACAGTACCGTCGTTGCTGACGCTAATCACGCGACCAGATTGAATCAATGAAGCCGACAATAGCGCACCTGATAACTGTGCTGTCCACTTTTGTTCACCTGTGGCTTGATCAAGGGCAAACAGTTGACCCTTTTTATTCCCAACAACAACAGTCCCTTCACTGGCTTCTACACCAGAGCTTAAGCCCTGTTTAGAAACTTGTTTTTCCCATAGACGTTGCTTTCCTTGGTAAGCACTTACTTCACCTTTAGGATCAAGGGCGAAAACCACCCCATTGTCCACATCTAAACGCAGACGTAATGGATCTTCTTCACTGGTTGAAGAAACACTATGAGAAAATACAGGAACAAGACTTTTTGCTTGGACGAGTTTCGGCAATGGATTGGGTTTAACCTTCTCCACTTTAATTTTATTTGTTGAACAGCCAACAAGTGCAAAGGTTAAAATTGTTAGCGCAAAAGGTATTTTGTATTTTCTATCCATCATGACTCATCCACTTGTGTTTCTAAAATTGGGCGTTCAACTTCAGGATCATCAACTAAAACGCCGACACTTTCGAGTTTAATTTGTAAAATTTGACGTTCTTGTTGGCGTTCAACCAGTGCATCCCATGCACTTTGATAGGATTTTTTCGCATTTTCGATATCATTTTTAGCAACATACACATCACCGCGTGCTTCATCAGCTGTCGCTTTAAAAGCAGGATCAGTCACCAAAGATAAGGTTTTAATTGCTTCATCATATTTGTTTTGAGCAAGCTGAGCATAAGCCAAACGCAGTTTAACCACTTGAACCAAGCCAGTATCATCTAGCTTAGAATTTTCAACTTTTTTCAATGCACGTTCTGCATGTGCATAATCTGCTTTGTCATAAGCCAATTTTGCCATGAGCAATTGCGTTTGAATGGCTTGTGCAGAATCGGGCGCGTCTTTGACAATTTTGTCCGCAATTGCAGATAAAGCATTAAATGCATTGGGATTGCCTTGTGCATTCTTCGCATCATCCATCAACTGTTGAACTTTGGCTGTTTCCATTTGTGATTCAGCCAAATTTTTCTTCTGCCAATATTCCCAACCGAAAAAGGCAATCAACGCAATTAGAATCCCACTAATCATGGCAGAACCATATTTTTTAGTGAAAGATTTTAAGCTATCAAGTTGTTCATCATCACTCAATGCGTTCATGTGATTACCTTTTCCTTATGTTTTTTAAGCTTATTTTGAAGAAAATTTTTGAATGAAGAATGGTACAACATTTGCCACAGCAACTTCAGTTTGCTCGGCAGTCGCCAATTCTTTTACCGTTAATTGCTGCGCTTCCCACTCACGCTCACCGACAATCACAGCAAAAATAGCACCGGACTGATCTGCTTTTTTCATTTGGCTCTTCATCGAACCTTGTGAACCGACTTTCAGACGAATATTACTATTTTCTGCTTCCAGTTGGTTACGAATTTGTTCTGCCAGAAGCAATGCTTTACCTTGCAATGCAGCATCTGATAATAAGAACACTTCGCAATCACGTACTGGTGTCTGGTCTTCAACTTGCTCAAGTAGAAGCAGTAAACGCTCCATCCCCATGGCAAAACCAACAGCAGGTACAGATTGATCGGCCTTGCCTTTCAATTGACCCACCAGACCGTCGTAACGACCACCTGCACAGATGGTGCCTTGTGAACCCAAATGTGTCGTTGTCCATTCAAAGACAGTTTTGTTGTAGTAGTCGAGACCACGTACCAATTTTTGGTTAATCACAAATTCTACGCCTGCATCAGTTAAATACTGTTGCAAGGTCGCAAAGTGATTCATGCTGTCTTCACCCATGAAATCATGCAATTTTGGTGCATTTTCAAGGATTTGTTGTGTACGCGCATCTTTAGAATCCAAAATACGCAATGGATTGGTGGTTAAACGGCGCTGCGAATCTTCATCTAATTCAGCTTTATGCTGGTTCAAAAATTCAACCAATGCCGCACGGTATTCTGCACGTTCGTCCGACTCACCCAAAGTATTCAGTTCAAGCTGAACTTTATCGGCAACACCCATGCGTTTCCACAAACGTGCGGTCATTAGAATCAATTCAGCATCTTGGTCAGGTGTAGCAACACCAAATGTTTCCACACCAAATTGATGAAACTGACGGTAGCGACCTTTTTGTGGTTTTTCATAACGGAACATTGGACCGATATACCACACACGAGGGGTCGCACCACGAAGCAAATTATGCTCAAGCATGGCACGAACACAACCGGCTGTTCCTTCTGGACGTAAAGTCAAAGACTCTGGTGGATTACCTTTGTCCAGAAACGTATACATTTCTTTTTCGACAATATCCGTCGCGTCACCAATTGAGCGTTTGAACAAATTGGTTTGTTCAACGATAGGCAAACGAATCTGCTGATAACCATACGCATCCATAAGTGATGCTAAATGTTGCTCAAGACGTCTCCACGCAGCAGTTTGCGTTGGCAGAACGTCATTAAAACCTTTGATTGCGACAATTGAACTCATGACCTACTCAAAAACTTGTGCGAATAATTTCTTTAGATTTAGCTTCTTCAAGCTCGACTACACGTTGACGAACCATTGTTTCGATTTCATCAACCAACTGATTAGTATCAATTAAATGGCTTTTTTCACCATTACGATATACCAGTGAACGCGGTGCAGCACCCACAACACCAATATCGGCTTCTTTGGCTTCGCCTGGGCCATTCACCTTACATCCAATGACAGATACATCCATTGGCGTACGAATATCTTCCAAACGTTCTTCTAAAGCTTGCATCACAGCAATCACGTTAAATTCTTGACGTGAACAACTTGGACAAGCAATAAAGTTAATTCCATTGGAACGTAAGCTCAGTGATTTTAAAATATCAAAACCAATTTTCACTTCTTCTTCAGGTTCAGCCGCCAATGAAATACGCATCGTGTCACCGATACCTTCCATCAATAGACCACCTAACGCAATCGCAGATTTCACTGAACCAGTACGATAAATCCCTGCTTCGGTCACACCCAAATGCAACGGATTATCAATCTGTTGAGACAACAGACGGTAGGCATCCATGGTTAAAAACACATTGGATGCTTTAACTGAAATTTTAAATTCTTGGTAATTTAAACGGTCTAAAATATCAATGTGGCGCATGGCTGACTCAAGCAATGCCTGACCCGTTGGCTCACCATATTTTTTCTGAATATCTTTTTCTAACGAACCAGCATTCACCCCGATACGCATCGAAATATCATGATACTTTGCGGCAGCAACCACTTCACGAATTTTTGCTTCAGAACCAATATTACCCGGATTGATACGTAAACAATCTGCACCTGCATCCGCTACGGCTAAAGCAATTTTATAGTCAAAATGAATATCAGCAACCAAAGGCACACTGACTTGCTTACGAATTTCACCAAAAGCGGCTGCGGCTTCCATTGAAGGCACAGAAACACGCATGATGTCCGCACCCACTTCGGCACAACGTTGAATTTGCGCAACCGTTGCAGCGACATCACAGGTTTCAGTATTGGTCATACTCTGGATGCTAATTGGTGCATCGCCACCCACGTAGACTGAACCAACACGAATTTTACGAGTGGGACGACGCTTAATTGGATTTACAATCATGAATATCGCTCTTCTCTTGACCCATTAACGTGACAAACGGAAGTCTGCTTTGCCATTCACTGTATAAGGTGACAAAGCAATTTTTTCATTATTCAAGGTTAAGGTTACAACAGATGCATCATCAAGGCGAATTTGGAACGGTGTTTCACCATTCAATTTCACTGTCGCGGCTTGACGACCTGTTGCGAGCACCTTCCCAGTCGAATCGACAATATGAACAGAAGTCGGCTGACTAAACTCTAGCTCCAATTGATCACCAGATACAGCTGTTGAATTATCTAAATTCAATACTTCTACATCTGATTCCGCTGGAGCAACATCACGACTATCACTTTTGCTTGCTGACCAATTTTGTATCGCCATAGCTGCAATAGCCAAAATCACTAGGATCACGCCAGCAATAACCATGCGCTTTAACCACTTTTTATTACGATCACTATTAGAACCTGAGAGTTTACCCATAATTTTAATCGGTGAATTGTTTAAAGCATGGTTGGGCAACAAGCCTGTATCATTTTGATAAATTTCATCAAAACGCTGAATAATACTGCTTGCATCTGCCTTTAAGTATTTTGCATAGGTACGATAGTAACCTTTAATAAAGGTTGCTTCAGGTAAAGCCTTATAGTCATCTTGCTCTAAAGCTGTCAAAGTTTTCAAAGGGATATTCAAATCTTTGGCAGCGTCATTTAATTCACGCTTTTGTGCAATTCGAATTTGACGTAAGTACTCACCTGGACGCTGAATATTTCCTAATGCATTGGGTACTACGCTTGAACCATTCGATTGCTGTGAATTAGGATTTACTTCCATACGGCCTCAGTACTGTACTTTAATTGCAGATAACGTTGGTATTCTGGACTTTCTGGGAACAGAGCTCGTAATTGATTCACAAGCTCCTGCATTCCCATCGTGTCACTATTTGCTCGTGCAATCCGGATACCAATCCAAAGCGCACGTGCACCTTGATTTTTCTGACCAACCCCACGCACAAATTGTTCATACAATTGTGTCGCAGCAGCGGTCTGTTGTTTCAAATAAAAAATTTCTGACAACTCTAACATTGAAATAGAGGAATCACGATTCACTTGCAGGGCTTGTTTGAATGATTTTTCAGCATTCGCAACATCGCCTAGTTTTAAATAAATTCGTCCTACATTTTCCAAAGCTTTATAACGTTGATCATAGCCCAGTGTCGTTCCTGCCACATTAAGCTGTTCAATGGCATCATTATAACGCTCAACTTGATACAAATAAGTACCATAGTTGTTACGGGCTTGTGCATTTTTAGGATCAGCAGAAATTGCACGCTTAAAATAGGCTTCTGCTTTATCCATACTGGTTTTACTGCCCTCTTGTTGCAGTAAAATCCCCATCATCATATTGGCTGCTGAATCACGAGAGTCGATATCCAGTGCCTGATCTAAAGCACGTTTTGCCGAATCTAGCTCTCCAGATTTAATATATTCGGCTGCCAATTGAGTCCGAACTTTAACAGCCTTTTCAGGGTCTTTCTTACCCATTGTTGTTGTCGGTGTTTGACAAGCAGTCATAAAAATAGCAGACAAACCTATTGCTGTCATAAATGCTAATTTATATGTGGGCTTTCTCAATTGGCATCCCCCTTTATTATCCTTGCGAGCGCATAATCTCATTCTGCTGCGCTACTTTCTTTTTCCACTGTTCCGCACGACGTGTACGATCGGCCACTTGACCCACTAACTGTCCACATGCAGCATCAATATCATCACCGCGTGTCTGACGAATCGTACACACAAAACCAGCATCAGACAAAGTTTTTTGGAAAGAAAGAATACGGTTACGACTTGAGCGACCATATGGGGCATGCGGGAATGGATTAAATGGAATTAAATTAATTTTACTCGGTAAGTTCTTTAACAACTTAATCATTTGCTGTGCATGCTCAGGATGATCATTCACCCCATCCAACATGACATATTCAATGGTCACGTGTTTACGTGAACTTTCATTACCGTCTTTTGCAATATAACGCTGACACGCAGCAATCAATTGCGCTAACGGATATTTTTTATTAATAGGCACCAATTCATTACGCAATTCATCATTTGGCGCATGCAATGAAATTGCCAAAGCAACATCAATATCTTTGACCAACTGATCAATTTTCGGCACCACACCTGAAGTTGACAAAGTCACACGGCGTTTAGACATGCCATAAGCAAAGTCGTCGAGCATAATGCGCATTGAGCTGAGGACTGCATCATAATTAAGTAGAGGCTCACCCATACCCATCATCACTACATTGGTCACCGAACGCTCACGGTCAGCAACGGGTATATCTTCCATATAGGAATAGTTTGCTACCCATAATTGGCCAATAATTTCATCAGGGGTTAAATCACGCTGAAAACCTTGTTTACCCGTTGAACAAAATGAACAATCGAGTGCACAACCGACTTGTGAAGAAATACATAACGTCCGACGTAAACCACTGCGATGTTCGGCAGGAATCAGAACGGTTTCAACCAATGAGCCGTCGCCTTCTCCAACACGAAAGACCCACTTACGCGTACCATCTTTAGAATAATTTTTATGCACGACTTCTGGTGCTTTAATTTCACAAAGTTTTTCGAGTTTTTCACGTAACTTGCCTGAGATATTGGTCATCTCGGCAAAATCAGTGACAAAAAATTGGTGAATCCATTTCATCACCTGACCCGCACGGAATTTCTTTTCCCCGATATCTTCGAAGAATTGTTCCAATTGCGGACGTGACATGCCAAGTAAGTTCACTTTCGTAACAGTATTTTGCTGCGTCGGAGCGGATGGAGATTGTGGCTGTTCAGCAGAAATTGCTGCTGTAGCGACTACTTCAGTACTCATGTGTATTACCTAAACCATGTCTAAAGATGAAAGGAGAAGCTCAATATGTGAGCAAAGCTTTATTCAGAGAATAAAAAAACCAGATAAGTATAATAACACTTATCTGGTTTGAATACTTCGAATTAACGAGTACGTGGGCAGATCTCAGTTTGAGCGAAGAAGTAGTTAACTTCACGATCAGCAGATGCAACTGAGTCAGAACCATGCGCAGCGTTTTCGTCGATGCTTACTGCGAAGTCTGCACGAATTGTACCAGGAGCAGCTTCTTTAGGATTAGTTGCGCCAAGGATTTCACGGTGTGCAAGAATAGCGTTTTCGCCTTCAAGAACAGATACTACAACAGGACCAGAAGTCATGAATGCAACAAGGTCAGCAAAGAAACCACGCTCTTTATGCTCAGCATAGAAGCCTTCAGCTTCAGCTTGAGTCAAATGTTTCATTTTAGTTGCAACAATTTTAAGACCCGCTTTTTCAAAACGAGCAAAAATTTCGCCAACATTGTTTTTAGCAACAGCATCAGGTTTTACGATAGATAAAGCGCGTTCAATAGCCATGATTGGCTCCTTAGGTCAATTTGACGTTAAAATTTTGCGCATTATACCGAATAATGGGCAATTTTCTGCTTTTGATATGTAAAAAAAATGCTTTTTTCGACATGCAGAAAGCTGAGGATTAGTTTGCTTCGTCAATCCATGCCATTTGAATCCCTTCCAACAGACCTTCTGTCGATTTGGTCGGATCATCACTAAAATCTGGCAAGGCACAGACCCACGCATGTAAGTCAGTAAAGCGAATCCATTGCGGATCTACATCTGGATGTGCTTCTGAAAGTTCAATGGCAAGATCAATGGTGTCAGTCCAACGTAAACCCATGGGTATTCCTTAGCGCTAAATGAATCGTGCTACTTTAACAAATTCCTAAAATTGAAAAATAGTTTTTCGGTTTTTAAAAGCACATTTTTATAAGATGATATTTAAAAAGGGTGCAGCGCAAATAATTCCACTGGCGATGACCACACCAATCAATGCACCCACCAAGACATCACTTGGATAATGTAAACCCAATACCATCCGTGATATCGCAACCAAAATGGTAAAAGGTAACATCAGAATCAGCAGTACTGGCTGAATATATCCCAGCACCGTGCTTGCCATGACTGCATGTAAAGTGTGACCTGATGGAAAACTAAAGTGATCTAGTGGTTGCTCTTGTAACCGAATCACTTGATGCACTTGATAAGGTCGAGGACGGGTGGTTTTTTGTTTTAAAATTTTATAAATAGCCGTTCCGACAGACCCACCAATAATGAGATAAAGCAGCTGCACCAGATAAAATAGCCCTTCCAACATCCAAAGACCAGCCAACATGGTCAACCAAAACAAACCATCACCCAAACGGCTAATGATTTTAAAAAAATAAGCGACCGTTTGTGAGTGTGAAAAATGATTTAAATATAAACACCCTTTTAAATCGAGATCCAGCACCGTTATTTTTACTTTTTTTAAATTCATCATGATTCTCCTTTAAGCTTTGGCTTAAAATTTAGGATGTCATTTGTATCTCCTTCACCACCCCATACAATGCTTCTTCAAACTGATGTACTGGGTATTGCCAACCAATATGCTGTACCGTTTTTCGCGCTTGAAGTCCCATACATTTCAACTGCTGATTATTAGGTAAGGTATAGATTGACTGAATCAAACTTGTCACATCACTTAAGGGACTTAACCAACCTGTTTCACCCTGTTTGACATGTAAATGTGCACTCGCATAATCATATGCAATAATGGGTAAACCGCTTGCCATTGCCTCAAGCACCACATTGCCAAAAGTTTCAACCTGACTGGCAAAGACAAAAATATTTGCACTTGCATACGCTTGCGCCAAATTCAAACCAGTTAAAACGCCCGTAAAAATAACATCACTACCTTGGCATAGCATTTCTAAACGACCACGATCTGGCCCATCACCCACAATGACCAATTTTATATCCTGTTCCACTCTTTGCTTCATTGCCCGATAAGCATTCACCAAAACATCAATTTCCTTTTCAGGAGATAACCTCCCCACATACAGCATGACCTTGGTTTCTGAAGTGACCTTCCATTGTTGACGCAGCACATTCGAATAATGTTCTGGAGAAAAACATGCAATATCTACACCACGTCCCACAACCACCAACGGACAACACACTCCAAACTGTCTTAAAATATATTCTGTCTCTTTACTTGGAATACAGGTCATTTGTGTATTGTTATGAAACCAACGTAAATAATGCTGAATTGGCTTAACCAGAAAGGCCAAATCAAAGAAGCGACTAAACTCTTGAAATGGTGAATGGAAACCACTTGAAACAGGAATTCCTTTTGCTTTTGCTGCCTGTAAAACACTTAAACCCAAGGGACCCTCTGTCACAATATGCACCACATTCGGTGCAAAAGCGTCCAGTGCATTCGAGACCTTTAAAAATTGCGGCCAACCAAACTGTAAAGATGGATATTTAGGAATAGATTGTGCTTTGACTAAACATTCTTTATTGGGCAAAAATTCCTGACACGACTGCTTTTGCTCGGGTCGGATCAATAAGATTTTATGACCTTGTTTTTGCAGGCCTTTACAGAGTTGTAACAAAGAGAGTGCGACACCATTAATTTCTGGCGACCAGGTTTCTGTGACGATGGCTATTTTTAAGCGTGGTCGAACCAAGTCTTGTAAAACTTGTATTTCCTCACGTACATGATCTTGCTTACTTTTTTTAAAATAAAATTGAAAACTTTCAGGAAAATCTTGTTGTTTGAGCAGGCTGGTCGCATACAAATTTGTCATACAACACCTATATCGTTATTTTAAAATGAGTTTAGATGTTGTTTCTTTCAGTTTGATGATTTTTAGATGACACTTTATTGACATGTCTGATGACTTCAACATTCAAGACAAATCCAAACACAGTTATTCACCGCTGCGTTTCTAAGGCTTTTTGTGCTTCTCAGCCTGAACGGGTTCATAGACACCAAACAAAAATCTTGCTTGACCAGATGCTGAGCAAAAAGTCCTATTTTTTAATTCCAAGCTATTTAAAGTCAGACACTCTGTATATTTTCTTATCTTCTTCAAGTACAAGTGTTTCCACATTTTTATCTATACCACCCAACCAAACATGAACCCGAATCATAAAAGTATTTTTAATCAAAAATGAATTATCCAGCTTATTTGCAGTACATAAAATCAATCCAAGACATATGAATATCTATAAAACTATGCCTTAACCACACCCTGATCTAGATAAAATTGGCTATTCAATCCGATTTAACAAGCCATTTTCAACTTGATATAATTGCCCACTTCCAAAATCAATTTGCTGCTTTTCCCCGTGCAAATTAGGAAATCCTACGATCTTTTCAAGTTGAGGGGAACGTTGAAATTGTTGTGTTTTTGGGTTATACATCCAGTAAATATAACGCCTGTCTTTAATCAATCGAGCTTGTGAAATATCTGACAATACAATGTCATAATACCCATCAAAATTAATATCCATATAACCGATACTTTTTGGATATGCAGTAAAGCCTGTCAAACTTTGCACAACCGCATTGTTATTTTTATTCACGATATCCAGCTGTTTTAGTACCGTACTATAAGGCTCACTCAGGTTGTCTAGACCATAAAATTTAAAAACAAAATTGGGTTTATTTAATATTTTGATTGCAGGCTCAAACTGAATGGATTGCTCAAAACTATGATCAGATTTCAAAAGTTGTGCCTTCAGGTCGCCCGTATTTGAATCCAGTAGCCCTGTGAATTGATATTGCCCATTTTCAATCTGATCTGAGTCAACCGATTTCAACGTCAGCTGATCGCCTTTTTGCAACCCTTTTAAATTAATCTCCTGCTGATAAACAAAGTCGTATAAAGTCGCATGCGGATTCCAAATGCCAGCATATAAACTAAGGAAATGGCGCCCTTCTTTCGAATGTAACATGCGTTGCATAGAAACACGGACATTACTGAATGGCTTTAATTCCGTCGCATTCACTATTTCAGTATGACTGATGTTAGAAAAAACCAGCGTAGCAAGACAAAGTAACAATTTCGTTTTCATGATTCAATACACTCAACAATGCAAACTGTTATGCCTAATGTATCACAAAAAAACCGCTCAAATGAGCGGCCTTTTTTTAATCGATACACAATAAAAAACTTAGTTTTTCTCTTTGTCTACGATTTTTTTTGCTTAAATCCAAGGTATGAGCGAATTCAAAGCACTGCTTTGAATGAAGCGCAAGGAGGAAAGGTACAACTTTGTATAAAAAAAGCCCCTATTATAAAACAAGGGCTTTTTAACTTAGAAATTAGAACTTAGTTCTTTTCTTTGTCTACGATTTTGTTCGCTTGAATCCAAGGCATCATCGCACGTAACTTGTTACCTGTTACTTCAATACCATGTGCAGCATTTTGACGGCGACGTGCAGTCATAGATGGGTAGTTCATCGCACCTTCGTTAATGAACATTTTCGCATATTCACCAGATTGGATACGTTTCAATGCATTACGCATTGCTTCACGAGACTGTTCGTTAATTACTTCAGTACCCGTTACATATTCGCCATATTCAGCATTGTTCGACACTGAATAGTTCATGTCCGCGATACCGCCTTCGAACATCAAGTCAACGATCAATTTAAGTTCGTGCAAGCATTCGAAATACGCCATTTCTGGAGCATAACCCGCTTCAACAAGCGTTTCATAACCCATTTTAACCAATTCAACCGCACCACCACAAAGCACTGCTTGCTCACCAAAAAGGTCAGTTTCAGTTTCTTCACGGAATGAAGTTTCGATGATACCTGTACGACCACCACCCACGCCTGAAGCATAAGAAAGTGCAACATTACGTGCATTACCAGAGGCATCTTGGTGAATCGCGATTAAATCAGGTACACCTGAACCACGTTGATATTCAGAACGTACAGTGTGACCTGGTGCTTTTGGAGCAACCATAATTACGTCTAAGTCAGCACGTGGTACAACTTGGTTATAAAGAATCGAGAAACCATGCGCAAATGCTAAAGTTGCACCTTGCTTGATGTTTGGTTCAATCACGTCACGATAAAGTTGTGATTGAAACTCATCTGGAGTCAAGATCATGACTACGTCAGCTTGAGCAACAGCAGCAGGAACTTCAGATACTTTAAGACCTGAATTTTCAGCTTTCTTCCAAGAAGTAGAACCAGCACGTAAACCAACAGTTACGTCAACGCCAGAATCTTTAAGGTTAAGCGCATGCGCATGACCTTGTGAACCGTAACCAATGATCGCTACTTTTTTACCTTGAATGATCGATAAGTCACAGTCTTTATCATAAAAAATTTGCATTGCTGTCTCCGCTTAAATGCTTTTGTTTCCTGTTTCCCAAGCCAATGATCTTATTGGTATTCATTGGCTTGGAACCTCATCTACAAGATGAGTAGAATGTGTGAATAAAATTAAAATTGATTAAATAGTTAAAACTTTTTCGCCACGTGCGATGCCTGAAACACCTGAACGCACCACTTCAAGAATAGTATTTTCTGCAAGCGCATCAATAAAACCATCGAGTTTTTCAGTTGTACCCGCAATTTGGATGGTATAGGTCGTCGGCGTAACATCCACAATTTGCGCACGGAAAATATCCGCAGTACGTTTAATCTCTGCACGTGCCGCCCCAAGTGATTTTACTTTAATCAACATGAGTTCACGTTCAATGTGCGCGCCTTCAGACAAATCAACCACTTTCACCACTTCAACCAATTTATTCAGTTGCTTGGTGATTTGCTCAATTTTATGGTCATCACCATAGGTGGTTAGGGTTAAACGCGACATGGTTGGATCTTCAGTCGGTGCGACATTTAAAGTCTCAATGTTATAACCACGTTGAGAAAATAAACCCACTAAACGAGAAAGCGCACCAGCTTCGTTTTCAACGAGTACCGATATAATATGTCTCATGACGTACGCTCTCCTTTTCCTAACCACATATCCTGCATCGATTGACCCGCGATCAACATCGGGTAAACATGTTCGGTACGATCAACCATGACATTAATGAACACGCATTTATCATTAATTGCCATCGCTTCTTCAAGCTTAGATTCAAGCTCATCTGCATGGTCAATTTGAATACCCACGTGACCATACGCTTCCATGAGTTTGGCAAAATCAGGCAGTGAATCAACATAAGAGCTTGAATGACGACCTTCGTAATTCATATCTTGCCATTGTTTAACCATGCCCAAAGCTTGGTTATTCAAGCAAAGAATTTTTACATTTAAGCCATACTGCTTACAGGTAGATAATTCTTGGATACACATCTGAATCGATGCTTCACCAGTAACACATACTACTTGTTGATCTGGGAAGGCAAGTTTTGCCGCCATTGCATAAGGCAAGCCCACACCCATTGTCCCTAAACCACCAGAGTTAATCCATTGACGTGGGCGTTTGTATTTGTAGTAGTTTGCACCGAACATTTGATGCTGACCAACGTCTGAAGTAATAATCGCTTCACCGTTTGTCACTTTATACATTGCTTCAACCACTTGTTGTGGCTTCATTACACCATTTGTACCCGCTTCATAACGCAAGCCATGAACTTTGCGCCATTCATTGATTTGAGACCACCAAGCCGAAATCGCTTCAGGATTTGGTTTAGAAACATTCATTTGCTTCAATTGAACCAACATCTCTTGAAGTACAGGTTCTACTGCGCCCACGATTGGGATATGTGCCATGATGGTTTTTGAAATCGTCGCTGGATCGATATCAATATGAATTACTTTCGCATTTGGACAGAATTTTGCAGGATTGTTGGTGACACGGTCATCGAAACGAGCACCGATACACAAAATAACGTCTGCATTATGCATGGTCATATTGGCTTCATACGTACCATGCATGCCCAACATACCAACAAACTGTTCATCATCACCAGGGAAGCCACCCAAGCCCATAAGGGTATTGGTTACTGGGTAATTTAGAAGATGTGCAAGCTCAGTCAATAACGCAGATGCATTGCCTTGAACAACACCACCACCGGTATAAATGATTGGACGTTCGGAACCAATTAATTCTTCAATGGCTTTACGAATTTGACCTGAATGACCACGATGGGGTGGCTGATAAGAACGCATCTTTACTTTTTCAGGATATTCGTAAGCGAACTTATCGACAGGATTGGTTGCATCTTTAGGAATATCAACAACCACAGGGCCTGGACGACCTGAAGATGCAATATAAAATGCTTTTTTAATAATTGCGGGAATTTCACTCGCATGACGTACTTGGAAACTATGTTTCACAATCGGACGAGAAACGCCCACCATGTCTGTTTCTTGGAATGCATCTTCGCCAATTAAATGTGTTGCAACCTGACCAGACAAAATCACCATTGGGATTGAGTCCATATATGCCGTTGCAATTGGCGTTACAGTATTGGTTGCGCCTGGGCCTGATGTGACGAGAACAACACCAGTTTTACCTGTTACACGTGAATAAGCATCTGCCATATGACCAGCAGCTTGCTCATGACGCACAAGGTAATGATTGATTTTGTCTTGTTGAAAGAGCGCATCATAAATATGTAATACTGCGCCGCCTGGGTATCCAAAAACATGCTCAACGCCTTCGTCCGCCAATGCGCGAACAAGCATTTCACCACCAGATAAAAGTTCCAACGTGATTCACCCTAATCTTTTTTCACTGTATTATGAGAGACATAAACAGTGTTTCATTCATTGATTGTGAGCTCTGTTATAGCACACATATTTCATAGTTTTCGCAGCAATAGGAAAAAATTCTGATCTGTTTGCTGTTTAAGCAATATGAGATCTAAAACGTGTTGGGATAAACACATTTCGTGGCTTACTTTGTTCATTTTCTCGGCTAGAGAGAATGCCCATTGCATGACATGACATTTATTCGAAGGGTGATCAAATAAACACATATAAAACTACAGTCCGCATTTTTGTGGTTTCCCCTATTAAAGTCAAGTTTAAAAATTGGCTTTTTTCTGTTTATTTACAGACCGTTTATTTTTTAAGCTAAACACCCCTTTTCAGGTTTAATGTTTTCATCTGCAATTTTATTTGAACAACCAATAACCCCATTAAGCTTAAAGACCTATTAATAAAAAAATATTATAAATTAAATAAATAAATTTAATGTTTTATTGGTTTTGAGCCGAATGCATTTGCTGCAAAGTTAAACAACATCTGCTGTCACTCAAAAGAGAGCTATTATTTTCATGTAAAAATATCAATGACCAGATCAAAAATGAATTAAAAATTAATGATTTATGCTTTAAAAATGCGTGCTCACTGAATGATGATTTATGCCTAGTTCAAACATCAATTACATTGCTCAGCTTATCTTTTTTTCTACAAATTAATAAAAACCATATAAAATATAGAACTGAAATTCTGATTAAATTTTAGACTCAATCCGCACGCATTATTACAACAAGGACTTCTTTTTCATGTCATTACCTTTTATCAAGTTTGGATTCATGGCGCTATGCTTGAGCTTCAGCCTAAGTTCGACCAGCAGCTTTGCGAAAGAATATTACAAATGGGTGGATGCAAAAGGTTCGACCCATTACACCGCAACCCCACCACCCAAATCTGCACAGAAAAAAGGGAAAATAGCGACATACGGTTCAAACAATCATACTCAACAGGCTAAAAATTCTGCGACAGAAACAGCTGAAGAAAATCATGCCTCAAAAGAAATTAAAAATCATGTAAATACTGGAGTCGCTACTGCAAATGCTGGATTAAATGTGGGACAAGAGGTAGAGCGTCCATCCAATCCAACTAAGGCATCAATTGTGAGAGAGTAATCAATTTCGGGTTTCACCCATGAAATGATTTTGCTGGCTAAAAAACTTCAATATTTTCTGCTTTATGTCAGGCGCAAAATTCACTTTTTAGTGCATTTTGCGCTATGCTGTGCAACAAACTTTTTAACCATTGTTCTTAATATACGTATATGACTACTTCTCACATTGACCCTGAATATCAAGCGAGCGCGATTGAATCCAC
Organism: Acinetobacter sp. ANC 4973; assembly: GCF_002135275.1. Classification (NCBI taxonomy): domain Bacteria; kingdom Pseudomonadati; phylum Pseudomonadota; class Gammaproteobacteria; order Moraxellales; family Moraxellaceae; genus Acinetobacter; species Acinetobacter sp. ANC 4973. Next base: position 125,610 of record NZ_NEGM01000002.1, read on the forward strand.
TGTCCAACAAGACTGGGAAACTCGCAAAGCCTTTAAAGTTGCCGACACTGTAGAAGGTAAACATCGTTATATCCTCTCGATGTTCCCCTATCCAAGTGGCAAGCTGCATATGGGTCATGTGCGTAACTATACCATTGGCGACGTGATTAGCCGTTTCCACCGTCTCAAAGGTGAAACTGTCCTGCAACCGATGGGTTGGGATGCTTTTGGTCTACCTGCTGAAAATGCAGCCATTGCACACCAAGTTGCACCTGCAAAATGGACGTTTGAAAACATCGCTTATATGCGTGATCAATTGAAAAAATTAGGTCTTTCAGTCGATTGGGATCGTGAATTTGCAACGTGTACCCCAGAGTATTATCACTGGGAACAATGGTTATTTGTACAGCTGTATAAGAAAGGTTTGATTTATCGCAAACTTTCAACCGTAAACTGGGATCCTGTAGATCAGACCGTGCTTGCCAATGAGCAAGTTGAAAATGGTCGGGGTTGGCGTTCGGGCGCATTGGTTGAAAAACGTGATATCCCAATGTATTACTTCCGCATTACCGATTATGCACAAGAATTATTAGATGATTTAGATACATTAAAAGACGGTTGGCCACAACAAGTCTTGACCATGCAACGTAACTGGATTGGTCGTTCACAGGGTATGGAAATCACCTTCCCTTCAGCCAATCCTGACATGTATGCCGATGATTTAACGGTGTATACCACGCGTGGCGATACCTTAATGGGTGTCACGTACGTGGCGGTTGCTGCTGAACATCCACTAGCCATGAAAGCTGCTGAAAACAACCCTGAACTCAAAGCATTTATTGAAGAATGCCGTATGGGTTCAGTTGCCGAAGCCGATCTTGCTGTTGCCGAGAAAAAAGGCATGGCAACGGGCTTGTCTGTGAAGCATCCAGTAACGGGCGAAGCCGTTCCTGTTTGGATTGCCAACTATGTGTTGATGTCATACGGTTCAGGTGCAGTGATGGCTGTTCCTGCCCATGACGAACGTGACTTTGAGTTTGCCAATAAATTTGGTCTAAACATCAAACAAGTCATTGATGCAAAAGGTGCAGAAGATCAAGATTTCTCTGCAACCGAATGGCAAGAATGGTACGGCTCTAAAGAAGGGACTTTGGTTAATTCTGGCGAATTTGATGGCTTAGCTTTCCAAGCTGCGTTTGATGCGCTTATTGCCAAATTAGAACCACAAAAACTGGCAAATACTAAAGTTCAATTCCGTTTACGTGATTGGGGTGTTTCTCGTCAGCGTTATTGGGGTTGTCCAATTCCAATGATTAACTGTAACACTTGTGGTCAAGTACCTGTACCTGAAGAACAGCTTCCAGTCATTTTACCAACTGACGTGGTTCCAGATGGTTCAGGCAATCCGCTCAATAAAATGCCCGAATTCTATGAGACAAGTTGCCCATGTTGTGGTGCAGATGCACGTCGTGAAACAGATACTTTAGATACCTTTGTAGAATCATCTTGGTATTATGCACGTTATGCATCTCCAGATTTTACGGGTGGTTTGGTTAAACCAGAAGCTGCGCAATCTTGGTTACCTGTGAACCAATATATTGGTGGTGTAGAACATGCGATCTTACATTTATTGTATGCCCGCTTCTTCCATAAATTGATGCGTGATGAAGGCGTCGTTCAAGGCAACGAACCTTTTACCAACTTGCTGACGCAAGGTATGGTTTTAGCCGATACCTTCTATCGTGAAGCCGAATCTGGCAAAAAAACGTGGTTTAACCCTGCGGACATTGAATTAGAAAAAGACGAAAAAGGTCGTATTCTTTCTGCAAAATACATGGGTGATGGCGAGCCAGTTGTGGTTGGCGGTCAAGAAAAAATGTCGAAATCGAAAAATAATGGCATCGACCCGCAAGCCATTATTGACCAATACGGCGCAGATACGGCACGTGTATTTATGATGTTTGCGGCCCCTCCTGATCAATCGCTTGAATGGTCTGATGCCGGTGTGGAAGGTGCAAACCGCTTCTTGAAACGTGTATGGCGTTTAACCACAGGTTTCTTAGAAAAAGGCAACCATGCTGCTGTCATTGACACAGCTAACTTGTCATCAGCGGCACAAGACTTACGTCGCAAAACACACGAAACCATCCAAAAAGTCGGTGATGACATTGAACGTCGTCATGCATTTAATACCGCCATTGCAGCGCAAATGGAATTATTAAATGCATGCAACAAGTTTGAAGCCAAAGATGATCATGACGTTGCGGTTGAACGCGATGCCATTATTAGCTTGCTCACTTTACTTGCACCCTTTGCACCGCACTTAAGTCAGACCTTATTGGCACAGTTCGGTATTGAGTTAACTGAAACCCTATTCCCTGCTGTAGATGAGTCTGCCTTAACCCGTAATACGCAAACCATTGTGGTACAGGTAAATGGTAAACTTCGTGGTAAGTTGGAAGTGTCTGTTGATCTCTCTAAAGAAGATATTTTAGCGCAAGCCAAAGCATTGCCTGAAGTACAACAATTCTTAACAGGTCCAACCAAGAAAGAAATTGTGGTGCCGAATAAATTAGTCAACTTGGTAGTTTAAAGCCTTTAGAGTTCCTTCTTCCTGAGGGAGAAGGTTTAGGATGAGGGAGTAGAGAATAAATCCTCTCCCTAGCCCTCTCCTTTAACAAAGGAGAGGGAACTAAAAGGAAATAAAACAAAAGCCAAACAAAGCCCGTTGTCAATCAACGGGCTTTGACTTTACAATCAACTCAGAAATTCATTTACCCATCTTTGGGATAAAACAGAGGAAAAAGCATGCACTTAGTTCAACGTGTTGCAGCGGTTGTATTAACTTTGGGGCTAAGTGCCAGCTTAGTCGGTTGTGGTTTCCATTTAAAAGGCATGAACCCAACGACTGCCCCTGCCGCGTACTCTAAAATGAGTTTAGCACTGCCAAATAACACCGAAGAATTACACGAAAAACTGGCGATTTATTTGGGTGCAACGGGTATTCAGCTGAGCAATAATTCCGATGCTTATGTGTTACGCGTACTGGAATACACTCCACAACGTCAAGAGCTTAACGGTAAATTGGTAGAAACTTTACTGCGTTTAACTGTGACTTTCCGTATTGAAGATGCACAAGGTCATCCTGTGACTGAAGCTCGAACCATTACCGCTTCACGTAGCTATCAATATGATGTGGCAACAGTAAACACAGATGACCAAGAACAAAAGTTTTTAAACCAAGTGATTGTGGATGATGTAGCACAGCAAATTGTGCGTCAAATTTCATCCAATCGTTTACCGAAAGTTGTGACCAAACCGACCCTTCCAGCAACACAACCTTAAATATAGACTTGTAGTTATGAAACTTGACTATCCACAAGCACTGAAACGTGTTGACGAAGCTCGCGGCGCTTGGATTATGTATGGTCAAGAGCCATTACTTGAACAAAATTTACTGGATGCTTTTCGTCAAAGTTGGCACAAACAAGAAATTGAACGGCAGCGCTATGACATTAACAATGTCAGTGATTGGAAAAATGTTTTTAATGCTTTAAATAGCTTATCGCTCTTTTCCACTCAATTGGCAATTGAAGTACATGGCAATATTAAGCCAGATGCCAGTAGTCTTAAACTGCTGAAAAACTATATTCAACACAATGAGCAAAACCTGTTGCTGGTGGTGATGCCCAAACAAGACAGCAGCAGTTTAAAATCCAGTTTTTTCCAAGTCGTGGATGCCAATGGCGTCACTGTGCCTCTGACTGCCAACTATCCACAAGATCGACAACGGATTTTAAGCATTGAGGCAGAAAAGCTCGGGATTAAATTGGCCAGCGATGCTTGGCAATGGCTTGAGCAGCACCATGAGCACAATTTACTGGCGGCAAAAAACAGTCTCATGCGCGTCAGTGATACTTTTGCCGATGTAGATATCATTCAGATTGACCATTTGTACTCCTGTTTACAGGATCAATCGCGCTATACCACCTACGACTTAAATGATGCACTTCTTGCTGGAAACTTAGCCCAAGCAATTAAAATTTTTCAATATTTGGTTGCCTCAGGCGAACCCATGAGTCTGATTTTATGGAGCATTAGCAAAGAAATGCGCTTACTGATGCAATTGTTTGAGCAACCACAAAATGCCCTACAACTGGGTATTTGGAAAAATAAAGTCAGTCAATATCAACAAGCTCTTAGACGGCTCAACCCAAACTGTTTTCTGACTTGGCCCCAACTATTGATGAGAATTGATGCTGCTATTAAAGGGATGTCCAAAGAAAACTCTGAACATCTAATACTACAAGCCATTAGCAGCATGTGTGGTAAAAGCTTATTTTGATCATCGACTACTTAGTTGAAAAAACGTGAAAACCAACTTTTACCCTTTTTCTGTTCTTGTGCGCGTAAATAATGCAGCATATTATCACGCACCGCATCGACATAATCTTGATCATCATGTTGAATATGATTAATCAACCACTTTGACAGCAATCGATACAAATCATTTTCAACAGATTCCCCCTGATCAAATTTATGCCGATAATCATTCAGTCGTTTAACAAATAATTCATGTATACCTCTATGGGAAGGTAAATACTGATAACGCACTTGTTCAAGTAAGTTTTCTTCGAAGCTAAAATGTGACTGGGTATAATCAATTAAATCATCTAAAACTTCTTTAATTTTATCGCGCTGCCCACAGATTCTGATTTGTTCTAATCTATTAATATAATCTAAAATTTGGCGATGCTGATTATCAATCACATCGATTCCAATATTATAACTTTCATTCCACTCCATGCTTTATCCCCTCACAAATGTCCGTATTAAAGTAATGATTTTTCGCACAATTATGATGCTTAATGTTTTTACCATTAATCCCATAATTATTTTATGGTTTTAATCTTACAAGTTTTTTTTATTTAAATCTACAGATAAAATATAGATTTTTTAGGTATTTATAGAAAATAACCCGCTAAATTTTCAGATTCAAAAATCAGCAATAATTGGCAATATAAAACCATTACAGCACCGACAGTTCAGCTGGTTTTTCAAATATCTCTTCTCACAGCAAGACTTTTGAGCATATTTACAAACAAGCTAAAAATAAGAGTGCATCAAATTCACAAACAATATTCTGAATTATGGCTTTAAAAAATATGAATGAAATTTTATAGAAATTATGTAAAAAAATATTTTAATATCACATTTAAACCTCAGTTAGGTCACTGTCTATTTTACTGAGTATATCGGCATGAGCCTGCTGATAATCATCGAAACGGATCATCTAGAAATTGATCTATTCTATCTTGAGCAAATTCATCCCAAGAGAAAACAATTCTCATTTGTTTTTAAAAAGTTCACGTTTTATCCTTATTTAACTTTTATACTCTATTTAATTTTTTGAATTCTTACGATCACTATGCCAAAAATAAAACCATCCAAAATAATCGTTGCTGTGGTCTGTATTCTGGCTATTGCAGTTACTGCATGGTTTTTCTTTAAACCTCAGCAGCAGCAGCCCCAATATATTAGCTCTGAAGTTGTACGTGGTGATATTGAAGATTCTGTGCTTGCCACAGGCGTACTTGAAGCGACCAAAATGGTCAGTGTTGGTGCTCAGGTTTCAGGTCAGGTAAAAAAAATGTATGTCAAATTAGGTGACCCAGTGAAACAAGGTCAGCTGATTGCTCAAATTGATTCGATTCGTCAGGAAAATGATTTAAAAACCGCTGAAGCCAGTATTAAAAACCAACAAGCTCAATTGGCAGTCAAACAAGCCAATCTGGCCAAAGTACAATCTGAATATCAGCGTCAACAAGCCATGTATGCACAAGATGCAACATCTCGTGCAGAATTAGAGTCAGCATTGGCCAGCTATAAAACGGCACAAGCGGATATTTTGGCCATTAATGCACAAATCGAACAATCTCGCTTAACGCTTGCAACAGCCAAAGAAGATTTGGGCTATACCCAAATTATTGCGCCAATGGACGGCACGATTGTTGCGATTGTGACTGAAGAAGGTCAAACCGTAAATGCCAACCAAAGTGCACCCACCATTGTTAAATTAGCAAAACTTGACACCATGACCATTAAGGCTGAAATTTCTGAAGCCGATGTCATGAAAGTTGAACAAGGTCAGATCGTTTATTTCACCACTTTGGGCAATAGCGATAAAAAACATTATGCAAAATTACGCCAAGTAGAACCTGCACCGGATTCAATTAATACTGAAACCAGTAGTACATCATCGTCTAGTACTGCGATTTATTACAACGCATTATTTGATGTACCGAATGAAGATGGCAAATTACGCATTGATATGACGGCACAAGTTTATATCATTCTCAATGAAGCCAAAAATGTCTTAACCATTCCTGCAGCAGCAATACAAGGCTCAAACCGTTCTCAAGCGAAACGTAGCGATACAGCAAAAGAACCAACAGCGAAAAGTTCAACCGATCAAACTCAGACAAATCGTCCGAAACGTCTCGAGCTATCTGCGGAAGAAAAATCACTCATCGAACAAGGTAAAGCGTCTTTATCTATGGTTCGCGTGGTTCAAGCCGATGGCACAGCAAAACCTCAAGCGGTATTGGTGGGCTTAAATAATCGCGTCACTGCCCAAATCATCAAAGGCTTAAAACAAGGTGACAAAGTGGTGATTGCAGATGCTTCAGACACCTCAAATGATGCTGCAAAACGTAGTAACCGCGCAGGCGCTGGTCCAATGAGAATGTAATCATGAGTCAAAATCAAGCACCTTTGCTCAAGGTCACCGATCTGACTCGTGAATTCCCTGCTGGGGAAAACACCATTCAGATTCTAAAGGGCATCAATTTAGAGATTTATGCTGGAGAACTGGTCGCCATTGTTGGGCAATCGGGTTCGGGTAAATCCACCCTAATGAACATTCTCGGATGTTTAGATCAACCCACAGCGGGCAGTTATCAGGTCAAAGGGCGTGAAACACGCAAATTAGAAGCTGATGAACTCGCACAACTACGTCGTGAATATTTTGGTTTTATTTTTCAGCGTTATCACTTATTGGGCGATTTGACTGCCGCAGGCAACGTCGAAGTTCCAGCCATTTATGCAGGGGTCGATGCCTCTGCACGACAACAACGCTCAACCCAACTGCTTTCTGATTTAGGTCTAGCTGAAAAAACCCAAAACCGCCCCAGTCAACTTTCAGGCGGTCAGCAACAACGTGTTTCGATTGCGCGTGCATTAATGAACGGCGGTGATGTGATCTTAGCCGATGAACCCACAGGTGCATTGGATAAAAACAGTGGTATTGAAGTAATACGTATTTTACGTGAACTCAATGCCAAAGGTCATACCATCATCCTCGTTACCCACGACATGAACGTGGCAAAAAATGCCTCACGCATTATTGAAATTAGTGACGGTAATATTATTTCCGATCGTGTCAATGTGCCTGAGTCGGATGGCGAAGTACTTGAAAAGCAGCAACTCGATCGCACACCACAAAAGAAAACGCCTTCTTGGCGTTCAGCAGCAGATCGACTGGCTGAAGCCTTTCGCATGGCATTATTGGCCATGAATGCGCACCGTATGCGGACCTTCCTGACCATGCTTGGGATTATTATTGGCATTGCATCGGTCGTTTCAGTGGTGGCACTTGGAAATGGCTCGCAAAAACAAATTTTAGAAAATATTAGTAGCTTAGGCACCAACACCATTACCGTATTCCAAGGTCGTGGTTTTGGCGACAACTCTAAAACAGCCCAAGTCAAAACCTTGGTTCCTGCCGATGGTGAAGCTTTAGCTGAGCAGCCTTATGTCGATGGGGTCAGCCCTTCCGTCACCAGCAGCGTTACGGCCCGATTTAAAGATACTGAGGCATCTGCCACGGTAAATGGAGTAAGTGAAGACTTTTTCTATGTCAGAGGCATGACTTTTCAATCTGGACAACCTTTTGACAAAGAAGGCGTGACTGAACGTGCTCAAGATGTGGTGATTGATGACAACACCCAAAAAACCTTCTTTAGCGATGGGACGAATCCTGTAGGTCAAGTCATCCTTTTGGGCAGTGTGCCGAGTCGTATTATTGGCGTGATTGAAGCGCAAAAATCAATGATGGGAAATTCTGACAGCTTAAATGTTTACCTCCCCTACTCGACCGTCATGAGCCGTATGCTGGGACAGTCGAATGTCCGCAGCATCATTGTCCGTGTGAAGGATGAATATCCAAGTGCTGCCGCTGAAAATGCCATTCTAAATTTATTGGTGCAACGTCATGGTGCGCAAGATGTCTTTACCCAAAATTCGGACAGTATTCGAGAAACCATTCAGCAGACCACACAAACCATGACCCTGCTCGTCTCTGCAATCGCGGTCATTTCATTGATTGTTGGAGGAATTGGTGTAATGAATATTATGCTGGTTTCAGTAACGGAACGAACTCAAGAAATTGGCGTACGTATGGCGGTTGGGGCACGGCAAAGTGACATCTTGCAACAGTTCCTGATTGAAGCAGTATTGGTGTGTATTTTAGGCGGTATCTTAGGCGTACTTTTATCTTTAGGTATTGGACAGTTGATTGGTCATTTTGCCAGTGATACTTTCCAAATGGCCTATTCAACCACCTCTATTATTGCAGCCTTCGTTTGTTCAAGCATGATTGGGATTATCTTTGGCTTTATCCCTGCCCGTAATGCAGCACAGTTAAATCCTGTAGATGCACTTTCTCGCGAATAAGGATACTCAAAAATGCAGATGAATTTTAGCAAACTTGCCACGGCCCTCATATTGAGTAGTTCGCTGGTCGGTTGCGCTGCGGTGGTGAAAACACCGTATCAACAACCGAGTGTAAACATCCCAAATCATTTTCAAAACAGTAAAGTCATAAGCCAACAAGTGCATGCCAATGTTTATGCAGATCAATGGTGGACTTTATTTGGTGATACTCAGCTCAATCAATTGGTCAATCAAGTCCTCAGCAGCAATACTGATTTAGCCGTTGCAGGGATTAATTTACAGCAAGCACGATTACAAGCAGGCTTAGCGCAAAATAAACAAGGCCCACGTGTCAGCTCAAGTATCTCTGCGGGGCACAATATTGAACTAAATTCAGGTGATGACTCTTCACGTGGCTTGTCACTGAGCGGTGGTGTCAGCTATGAATTGGACTTGTTTGGAAAACTTGCGAACCAAACAGAAGCAACACGTTGGGAAGCACTGGCAACTGAACAAGACTTGCAAAGTACCGCGCAAAGCTTAATTGCGACCACTGCCAACTTATATTGGCAATTGGGTTATCTCAATGAGCGTTATCAAATTGCGCAGCAAAACCTAGCCAGCACACAGAAAACTTATGAACTGGTGCGTACCCAATATCGTGCGGGTGCAGTGTCAGGTTTAGACCTGACCTCTGCGGAACAAGCCGTACAAAGCCAAAAAGCCACGTTAAGTCAAATTGAACAGCAGCGCGTAGAAGCACGTACTGCTTTGGCCGTTTTACTGCACATGCCCGTACAGCAACTCAATATTCAAGAACCCACTCGCTTACCGCGTATTGGGCTGCCCAACATTGCAGCAGGCTTACCTGCGGACTTGCTTGCGCGTCGTCCAGACTTACAGGCTGCCGAATTACGTTTACGTAAAACCTTAGCCAGCAAAGATGCCACCAAAGCCAGTTATTACCCGTCAATCAGCTTGACTGGCAATTTAGGTTCATCCAGTACATCGTTAAGCAATCTATTGCAAAATCCGGCTTTAACTTTGGGCGCAAGCCTGAGTTTACCGTTTTTGCAATACAACGATATGAAAAAAGATTTGGCAATCAGTGATTTGGATTATGAAAAATCGATTCTTCAATATCGTCAAACCTTGTATCAAGCATTTGCTGATGTTGAAAATGCGTTGTCGGCACGGACTGAATTGAATAAACAAGTGGCGCTGCAAGAACGCAATGTCCTACTTGCTGAAAAAACTGAGCGTTTAACTGAAGTGCGTTATCGTAACGGTGCCATTGCACTTAAAAATCTATTAGATGCACAAGCCACCACGCGTAATGCACAACTGTCTTTAGTACAAACTAAGCAAAGCCAATACAATGCCTATGTCACCTTGATGCAGGCTTTAGGCGGTAGTCCAATCAAACCGTTACCTTAAGCTAAAAGCCCCCAATAACAAGTGCCCTTGTAACTAATGCCAGTCAGTTAAAAAATTGACTGGCATTTTATTTTTTAAACTCATGATGTTATTGGACACGCGGAAACGTCATCCGCAACTGTTCGAGGCAAAACTATTTTAAAAAAGTAAGGTTTTTGCGATTTATTAATCAATAAAAGGGATTTGGCGAGTTTTGCGGATGACAAATGCCTTTGATTACTTTGGGCTTATCCAAAGTAATAGATGAGCTCCAAGTAGTTAATTTAAAAATATAAGACTCCGTCATGAATAACTAAAAACTAAGGACTTTATTTCTAAAATCCTTAACTGACTGGTATTACCCTTGTGACACATTTCTTGGTCAGCTTAAAGAATAAAAGCCCCAGTCGGAGCTTTTATTCTTTAAGCAATTTGCTCATATTTAAGCACTTAAAAATCAGGGCGATAATATTGGTAAGTCAAACCACTTTCTTTATACACATCATAACTTTTTTGTCTAAAATCAGACACCCATTGCGTACCCGTAAACCCAGCAATATGACCATAGGTATGCTTATTGGTTCGACGAATAATATAAATATCCCCTTGTTTAGGTGCATCAAACTTAGGGTTAATTTGTCTATACCCAATTTTCATCAGGGTGTTGCCCCAATCCGAGGCAGCAATAGGATGGCTTTTGAACTGCGCACCAGCTGACTCCAAAGCCACCCTGATACTTTTTGCACATTTTTTTGAACTGGTTTGACGGGTAATACTTTGCAATCTTTGGGTGAATTTATCAATATCAATTCGCTGCGCACTGCCAGAGGTATAGTTTTTATTTTTTGATTTTTCTGGTCTGATGATCGCATCTGGATTTACTGTAGATTTATAGCTTTGACCTGCTTTTGAACGAATAATGATTTCTGTTGCTGTAGGTGCATGAATATCGTGCATATCCACATGTTGATCATAAACCATTCCAAACCTCTAATTTCTCTTTAAGCACTGCACTTACCGTTTGCAATACACATACTTGATTATTTATCAGCTGTGAATGGTAATGCCAGAATGTTAATTTTTCATATAAAATATGTAAGATATTTTGTCTTTGTTAACACAGAAGCACTAACTGGCTATTTTTTAATTTATTTTTAGTACTGTAAAAGTAAAATAAAATTCATCTGCAAAAAAATTCACTCCGCAAATAGCGCAGTAATAGGTCTTTTTTCTCAATATTCCAGCCCATGACCCAGCAATATTACATTCAAATTCGGTATTTCTGGCCCCACGCCTCAGCCCAATTGCCCATGCTTAACGCTTAAAAAAGCCCTCATTTTAGTATAGACTGCTAGGTTAACTCGACTTAGATGATCCTTTCGCAACAAGCCTTCAATGATGAGGTTTGTGCTTAGGGGAACTCAACTTTTTGGAATTTTTATGAAAGCGTATTTAGACCTTTTACAACACATCCTCGACAACGGTGGCGACAAAGGCGATCGTACTGGAACAGGTACACGTTCTGTATTTGGTCATCAAATGCGCTTTAATCTTGCTCAAGGTTTTCCGTTATTGACCACCAAAAAAGTTCATTTTCGCTCTATCGCGATTGAATTATTATGGTTCCTCAAAGGCGACACCAACGTGAAATACCTCCAAGACAACAAAGTTTCAATTTGGGATGAATGGTCAACCGCAGAACAAACGGCGCGTTTTGGTCGTCCTGAAGGCGAGCTTGGTCCCGTTTACGGTCATCAATGGCGTAATTTTGGTGCGACGAAAAAAGCGGATGGCTTATATGAGCAAGATGGTTTTGACCAAATTCAATGGTTAATCAACGAAATTAAAACCAATCCAAATTCACGTCGTTTAATTGTCTCGGGTTGGAATCCAAATGAAGCGGGCAATGTTGCCCTTCCACCTTGTCACACCCTGTTCCAGTTCTTTGTGCAGAACGGCAAACTCTCTTGCCAATTGTATCAACGTAGCGCAGACGTGTTCTTAGGTGTTCCATTTAACATTGCCAGCTATGCACTCCTTACTCATATGATTGCCCAAGTCTGCGGTTTAGACGTGGGTGAGTTCGTTTGGACGGGTGGTGATACACATTTATATGTGAACCATTTTGAACAAGCACAATTGCAATTAAGCCGTGAGCCAATGCCACTGTGCCAACTGAAATTAAATCCAGAAATCAAAGACATCTTCGCATTTAAATTTGAAGATTTCGAAATTGTCGATTACCAATCACATCCGGGTATTAAAGCCCCTGTTGCGGTTTAATTGGTTCTTTTCATATTTATACCCCCAAATCATAATTCCTCGAAATCCGCCTTTATCAAGGCGGACTTTCAAATTTAAGTTTGGGGGATATCAAAATTAAGGCGAGCTTTATGACATTTCAAAATTTAGAAGTTGTTCACGTTGTAGCAATGGATCAACAACGCTGCATTGGTAAAGCAAATGATTTACCTTGGCATATTTCTGCTGATCTCAAACACTTTAAAGCCATCACCCAAGGTAGTGTCGTAATCATGGGACGTAAAACACTAGAGTCTATGGGACGTACCCTGCCAAAACGGGTCAATTGGGTCATTACTCGTGACCACAACTGGTCATTTGAAGGGACAAAAGTCGCGTATTCAATTGAAGATGCTTTAACTCAAGCTGTTGCCGATGTACAGGCTTCTGAAAAACCGACCAGCATTTTTATTATTGGCGGTGGTGAAATTTTCAAACAAACCATGAATATTACTGATCGCCTAGAACTGACTCATGTCGAACTTGATGTTCAAGGCGATGCCTATTATCCAGAAATTCCCACTGAATTTAAAAAGGTCGCAGCGGAACAACATATTGACGACAAAACAGGGATTGCTTTCGAGTTCGCAACATATCGAAAATAAAGCAAAGAATTATTTATCACAGTCAAATATGCATAATATTGGAAAAACAGAATTTTTTACTGCTTTGGGTATGGGGCTACTGCACTCCATATTCAGTCTGTTTGTTATTTTGTCCTCTATTTGGCTGTGTCTTGCTTTATGGTTCCAAGAACCGTTAGGTGGGTTGATGACCCGTATACTGATTGGCATCTGGATTGCTTTTGCACTCAGTATTATTGGAATTTATACTACCCAAGCTTTCTTTAGCCGTCACACCGATATCTTGCTGTATATACTTGGCTTGCTCTGCGGCTTATGCTGGTATTTTGGCTTAGAAGCCAAACAAGATCGTGACTGGAATCGCGAAGTTGCGCAAGTGCTTGCTTATGAACAACAAGGCGATCTTGTCACCTTACACAATGTCCGTAATTTTAATTGGCATGCAGATGGTCATTATGATGAACGCTGGGAATCTCGCCAGTTTGATTTAAAGCAAATCACAGGGGTCAATATTATTACCTCCTACTGGATGGGACCACGTATTGCCCATACTTTGGTGAGTTTTGATTTTGCCAATAGCCGACCACTCACCTTCTCGATTGAAATTCGCAAAGAAAAAAATGAAGAATTTTCGACCATTGGTGGTTTTTTTAGAAAATATGAACTCAGTCTTGTGGCTGCGGATGAAAAAGATTTAATTTATACGCGTAGTAATAGCCGTGGTGAACAGGTCTATTTCTTTCCCATCAACATGTCGAAAGCAGAAAGCCGCGCTTTATTTGAACAATATCTACGCAAATCCAATGACTTAAAAAAACAGCCCAAATGGTATAACACGCTGACCAGTAACTGCACCACGCTAGTCTTTGATATGGTGCAAGCGGTATCTAAACAACATTTACCAATCGATTATCGTCTACTGGCTTCAGGTTATTTACCCAATTATCTGTATGACTTAAATGCTATTTCACATGACCTTAGCATGAAACAATGGTATGAAAAAGCGCATATCAACCCACGGGTCAGTGAGTTAAATGATCTTTCTAGCACACAATATTCAGCGCTTATTCGGCAAAATTTACCGCAAAGAAAAATCGAGAACCCACAATAAAACTGCAACTTTAAAATAAAAAACATACATTTAAAGCTAGTTAAATACATTTTTTTTTGCTTATATAGCCTATAAGTTAAATTAAAAAATGAGACATGAAGATGTTAAAAAAATTATTAACGATCAGTATCATTGGTGCAGCGCTTGCTTTTACAGGTTGTGAAACGGTGCCAAACGCCTCTTCGACCATTGAAACTGCAAACTTAATTCAATTGCAAAACAAAACTTGGATTGCAACACATATTGGTAATAGCGAAATTAAAACCGCACCCAGCGCACACAACATTCCAAGCTTACAATTTGATGCAGCAACAAAGCGCGTAAGTGGCGCGGATGGCTGCAACCGTATTATGGGCAGCTATGAAGCTGGACGAGATAGCTTAGTCTTGAGTCAAATGGCAGGAACAAAAATGGCATGTTTAGACAACAACAATGTCTCTCAAAAATTTAACCAAGCATTAGATCAAGTGGCAAACTATCAAGTATTTGGTAAAACACTCAAATTGCTTGATCGTCATGGCAATGTCCTGATTCAGTTTAAAAGCTCAGTTCAACCGCGCTAAATTGCAACGATAAAAAGTCTGTTCAGTCAGACTTTTTACTTTCAACCATCAATAAAGACATTGTAGCTTCATAAAAAGCCCCTATATTAAAAACAATAAACAAATACAGGATAAAACCATGCAACAAGCATTATTTGGTGGTGGATGTTTTTGGTGTGTCGAAGCCATATTTTTACAGCTTAAAGGTGTGCAGAAAGTGGTCAGCGGTTATGCAGGCGGTCATACTGACAACCCTAATTATGACGATATTTGTCGTGGTGACAGCAACCATGCAGAAGTCATTTTGATTGATTATGATGAGACACAAATTAGCTTCGAACAACTTTTAGATGTATTTTTCACCACCCATGATCCAACCACGTTAAATCGTCAAGGCAATGACATCGGGACGCAATATCGTTCTGTGATTTATTACCTCAATGATGAACAGCAACAGCAAGCGCAACAAAGCATTGATCAACTCAAAGCTGATGGTTTAAATATGGTGACTGAACTGAGCCCTGCACCAAAATTTTACCCTGCTGAAGAATATCACCAAAACTTTTTTGCCCGTAATCCATCACAAGGCTACTGTAACTTTGCGATTCCACCCAAATTAATGAAATTACGCAGTAAGTTTCAACACTTACTTAAGTCTGAATAATCTCTATTTTGGAGCAAATTTCAGAAATAAAAAAGCGACCTTAAGGTCGCTTTTTAAATGATCGGATTAGTTATCACTAAGGAAAGCAATATCACTGAGCCCGGCTTCGCTCGCACGTGACATGACTTGTGCAACAGTATCATAACGTGCTTCTTTATCTGCACGTAATTGAACCGTTGGCTTACGTTCAGCTTGACCCGCTTCATTCAAACGAGTTTGTAACTCATCTAAACTAATCACTTCGGCATTCCAAGCCACTTCACCATTGGCATTAATACTTACGGTGATTGCTTTAGGTGGCGGCTGAGTAATTTCCGCTGTGGTTTTTGGTAAAGTTAATGGAATTGATGGGTTAGCAACGGTTGCTGTCACCAAGAAGATGATCATCAATACCAACATAATATCGATGAGTGGAATGAGATTCATCTCATTCATGCCTGCATCGTTGTCTTCACCCAATTGAAAGCCCATTAAGCTTGACCTCCAACTAAACCTTGTTGTGTTGCTTTGGCTTCTACTTTTTGTGCAGCAGAATCTTGTTGCAACATGGTGTCAATTAACAAACCGTGTGCTTGGTCTTGTAACTCATGTGCAAAGCTACGGTTCGCACGTGCACAAATGTTATAAGCCAGTACCGCAGGAATAGCGACCGCCAAACCTAAACCAGTCATAATCAACGCTTCGCCCACTGGGGTTGCCACTTGTGCTAAACCAGCTTGACCACTTTTACCGACAGCAACCAAGGCATGAAAAATACCCCAAACTGTACCAAATAAGCCGACAAAAGGTGCTAGTGAAGCAATCGTACCTAAAACAGCAACACCTTTTTCCGCATTTGCTTTTTCCGCAGAAATTTGACGCAATAAAGCTTGTTCTGCAACCGCTTTACGTTGTTCAAAATTCAAAGGCGAAAATTTTGCTTTTAACTTGCTTAACGCTTGAGAAAGTTGAGCATAAGCTTGTTGCTTCAGTTGGCGAGTCCCGATTAAACGTAAAACGAAGATCGTCCATGTTGTAATCGACATTGCCAATAACACGAAATACAGGGTTTTACTCACCGCATCTGCATGTTGCCAATAAACTGAAAAGTTCATACTCGAACTCCTGATAAAAGTTAGCCGTTAGGGTTCAATGTCAATTCAAATGGTTGGTCAGCACTAATTGGATAAGCCACGCCATTTTCTTTGTACGGTTTGAATTTGGAACTACGCACTGAGCGTAAAATCTTTTCATCTAAAGCAGCAACACCACTTGAACGTGCAATACGCGCAGAAGTAATCACCCCTTTTTCATTTGCTTCAATATGCACCACCACCGTACGCGTTTGACCATCTAAATCTTTATTGTTATATGACGGTTTAGGCGAACGACTCCATTGCACTCCCGAACCACCAATCGATACACTTTTCGGGGAAGGTGGTGTTGATGGTGCTGGGGGTGAAACAGGTGCAGGCGCTGGTGCAGATTTAATCACTTTCGTTTCAGAAACAGTAGTCGTTACAACAGGAGATGGCGTAGGTTTCGCCTCAACAGGTTTCACAACCGGTTTTGCCGTTTCTGCTTTTTTAACTTGTTGAACTTTCTCGACCTTTTTCGGCGGTGGAGGAAGCTGCTTTTCTACAATTTTAACTTGTTTTACTTCTTTAGGCTTCGGCTTTTCTTTTTTCGGTTCAGCTTTAGGCTTTGGAGGTAACGCCTTTGGTGGCTCTTGAATTTTAACAAAACGAACTTGTAAAGGTTCCTTTTCAATCGGTTTGAGTTCAGGGGTCTTCATTTGCCCCACCGCCCATAACACGCCCATATGACCGACCACCACTGCAATAAGTGCGGTGATAATTTTCTTTTTCATCGGATTGGGAGTTTGCATATGTAGAGCAGAAGATTGACTCATTAAAATCAGTTACCTAATTCAAGCGATTGTTGATCAATAAAGATTTAAACAATCAAACTCATCGGTTAGTACAATTAAAGTAGCCTAATAATAAATGAGAAGTGTTTTCATTTGCAACTATTAATTCGAAAGTTTTAATGAGTTTTTTAAATCAAAAACAAAAAAGGCATGCCTAAAGCATACCTTTTGAATCGATCATTTTAAAAAACTATTGGAAAACAACCGTCTTATTACCATCGACAATAATACGGTCTTCTAGATGCCATTTCACCGCACGCGCCAAAACATTGCGCTCGACATCCTGTCCAAGTTCACGTAATTGATCAACGGTAAAATCGTGATTTACTCGCTCTACATCTTGTTCAATGATTGGACCTTGATCGAGATCAGCCGTTACATAATGCGCTGTTGCACCAATCAGTTTCACCCCTTTTTCATAGGCTTGCTTATACGGATTAGCACCGACAAAGGCAGGTAAAAATGAATGATGGATATTAATAATCTTCATTTCCCATTTAGAAACAAAGCTTTCACTTAAGATTTGCATATAACGTGCAAGTACAAGTAAGTCGTTGCCCTGCATGATCTCATCAATTTTTGCGTAAGCTTCTTCTTTATTGTCTTTATTCACAGGGACAACAACAAAAGGAATACCAAAATTTTCAACTGATTCACGTAAATCTTCATGATTTGACACTACTGTTGTAATTTCACATGGCAAACCACCACGCGCATGACGCCACAACAGCTCAAGCAAAGCATGATCAACTCTAGAGACTAAAACACCAACTTTTTTAACATCACTCACCAATGCCAAACGCCAATGCATGTTATAGCGCTCTGCAACATTGCTGGCAAAAGTGTGGGTTAAACTTTCTTTACGGCTTTGCAAATTATCCAGTTCAAACTCAACACGCATGAAATAACGCCCGCCCTGAGCTTCAGTCGCGTATTGATCAAGTGCGGTAATATTTGCTCCTTGATGATACAAAAAGCTCGATACAGCTTGCACGATCCCTGGTTTATCCTCGCAAGTAATCAGTAAACGTGCTGTGTTAGCAGTGGTCATATTCATGTTGGTTTATATCACTAATCAGTTAAATTGAAAAACAAGCCGAGCATTCTAACGCTTTTTTAAGGCTTTCTAAATAGGCTATGTAGCATCGTGATTTTTACTTGAGGATAAGCTCTCAAAAAGTTCTGAAGGGCCTAACGTTTCAAGCAAATGTTCATAAGTTTGACGACTTTCACCCCGTAAATATGCCCCTTCTAGGAACACCATTTGACGTAATGCCTGCCAAACCCACTTTTCTTCTAAAGTATTTGAATCGGTAATATGACCCGACATATATAAGAAGTTGGTCCAGTTGGTCAAAACAATCCACAAGTTAATAATGAGAGCCTCAATTTCCGAGTCCGTCATTTGCATTAACCCTGCATTGACAAAGGCTTTATAAATTTTCTGCCCCTGCTGCATCACCTGACCCGCAAAACGTGGATACATTTTTCGAAAATCTTCATTATTTTCAACCAAATGATAAACATCACGATGCAGAAAACGATAAGCCCAAAGCTGACTGCTCAGCACTTGAAAATAGCGAATCTTATCATTGGCATCGAGCAAGCGATCATCTGGTAATGCAAGCATTTCCAAAGTTTCTTTTTGGTACTGCTCCATTAACTCTTTGATAATTTCATTTTTATTACGAAAGTGGTAATACAAATTACCCGGACTCATATTCAGTTCAGCTGCAATATGATTTGTTGTCACAGAACGTTCACCGCGCTCATTAAACAACTGTAAGCTGAGCTGTAAAATACGTTCTTTGGTTTTCACCGTTTTGGAGTGAGACATCCTAAAGTAACCATTCATTCAATAGGTTAGCTAGCTAACACATAAAGTAACTTGACTATTTAGAGCTTTTACTCTAAAAAATAAATTAATCGCTTTTTATTTAATGGTAATCGGTCATGAACAGTCAAACAAAAACAACTTCAATGACACCACATTCTTCTGATATTCAGCACTTACATGATGTGCTAGAACAACAAAAATATGCCTATCAACGCCATCCTTTACCAACAGCAAAGGAACGCATTGATCGTTTAGCACGTCTAAAGCGTATCTTAGTTAAGTATCAAGATCAATTTGCTGAAGCAATTAATCAAGACTATGGTAACCGTTCCATTGGCGAAACCAAAATTGGGGAACTGCTCACTTGTCTTGAACATATCAAATATTATAGCAAGCATTTGACCCATTGGATGAAACCTTCGAAACGCCATGTTGGAATTATCCATCAACCGGCAAAAGCTTGGGTGCAATACCAACCTTTAGGCGTTGTCGGCATTATTACCCCTTGGAACTATCCTTTATTGTTGTCGATTGGCCCTCTCATTTGCGCGATTGCGGCGGGTAACCATGCCATGATCAAAATCTCAAGTGCATCGAGCGAGTTTGGTCAGGTGCTTGAAAAAGCGCTCAATGAAGCATTTCCAATCGAATTAGTCGCAGTCATCAATGGCGGTGGGAAAATCTCCGATGCCTTTAGCCATTTAGCCTTCGATAAAATTATTTTCACAGGTTCTACCGAAATTGGCAAAACGGTCATGGCCGCAGCAGCGCAAAATTTAGTGCCTGTCATTTTAGAACTTGGTGGAAAATCACCAGTATTGGTTCACCCTTCTATCGATTTACAAGATGTCGCGCAACGTCTGGCGGCAGGTAAATTATGGAATTCGGGGCAAACCTGTGTTGCACCCGACTATATGTTCCTACCGAAAGGCAAAACGGCTGAATTTATTGAACACTATAGTGCCTGTGTCACAGAGATGTATCCGAATATTGAATATAATCAAGACTACACCTCAATTATTAATGACAAACAATACAATCGCCTCCAAGGCTATTTAGAAGATGCACGCAATCAGGGTGCTAAAATTATTGAGGTTAATCCTGCACATGAAAATTTAAGTTTAGTTCGGAAAATTGCGCCAACATTACTAACGGGCGTAACCACAGAGATGCAGATTATGAAAGAGGAAATTTTTGGTCCTATTCTGCCCATTCTAGAATATGATCAAATTGACGATGTTATTGAGTTTATTAATAGCCGTCCTCGTCCACTTGCATTATACTACTTCGACTTTGATCAAGCGCGTGCTGATTATGTCGCACAGCGTACTCATTCAGGGCATTTCGGACAAAACACGGTTTTGACCCATGTTGCACAAGATGACTTACCTTTTGGTGGGGTCGGTGCTTCAGGTATGGGGAAATATCATGGTCCAGAAGGTTTCTTCAGTTTGTCACATGAACGGTCAGTGATGTCTAATCCTAAGCTGTATAGCTTAAAATTTATTCTTCCACCGTTTAACAAGCCGATTCATCGACTAATTTCAAAGACCCTTCTTCGATAACTGATCAAGGCATGATCTATCACACATAATCATGCTGTGTTTTTATTAAATTCGCTTGTCTTTTAAGCGTATTTTTGGTATAAAACGCCCCTTGAATGATTTCATCCGTTTACTTTTAATGACTAGCGCACAATCGGTGCTGTCTAGCAATGGAGTTCACCATGTCTAAGGTTTGCCAAGTTACCGGCAAGCGTCCAATCGTTGGTAACAACGTATCGCACGCAAACAACAAAACCAAACGCCGGTTCGAGCCGAACCTGCATCACCACCGTTTCTGGTTAGAAAGCGAAAAACGTTTTGTACGTCTTCGTTTAACCACTAAAGGTATGCGTATTATCGACAAATTGGGTATCGAAAAGGTTGTTACTGACCTTCGTGCTCAAGGTCAAAAGATCTAAGGAGTCTGAACCATGCGTGATAAAATTCGTCTAGTTTCTTCAGCTGGTACAGGTTATTTCTATACCACTACTAAGAACAAACGTACTATGCCGGAAAAAATGGAAATCAAAAAATTTGATCCAAAAATCCGTCAACACGTAATTTTCAAAGAAGCTAAAATTAAATAATTTTTGCTTTTTTAAAAAAACGACCTTTTGGGTCGTTTTTTTTGCATTTTTTTTGCCCGACTTGATAAACTTTAAAACAATCTTTTGGCATTTTTTGTGCTTATCCTTTTTACCCTTAACCTAGGCTTAAGGAGTTTTTAGTGCCTCATGACATAGATCTGATTATATTATTGGCCGTTGGCTTTGGACTTGCGCTTGTTTTTGGCTATATTGCCGCTCGTATACGTCTCCCTCCCCTAATTGGTTATCTCATTGCCGGTATTATTATTAGTCCGAATACACCCGGTATAGTCGCAGACATGCATCTTGCCAACCAATTGGCTGAACTTGGGGTCATGTTCCTCATGTTTGGTGTTGGGATGCACTTTTCCTTAAATGATTTAATGCAAGTCCGTCGCATTGCTTTACCCGGAGCAATTTTACAAATTGCTGTGGCAACCTTACTGGGAATCGGTATTTCCATGATGTGGGGCTGGAGTTTTGGTTCTGCCTTGGTCTTTGGCTTAAGCCTTTCCTGTGCCAGTACTGTTGTTTTACTCAAAGCCTTAGGGGATCGGGGTTTACTCAACTCGGTCAACGGGAAAATTGCCGTAGGCTGGTTATTGGTTGAAGACTTGGTGATGGTTCTGGTTTTGGTTCTCCTGCCTGCCACAGCCGTTTTACTGGGTGGAACCCCTATTGCAGGATCAGATCCTGCTGCAAATATTTGGATGACCTTAGCAGTCACCCTGCTTAAAGTCGCGGGCTTTATTGCCTTTATGTTGATTATTGGCAAACGCTTAGTTCCCTTTATTATGCAAATTGTCGCGCGCTTAGGTTCGCGTGAACTTTTCACCCTCACCGTTGTTGCTGCTGCGGTTTCCATTGCTTTTGGCGCCTATAAAGTTTTTGGCGTATCCATGGCACTCGGTGCATTCTTTGCAGGTATGGTGGTCAAAGAATCAGACTTTAGTCACCGCGCTGAAGAAGAAACTTTACCCCTACGTGAAATTTTCTCCATTCTGTTCTTTGTTTCTGTCGGCATGTTATTCGACCCAAGAATTTTAATTGAGCAACCGCTGCATGTCCTTGCTGTGGTGGGTATTATTATGATTGGTAAAACCATTGCTGCTATGGCACTGGTGCTGTTCTTCCGCTACCCAATTAACACCGCCTTAAGCGTAGGTGCAAGTTTGGCACAAATTGGCGAGTTCTCCTTTATTCTGGCGACCTTGGGTGTATCTCTACAACTCTTATCCATTGAAGGTCAAAACCTGATTCTTGCTGGTGCCCTAATTTCAATCACCTTAAATTCTTTTGTATTTTCTGCAATTGAACCTATTCAAAACTGGATTCGAGAGCGCTCGCATTTGGCGCGTTTACTCGAACGTAGTGGTGACCCGCTCTCTATGCTGCCAGATGAAGTCTCTCAAGAATATTTACGTGATCAAGTGGTGATTGTCGGTCACGGTGAAGTGGGTCGTCGTATTACACATACACTGATGCAAGATGGCATTAAAGTGGTGATTGCTGAAGAAAACCGAGAAATTGTCGAAAATTTACGTGAGAAAGGGATTGCCGCAGTTTCGGGTCATGCCACCGAAGCTGGTGTACTGATTCAAGCACATATTCAACATGCGCGTTTACTGGTGCTCTCACCGATGGATATTTTAGATATTCATAAAATTGTCGATATTGCCAAAACATTGAATCCGCAAATTCAGGTATTGGTCTGTGCCGAAAGCAAGGAAGAAGCGGAAGTGATTCGT
This sequence comes from Acinetobacter sp. ANC 4973, assembly GCF_002135275.1. NCBI lineage: Bacteria > Pseudomonadati > Pseudomonadota > Gammaproteobacteria > Moraxellales > Moraxellaceae > Acinetobacter > Acinetobacter sp. ANC 4973. Next base: position 148,544 of record NZ_NEGM01000002.1, read on the forward strand.
CGTGAGGCGATTGGTGAAGTGTATTTTGCCAAAGAGGAAATGGCAAAAAATATGACCAATCATATTCTCAATCAAATTCAGATTGCGCATCATCAAGATCCGACGCATTAGGTTTTTGTGATAAAAAATGCACTCTTTAGTGTAATGCTGACCAGTTAAGGGGTTTTACAATTAACCCCTTAGCTTTTTAGTTATTCACAACAGAGTCTTACTATTTTAAATCAAATTTTTGGAGCTCGTTTGTTCTTTTGTTTAGCCAAAAGAACCAAAAACATTTGTCATCCGCAAAACTCGTCGAATACCTTTTATTGATCAATTCATCGCAGAAACTTTACTTTTTCAAAGTAATTTTGCCTCGAACAGTTGCGGATGACGTTTCCGCGTATCGAATAACATGATGAATTAAAAAAGAAAATGCCAGTCAACTTCTTAACTGACTAGCATTAACTCTTTAGTGCGTTTTTTTATGGGAAAAATCAACTCAAATGCTGAGGTTGCTCATCCACTATTTCTGCATGTAATTCATTGACTTGCTTTTCCATCAAAGCATATAAAGCAGCTTGCACCATATGTTGTGCAATCACTGGCATCTGATCGCCCAACAGCATCTTCACTTCATCATTAAACTGAATTTTAACTAAGGGTTCTTTTTCAGAGCCTGCATTTCGCAATGCCAACTCGCCACCTTCAAGTTGAACCAATTCTAAAATCGCTTCTTGATTACCAAATAATTCTTTCAACTGTTCTATAGACATATATCCTCCATGTTTAACATGGTGGCAAAGGCTGTTGCACTTTGCATTACGTAGACTATTTATATAAGGTCAATGCTAAAAACTTCAAGAGCAGATCATAAAGATTAAAACTCGACCATTTCGTTACGAAAACCATCAATCAGCTGGGTTAAATCACGGTGCCATTCACGCAAAATTTTGGTATCAGGCAACCATGCTTGTGGGGTTTGCGTCACTTTAATAATTAAATTTGATGATGTTTCATTTTCTGGTTCTGGCGCGCTTGGTTCAGGTGCGTATTGACACATACGATAAGCGCGTTTCAATTCTGCAATAAAACCATGTTTTGCCAATTGCTGCATTACCGTGACTTCTGGAGAGACTTGTCCTTTTGCAGCCATATGCTCTTCAATCGATTTCAGGGTCGGTGCAACGTCATTTAAACGATAATAACGAACCAATTCTTGTAAAAAAGCCAATACTGCACCATGCAAGTGAAATACGGCAGCTTCACGATGTGCCTGCATCTGTTGAAGATGTTCGATTTGCTCTGCTTGTTGACATGAAAGACGTGCAAAATACAGTTTTTGATTGGTACGGTCAGCATGGAAGCGAGCAACACGGGACATAATGATATTCCTAAATTTTGGCGTTTTTTACACAGCTAAGATTAAACTTTATTTGAAGCAATTCACAATAAGAATTATGCATGATCCATTTCAATTAAATAAATTTTCCGCTTTGCAGGGACTTCAATTTTGTCCTTAATGGGTCGAATATTACTGAGCTGCCAAGCAAAATAACCTTCTGCCCAATAACTTGCACATGCAGCTTCAACCTCATTGGGCTGCCAAACATGGACTGACTCGACATCGACTAAAGCCACTGCTACCCCCAGTTCCTCATCAGCATCATGGTTTAAAAAAAATTTATTTTCGACAATCAATAAATTTTTTAAAGGGAGTTGCTCAGGTTGCCATGAGCGAACCTCTAAAGTTTTCATGCCTTGGGCAATGCGTTGTCCACTTGGTGCCACAATAGAAAGTGCTGAAAATTTTCTTTTCATTTTCATTTACCCATAAAAAAGGAGCCATAGCTCCTTTTTTATCTTTATTTTGCTTCTGACTTAACGTCAGCTTTCGCTTCAGGCTTATTTTCGGCCTGTTTTACACGGATACCATGTCCGTGCAAACGAAGCGTATTTAAACCTTTAATCGCTCTCACAGCTTCACGACCATGTGGCATATCGACAAAGGCAAAACCTTTAGATTTACCTGTTGCAGGGTCTAAAATCAAATTACACGCATTCACAGTACCAAATTCTTGAAATAGCTTCAGTAATTCAGCTTCTGTTACTGTACGTTCTAAATTACGAACTAAAATTTTCATCTCACAACCTTTAAATAGGCAAAATCATCAAAAAGCACTCGCCTACTCGACTTTTTGAACTTCGCAATAAAAAACAAAATAACGCAATTGCTATAGTTTAATCGAGATCAATGCCAAAATCTAAATTAATCGATTGACGTTCAATTAAAGCGCTTTTTACCGTTTGTTGACGGGTTTTGTGATGGGTTTCCATGGTACACAAATTGCGGGTCAAATCATTGAGAAAATAACTTTCCACTTTACGCCCTTGTTCATCGACCTGATCACGTGCCCAAAGGCTTAAATTTTGCTTGGTCAAAATCAATTCATTTTGTGCACGGGTTAATGCCACATAAAGCACACGACGCTCTTCTTCCACATCATCAAAACTGCCTTGCGCACGTGCATGTGGATACTGCCCCGCAGTCACATTGGCCACATAACAAATTTTCTGCTCTGTCCCTTTGGCAGAGTGAATGGTGATCAGCGTGACCACATCATCGTCTGATTGGCGTTCAATTTCAGAAATTGACACGGGATCGAGCACATACTCTTCTAAAAATTCACTCAGCTGTGAATGTTTCGATGCCAATTGTTTCACCAACTCAAAATCACCCTGACGGCGATTCCAGTCTTTTTTATAATTTTCGGCAAGCTGTGTTTCAATGGCTTGAATAGCGAGACTGACACAAGCTTGGACTTCTTGTTTGAGCACTGTCATTTGCTTCATCAGCAATAACGTCTGTGCAGGAATGCGAGCGAACTTTTCCAACTTTTCAAAAATACCATCCATATCGGCTTGTTGCAGAAGTTGTTGTGCCAAACGACTCGCGCCCACATCACCCACGCCATTCCACAACGTCAAAAAGCGCATCCACGCAATATCATCCAAAGGATTGGCAATCACACGCAACAAACTTAATAAATCTTTCACATGTGCAGTTTCAAGGAGTTTCATGCCACCAATAAAACGGTAGGGCACATTGGCTTGAATACAGGCGGCTTCGATATGACGTGCGGCAAAACTTGAACGCACCAACACCATATGGTCACGCCATGCATTTCCAGCCAAATAATGACGCTCTTTAATGTCAATCGCAATCCATTTTGCTTCATCAAATTCATTGGGGAAAATGTGCATTTTCGGCTTAACACCTTCACCCCGATGCGCATCTAAGCGTTTGTCATATTTGATTTCACTTTGATCCAGTAACCAATTCGACAAGTCTAAAATTTCTTGCGTCGAGCGATAATTCTGTTCCAATTTAAAAATCTGCGCATCAGGTACACGCTCTTTAAAATGATGAATATTTTCAAAATCCGCACCACGGAAACCGTAAATCGATTGCGCATCATCACCCACACAAAAGAGGCTCACTTTGTCTTTGAGCGGCTCAAGCAAAGCCCATTGCAGTGGATTGGTGTCCTGCATTTCATCGACCAACATGTGTTGGCAAATGGATGATACATAGTCAACTAAGCCTTCGGATTGTTCTAGAGCCGAAGCCACAATCGCCAAAATATCATCATAATCCAAGAAGCTACGTGCACGTTTTCGTGCTTCGTACTCTTGCATGATTGCGGCAATTTGATCTTTAAACACGATATGTTCAGGATGCTGTTTTTCTAAAGCCACACTCAGTTTTTGACGGGTATTACGGGCAAAAGAATACAGATCACAAAGTTCTTTCGGTTTCGGCAGTTGATTCGGGTTGTTTTTATCATCTTTGCCGCGAATGAGACGAAACATCATGATCTGGTCATCACGGTCGATAATCGTAAATTGTTCCAGACCAAATGCTTGAGGAATACGGCGCAATAAATACATACAAAACGTATGAAACGTCGATGCACGTAAACCTTTGGCTTGCTCGCCCAAAGCCAATTCTACACGTGCGACAATTTCACTGGCTGAACGACGAGTAAATGTCAAAATTTGAATTTGATTGGCCGGCACACCTTGATCAATCAGATATGCTGCACGTGCCACTATCGTTTTGGTCTTACCACAGCCTGCCCCTGCAAGTACCAAGCTATGTTTTGTTTCAGTGGTTGCTGCTTGCTTTTGTTGAGGGTTTAATTCATTAATCAGGGTGGCTAAACTCATGGTGTCTCATCGTGTTAGGGAGATGAGTAGTTTAACAGAGCTATAGATAAATTATGAATTTTAGCCTTATGATCATGGCATAGTTTAATCTATAACAAATGAGCCGATCAAAATGAAAATTACAGATCAATAATTACAACGACGATGGAGTGAGAATTTTTTAAATCAAAGCAATTTAAATCAACAAGAATGTCTGGATTTAATTCGTACAATCTATCCAAACTTATATGCCGATTTTTAATTTCAAAAAAATTGATACTAGACAAGATGGCATGAATGCCATCCATTGGATTGGGGTATAGGAATATACCGTCAATCCAACAAAGGATTTTTGTTACTTTTCATCCTTGAAAAGTAAGGCGTAACCTACGCAAAACTATTTAAGTTTATTGAGAGTAATGTGATCATAATTGTTACGAAATTAGGGCTAATATTCTAGCAACATTCTGACAGGTTCGTTGCAAATTCTTCTCAGCATTGTCTAAAGCTGTTTGCAAATCACAAGCCCCATCCATAATGCCAAAAATCGCAGTAAAACCTTCTGCGTAGAGTTCCTCTATGCCCTCACCGACATAGCCTGCACAAGCAATCACAGGTTTATTCAGTCGCTTTGCCACTTGTGCCACACCAAACGGTGTTTTACCAAATTTGGTTTGAAAATCAATGCCGCCTTCACCGGTAAAGACATAATCTGCTTGAGCAATTTTCTCAGCCAATTGGGTTTGCTCAACCATCAGTTCCACACCTGAACGTATCTTTGCACCTGCAAATGCCATGAGACCAAAACCCAAACCACCGGCTGCACCCGCGCCTGCCACATCTCGAAGCTTAAGCCCACATTGCTGCTCAACCAAATCTGCAAAATGACTTAAGTTCAAATCCAACTGTTTCACCATGTCAGGTGTTGCGCCTTTCTGTGCGCCAAACACAAATGATGCGCCCTGTTCACCACATAAAGGATTATTCACATCACTGGCAATCATGATTTCAACCTGCTTTAAACGTACATCTAAAGCAGAAAGATCAATCTGATGAATTTGCTTCAGTTGTCCACCACCCACCGCAACTTCACAACCATCGATATCATAAAACTTTGCCCCCAAGGCTTGTGCCATGCCAGCACCTGCGTCATTGGTGACACTACCACCTAAACCAATGATGATTTTAGCAACGCCATGATCTAAAGCCACTTTAATCATCTCCCCCGTTCCCAAAGTGGTCGTCAGCAAAGGATTGCGCTGAGATTTTTCCAGTAGATGAATCCCATTGGCTTTTGCCATTTCAATCACAGCCGTTTCAGCATCATCCAGCAAACCAAAATACGTTTGAACTTTTTGTGTTGGCAACGGCCCTGTGACTTCACAGAAAAGCTGTTGTCCAGCCAATGCTGCCACTAAAGCATCCACGGTTCCCTCACCTCCATCTGCCATCGGCACATGAATAAAGGTTGCATCAGTAAATACTTTTTCAATACCGTGCTGCATCGCCTGACAAGCCTGTTCAGCGCTCAGGCTTTCTTTAAACGAATCTGGTGCAAGCACAAAGGTTTTAGACATAAGATAAATTGTACAGTTTGATTTATAGCTATCATAAGCAATAAAAAAGAGCGCATATAGCGCTCTTTGGTCGAATTTGAGTTAAACATCTGCGGAACTTTTCGGAACTTCTCTTTTAATATATGAAGCCAAAGTCAGATAATTAATACCTTGGAATAAAATATCCACAGCAAGGAATAAACCCAGTACCCAGAAAGGAGCCTCTGGTGACATCAAAATAATAACCCCTGTCGCTAAGGTTAAAATGCCTGAAAATAAAGTCCAACCCCAACCCTGAAATGCACGAAAAATAAAAGCATTAAAGAGACGAATCACACCTGCAACAATCAAAATAATGGCTAAAATATGGGTCAGAACAATGGCAGTTTTGACTGGTGTAGTAAACGCATAATAACCTGCAACTAAATACAAGATACCAAACAATGCCCACAACCAACGAAAACCACCATCAAAAATTTTGAACGCTGCAATGAAATGAATCATTCCTCCTATCATCATCAGCGTACCAAATAAAAATACCGCTGAGAGCGTTGCAAAAGGCAAAGATGCCAACAATACAATGCCAAATAAGGTCAGTAAAATCCCCAAACCCAAATACCACTTTCGGTTTTCATGCAACTGATGTCGAACTAAATCATTTCCTACTGTTTTCATGCTTATTCTCAAGTCTTTTGTTTAGGAATAAATTTATTGTTGACTATTTTCAAGCATTTGTCTGTTTAAAATCTGCATCTTTTATCCACAGCACTTTTTCAAAACTGTGGATAAATTCAGCGTTATCTAGATTATTTTTTCCAACCCAATTCTATTGCTGTAATTTCATTAACCAACGTCTGTCCTAAATGATCTGGCATTTTGCTTTTGTCTACAGACACAGGAATATGCCCTGCCATCAATTCAGCTTTGGCTTGTGGAAATAATGGCTGCTGATTTGGATATGCATAGCCAATTGGATACAGCGGTACTCCTGTTGCTAAATCATATTTATCGGTCGCACCAAAGGCATGTAATAACTCATGTACCAATACGACTTTGTTTTGTTCTGCTTGTTTTTTTGAAGCAAATAAATTGACTGAACCAATTCGTCCATTTTGCAAAGCGGTGGAATGCTTTAATTCTTTGCTGTGTTTGGGATCATAATAATTTAAAAATAGCGTTACACTTGGCGAACCATCGCTACTTTCATGCTGTTTCCATGCATAAAAACGGAATTTCAAACTCCATAAAATGCTATCGAACATCGTGGCATTTTCAGGAACTTTAGGAGGTCGCTGTTTAAGTTCACGTCCCATTTGAAAATAAATTGAAATCGGTTGCCCACGGTACTGAGTCGACATTTGTTTCAAATATTCTTGTGCATCACTCAGGTCATTTACTGACAATTGCTGAATATAGTGTTGCGTCGCCCCTTGCCCATCGGCATTCACAGGATGTAATAAAACAATGATCGGTTTATTCCAATCTTGGTTCTGATCACGATACGCATTGATTGCGACAATGAGTAAAACCATCAATAAACACAGAATTCGAATATTTTTCCACATATCCCCAACATCTCAATATTTTGTATTATTTTCAAATATGATTAAAACACATGCGCATGAGGGAGTCTTTCCCTTCCAGCACAAATTCTTGCAGTACATTCGAGACTTTCTTAATAATGAATGTTACTCACTCATTTTAAAAAGCTTAATTATTCAGGCAATATATAAATGACATTAACTAACGTGATGTAATAAAGAATTTGTTGCATTGGCTTGGATGTATTGCAAAGTTTAAATGACCTTTGCATAGGCATTTCGTTACTTTAACAGAGCAAATAAAAAGTATTGCTTTGCAAGCCCCCCTTTGTTGAGCCGAGAGAACACCCTTGTACGCGAGCCCAACGGGCGGCATCCATACCACCCATCCGCGGAATTAATTTTTTCTATAATTTAGTTTGGCAGATTTAAGCTCCTGCATAATATCAGTTCATAAAAAATACCAAAAAATTGTCATATACAGAATTTTTCAACTTCTGTCTTTTATCAATTCCAGCGCAAAAACTTTATTTTTAAGTAGTCTTGACTCTAACAACGGTGGATAACGAGGTCTCGTAATTTAACTTTGATCAGTTATTTCCAAAATGGAATGACAAAAAAAATGCCGACTTTCGTCGGCATTCTTACATCTTTCAATATTTAAGCTTCAACCCATTTTCCATCTTGGTAAACCAGACTCCATTTGGTCTGTTTACCCTCAGCATTTTCAGAACCAATATATTGCACTTGGTTTTTACGGCTGAATTTCACCAAGGTTGGATTCCCTTCAGGATCAACATCAGGTGCTTGCAAAATAAACTGATATTTTGGATCAAGTTGATCTGCCACTGAGCGCAATTCTGCTACTTTCGGTGCACGTGTTTCACGTACTTTCGGGAATTTGCTTGCTGCTAAGAACAAACCTGCCGCACCATCACGAAGCACAAAAAAGTCATCATGTTTGGTTGAACGCAAGTGTTCCATTTTAATAGGATCGACACGCGGTGGTGCAGGTTGACCACTTTTCAAAACTTTACGGGTGTTATCACAGCTAGTACAGGCAAAGTATGGTCCAAAACGACCGGTCTTCAATTGCATTTCACCGTCACATTTGTCGCATGGAATACTTGGACCATCGTAACCTTTAATTTTGAACTCACCTTCTTCAAGTTCAAAACCTTCACAGTCTGGGTTATTACCACAGATATGCAATTTACGACCACCATCAATTACATAACTGTCCATTGCCGTTTCGCAAATTGGGCAGCGTTTTTTCGACATCAAATCGGCTGTTTCTGCACTGTCATCATCAGACAACACTGCGAGCGACTCAACAGGAGTCAAATTCAATGTGCCTTTGCAACGTTCTTTCGGTGGCAAGTTGTAGCCTGAACAGCCCAAAAATACACCCGTCGTTCCCGTACGAATCTGCATCGGACGGTCGCATTCTTTACAATGCACCGCATCCACTTCCACAGGCTGATTACGGCGCATGCCATTTTCACCTTGTGCAGTGGTTAAGCGTTTTTTAAAGTCACCGTAAAAATTATCCAGTAACTCTTTCCAATTACGTTCACCATCCGCGACTTTATCCAGCTGACCTTCAAGATCAGCGGTAAAAGCATAATTCATTAAGTTATTGAAGTTTTCATCAAGACGATCGGTCACGATTTCGCCCATCTTCTCGGCAAAGAGACGACGGTTATCCAACTTCACATAACCACGATCTTGAATGGTGGAAATAATAGCCGCATAGGTTGAAGGACGACCAATCCCTTTTTTCTCAAGTTCTTTGACCAATGATGCTTCAGTAAAACGTGCAGGTGGCTTAGTGAAGTGCTGAGAGGGATCTAGCTTCTCAAGTTTAAGAACTTCACCGACTTTAACCGCAGGCAATAACACATCATCATCGGCTTTGTTGGCGCCACGAACTTTGGTAAAACCATCAAACACCAAGGTACGACCTTTGGCTTTGAGTTCTACGCCATTGGCATCGACTAAAATCGTAGAAGATAAATATTCCGCAGATGTCATTTGACACGCCACAAACTGACGCCAAATAAGATCATACAAACGCTGGGCATCACGATCTACCCCCACCAAGCTATCGCCTTTTAGCGCAACATTGGATGGGCGAATCGCTTCATGGGCTTCTTGTGCACCGGCTTTATTGCCATATTTATTGGGTTTAGCTGGCAAATATTTTGCCCCAAACTCAGATTCAATATGATCGCGTACCATGCTGACTGCATCATCACTTAAGAATATCGAGTCAGTACGCATGTAAGTGATAAAACCCGCTTCATACAAACGCTGTGCCATGGTCATGGTTTTCTTGACAGAAAAACCTAAACGCGTGCTTGCCGCTTGTTGCAAAGTCGAAGTGATATATGGCGCGCTTGGATTCACCTTGGTAGGTTTATCTTCACGAACAGAAACTTTATATTCCGCATCATTTAGAATTTTTAATAAAGCATCGGTTTGTGCTTTATTTTGCAGTTTTAAGGTTTTGCCACCTTGTTTCACTGCTTCTAAACGGATGTCATGCTTTGCTGATTTAGTGTCTGCAAAAACCTGCCAATATTCTTCAGGAATAAAGGCACGAATTTCACGTTCACGTTCAACCACCAATTTAACCGCAACCGACTGTACACGACCTGCCGATAAACCACGGGCAATTTTTTCCCACAGCAATGGCGAAATCATAAAGCCCACAATACGGTCTAAGAAGCGACGTGCTTGTTGGGCATTGACTTTGTCGATATCTAAACGTGAAGGATGCTTAAAGGCTTCTTGAATGGCATTTTTGGTGATTTCGTTAAAGACCACACGTTGGTAACGTGAATCATCACCACCAATCACTTCTTTTAAATGCCAAGCAATGGCTTCCCCTTCACGGTCCATATCCGTTGCGAGATAGATTTCATCAACTTGCGATGCCAGTTTTTTCAGTTCGGCAACCACATGTTCCTTACCCGGAAGCACTTCATAATGCGCTTTCCAATCGTGTTCAGGGTCTACGCCCATTCGATTGACCAAGGCCATTTGTGATTTTTCAGCTTTTTGTTCATCGGTCAGTTTAGCGCGTGATACAGGTTTTTTTTCTGTACTTTTAGAACCACCTGTAGGTAAGTCACGGACATGCCCAACTGATGATTTTACAATGTAATCTGGGCCGAGATATTTATTGATTGTTTTCGCTTTTGCAGGCGACTCCACAATCACTAAGGCACGTTTTTTCGCAGCACTCGGTGATTTTGCTGTGGTGCTTTTGGATGTGGACCGAGGAGCGTTCGCCATAGTCAACCGTCATTCCTGTTTAATTAAATAGGTATATAAATTAAAATTCAGCCAAAGACTGTAAATACGTTTTAATGTCATCTAACTGTGTTGCTCGAAGGTCAGATTCTTCATCCCAATAGAGTCCTACACAGTTTGCCTGCATATCAATAGCATAAATGCCCTTTAATGCAATGGGTAAAGCGTTAAACTTATCATTCCCCTGCACCACTTTGAGCTTCTGATCTTCAACACGTGCACGCATTAGGGGCAAGCGAACATCCGGAATTAAAACACTGTAATAAGCAACCATACTGGCACGGCTTGAGGAGGCCATTGGAATTTTAGTCCAATCAGGAGCCGCAACTAAACGTGGATGCAACCCCATCTTGCGCGCTTTCTCACGCATCATTCCCAATGCTTTTTCTCGCGGACTGACGCGAAGACCCAAAATCGAGCCCAAAACAAAAAGAATAATGAAGCCAATAACCCAAATACCCGTATTTTCCATAGTACAACCTTGTTATTCCTTTATTAGAGTTGCATAAGCTGAATATAAAACGCAAGTATTCACATCAAAATTAATAACTAGGAAATTAAATAAGCAAACTTATTTATCTGTTTTTATTCATATCATGATGCAATTTCTGAGTCTGACTGTTCAAGTACATTAATTATATTCTCAGGCTCAGCTAAGCAAATAATATCAATACTTGACCAAGCTTCGATCAATGAATCGTTATAAGTCACTTTATTATTTATTTGAAATAAAATTTTTTGTTTTATTAATATATTTAGAAAATCTTGAAGGAGTTGTTCTCGATCCAGCCGTAAAACGGCTTGAATTGAGTTAATTAAGCTCTCAACTTTAGTGGGTCTCACTTTCTGAATTTTTATCAAATAATCACAATATTGCTTTATTCTTTGTAAATGAGGTTTTTGCTGAATTTCCTCTACAGTTGGTAATTGGATAACTAAAGTTTTGACTGTCTCATTCGCTTGCACTAATAGTACCTCCTTCATACGAACAAGTTCATAAGTAACATTTTGATTTTCAATTTGAATAAACTGATATTTTTTTAATAATTCAATAGTTTGTTTTACATTTGCACCACTATTTTTCATCCAGGATTTCAATGCATTATTTAAGGAATTAAATTGTTTAGGCTGATTTTTCAGTAATAATTGAATTGCATTTAATAGATTTTTATATTCAATTTTTTGCAAATTAATATTCGCTATCTCTAACTTATTCCCATTATTATTAGAAATATTTTCACGCTTAACCTGCTGTGCTTTAAAACCCATTATTTTTAGTAAATCGACAATATATTCAAATTTTTTATCATTTGACATGACATCAAATTCTGTATTTGTCTTATCCATTTGAATCGATAATTGTCCTGCTAAAAAAGCTAAACCAAAATCTGCTGCATCTGGTCCTGTTTTCGGCATTTTTATAAGTACTAATTTTTTTTTACTAATAAAATCTGCAAGACTCTGTAATCCATCAAGACTTAAAGTCATTGGTGATTTAGCATACACCATGTACACAAACGCATAACTTTTAAGCAACTGAAATAGTTCATTTTCTGTTTTATGTAAATTTTCTATATCCAATAATAATATTTTTTTCATGCTTCCTCTCATGCGATGAAATTAATTTAGGAACATTTCATGGCTATACAGCACTTCACTGCCATCCCAATAAATATATCCTTTCTCAATCAATTCTTTAAGCAATAATCGTACATCCGATTTGGGGAAAATTTGTTCTAATAAATCCCGTAAAGCATAAATATCTTTCGGCTTATCTGATTTTAATTCACGTAATTTACGTGCAACCACCACCTGAACAGGATCAATTTTCGAAAAGTTTTTAAACAAATCTTTTTGTGCATGATGAATGGTATTTGACTGTTCTAACCCTTCATCTGAACCAGATTCTCGTTGCCGCTGGGCCAGTATTTCGCTCGTATTTTGCACGTCTTCTAAAGGAGTCACTGCATCTAAATCAAGCTGCATCCATTGTTTCAACACTTTTTTACGAAAGCTAATTTGCTCATCATAACGTTTCACAATTTTTAGATTGATCAGTAAACCAATCAACTGTTGTGCTTGCTCACTTGCCACTTGCAAAATATTACTGATCGAGTTGTTAAGTTTCTCAATCGAGTTGGGTTTTCCTTTCATCCCCCCCAAAACATCACAATATTTTTTAACCAACAGTAGATTCGGTTTTTGCTTAATCGTCTCGACAGTTGGAATTTTATATTTTGAATTAAAAGAAGATTGCTCAGCCTGAACGTGAATAAGGCTACAATTCATATTCGATGACTGCATCATTTCAAGTAACATTTCACTGCTAGGCATGGCAGAAATAACTTCAATACACGTGTCAGGTTCTAACAAGGCAATCAGCTGTCCAACCACCACCGCATATTCAAATTCTTTTTGATCAACCTCTGCGGTTTCTAAAATCACCACTTGACCACTGCTGATCCAACTTGAAAACTCGGTTAAATCTTCCAGTGAATATTCAAATTTTCCAGTGCAGTTAAATAGGTAAATTACTGCATAGTGTTGAATAATGTCGCGCAACAGCTGTGCCGTTGGCATATTATTTTCAAGATCAAGAAGAACGACTTTGTTGGACATAATCTCAATAGACAAGTAAGCAAACTTTGAGCACGCATTAGAGCGAGCTTGGCTTAAAAGGTCAAATCAATTCAGCAAAAAGACCGATAAAGATTGACTCAGTAATGCGGTGGTCGATCACTCATGGGATCAAAAGCGGCAATCCCATCAGATAAATCTGCACATTCAATGCGTTGATACAAAAACTGCATTTGTTTTTTCAAATCAACTATTTCGGCATTTTGACGAGTGACTTGTTCATTCAATTGTTCAACTAAATCATCTAAAAATGTAATTCGCACTTGCAAATCTTCTAAGGGTGCGGACAATGACGCCTGATCATTAAGATTTTTTTGTTTAGTCATTTTAAGTCCTCACTTTGGATTTCAGGAAACAGTATGGCCTATATTACATTAAGGGATGTCCAACTTGCGTTTGGCGGACCTTCCCTGCTCGACGGCGCGAACTTTAATTTGGAACGCGGTGAACGAGTTTGTTTGATTGGCCGTAACGGTGAAGGTAAGTCTACTTTACTTAAACTCATTGAGGGAAGTTTACTACCAGATCGTGGTGAAGTTTCTATACAAAATGGCATTACCATTTCCATGCTGGCTCAAGATGTACCCATGGACTCTGGTAAAGTTGCGGATATTGTTGCAGATGGCGCAGGTGAAGCCGCTACAGTACTCAGAGCTTATCATGAAGCCAGTGATGCGTGTGTATTGGGTGATATGGATGCCTGTGACCGTATGGGCGAACTCCAGCACAAACTTGATCAAGTGGATGGTTGGGCTTTAGAAACTAAAGTCAACTCGATTTTGAGCAAGATGGGTCTTGACCCAGATGCTGATTTAGCCGATTTATCGGGTGGTCGTAAACGTCGTGTTCTTTTGGCTCGTGCGCTTTTAACACAACCTGACGTATTACTTCTTGACGAACCAACCAACCATTTGGACGTTGAAAGTATTGAGTGGTTAGAAAAATTCCTACTCGATCAAAACAACTTAACACTACTCTTCATTTCGCATGACCGTTCATTTGTCGATAGCATTGCGACACGCATTGTTGAACTTGACCGTGGTACTTTGCGTAGCTATGAAGGTAACTACACACGTTACCTTGATCTTAAAGCGCAGCAAATGGAAGCTGAAGAAAAGCAAAATGCGTTATTTGATAAACGCTTAGCTGAAGAAGAAGTCTGGATTCGTCAGGGCATTAAAGCGCGTCGTACCCGTAACGAAGGTCGTGTTCGTGCGCTGAAAGATTTACGTGAAGAATCAAAAGCACGTCGCTCACAACAAGGCAAAGTGAGCATGGCGACTCAAGATGCTAATCGTTCAGGTAAGTTGGTCTTCGATATTGAACATCTTAGTGTTGCTTTTGGCGACCAAGAACCCATTATCAAAGATTTCTCTGCATTGGTGCTACGTGGTGACCGTATTGGTTTAGTCGGTGACAATGGTGTGGGTAAAACTACCCTAATCAAAGCCATTTTAGGTGAGCTGGAACATACGGGAACTGTAAAAACAGGTACACAGCTTGAAGTCGCTTATTTCGACCAACTGCGTAATGCACTAGATCTTGAAAAATCGGTTAAAGATAACGTGTCTGAAGGTTCGGATTTTGTCGATGTAAATGGCGGTCGTCGTCATATTTACAGCTACTTGCAAGATTTCTTGTTCTCACCTGAACGCGCTCGTACTCCGGTAAAAGCCTTGTCTGGTGGTGAACGCAACCGTATTCTGTTAGCGAAGCTCCTGCTTAAACCATCAAATTTAATCGTTATGGATGAGCCAACCAATGACTTGGATATGGTGACTTTAGAGCTATTAGAAGAAATGCTCGGTGGTTATAAAGGCACATTACTGCTGATCTCGCATGACCGTGCATTCATGGACAATGTTGTGACCTCGACTTGGGTCTTTGATGGTAAAGGTCATATCGATGAATACATCGGTGGTTATCAGGACTATTTAGAACAACGCCCTGATCAAACTGCGGTGGATCAAAAAAGTGATGTAAAAAAAGCTCTGGCGAAAGCCGAAGCAGCTGTGCCAAAAAAAGCAAAGTTGAGCTATAAAGATCAACGTGCTTTGGAGCAATTGCCTGCTGAAATGGAAGCTTTAGAAACAGAGCAAGCCAGCTTGAATGAAAAATTGGCTGATGGTTCATTGTTTGTCTCTGATGCTGATGCTGCGGCAAAAATTTCTGCACGTTTAGCTGAAATTGATGAACTATTGCTTGAAAAGTTAGAACGTTGGGAAGAATTAGACAACATGTCGAAAGGCAATTAATTCACCCTGTGTCAATCGGCATCTGTAGAGATATCTACAGATGCCTTTTTATTTCAGAATTATGTTCGTGCTACACTACATTCCTGTCTAATTCAGATCATCGCACGAAACAATGAGTAAAAAAACCAACTATCAACCGGGTACATTTCAATGGTCATTTCTGTTGCCACAGTATTGGGGCATTTGGATGGGTATTATTTTTCTCATGATTTTGGCGATTTTACCGTGGGCGATTCAACATCGTTTAGCGACTTTTTTAGGCCAGATCGCATTCAACAACCTGAAATCACGTCGTCACACTACACTTCGAAATTTAGAAGTGTGTTTTCCCGAATGGACAGCTGAACAGCTTCAAGAGCATGCCAAACAGGTTTTTGTCGATCAAATGTTGGGGATTTTTGAAACCTTAAATGCATGGTATTGCCCGCAATGGTTTAAAGATCGGGTCAGTATTGAAGGTTTAGAACATCTGCACCATGCACAAGCTGATGGCAAGGGCGTATTACTGCTGGGTACACATTCGACTTTATTAGATGCAGGCGGTTATTTGTGCTCACAGTACTTTGAGCTGGGCGTCGTATATCGTCCGCAGAATAACCCCCTCCTCGACATGCTGATCTACCGCTGCCGTGCCACCATTTATGACCACCAAATTGACCATGATGATATGCGGCGCTTAATCAGAGATCTGAAAAATGGTCATGCCATTTGGTATAGTCCCGACCAAGATTATGGTTTAAAACAAGGTATCATGGCACCCTTCTTTGACGTACCTGCCGCTACAGTCACGGCACATCGTCGTTTACTTAAAATGTCAAAATCAGTTGCAGTGCCTTTGTATTTCTATCGCGATGGTGACATTAAAGACCCTCGTTACCATGTACTGCTTGAGCCTATGGTCGCTAGCATACCGAGTGACAATGAACTTGAAGATGCCACGCTGGTGAATAAAATTATTGAAAATCAGCTGCGCATCGCACCCACCCAATATATGTGGTTCCATCGCCGCTTTAAAACTCGCCCTGAAGGCTACGAAGAAATTTACTAACACCACCTTTAAAAAAGTTGAAGAGAATACCAATGAAAATTATGCAACTTCTTCCAGAATTAAACAGTGGTGGCGTTGAACGTGGCACATTGGAAATTGCACGTGCACTGATTGCAGCAGGTCACGAATCGATTGTTGTTTCAAATGGTGGACGTCTGGTTGCTCAACTTGAAGCTGAAGGATCGCAACACCTCAGTTTAGCCATTCATAAAAAATCTTTATCCAGTCTGTGGCAAATACGACCATTGCGTAAACTCATTCAGCAACATCAACCTGATATTGTCCATGTCCGTTCACGCGTACCTGCTTGGCTGACGCATTTTGCACTCAAAGGCATTCCTGCACAGCAACGTCCACATCTGATCTCTACCGTGCATGGTTTTTATTCGACCAATCGTTATAGTGCCATTATGACGCAAGCAGAAAAAGTGATTGCCGTGTCTGATAGTGTGGTGAAATATATTACCGAACATTATCAAAACTGCCCGCCTGAACATATTGTCCGAATTTATCGTGGCATTTCACCGCAAGAATTTCCTCACGGTTATCAACCTTCTGCACTCTGGATCAATCAAACTTTTAAAGATTTCCCGCAACTGGAAAATAAATTTTTAGTTTGTTTGCCAGGACGTATTACCCGTTTAAAAGGACATGAAACGTTAATTGAACTCATGCAACAATTACAAAACCAATATCCAAATTTGCATGCAGTCGTGGTCGGTGGCGCTGATGCTAAAAAGCAGGCCTATTTAGAAGAACTGGAAAACAACATTCAAGCTAAAGGTTTGCGAGATCAAATAACTTTTGTTGGGCATCGTTCAGATATACGTGAATGGCTTGCATTTAGCGACGTGGTGCTGTCTTTGTCCAATCAAGCAGAAACTTTTGGACGTACCGCTTTAGAAGCGCTATCGGTGGGAACACCTGTAATTGGCTGGAATCGTGGTGGTGTGGCAGAAATTTTATCTCATCTTTATCCGCAAGGTTTAATCGATGTAGGTGATCAAGCTGCATTATTGCATGCCGTTCAGCAGCATATAGATGAACCTCAAGGCGTTGAACCCGTCACGATGTTTAGTTTAAAAGAGATGTGTGATCGAACCATTGATTTATATAAACATGTTTTAAATTTAGATTAAATTTAAAACATGTACTGGCTCAAATCAGTCTACTTTTATCTCTCTATGATCTATAAAAGTAGACTGGTTGCAAAACACTCAATATTTTGTCAATGCTGCAATAGCTTGCACTAACTTTTAAAATGAGGGCTAATCAAGCAAAGTACACTGAGATCATTCACGAGTCATAAAAAGCAGTCTTTCCAAAGCCTAAACTATGCCCTTCACCCAAACAGCAACAATCAGCACGACCTAAATCGCAAGATATGATTTCAGCTGATCGTGATGAAAAAATTAACCTTAAACAACAGTAATAATCCTGTATAGATCTGCAAAGTATCACGAACTAAATCGGTAAAATAAACAAAAGAGAGGTTAGATTTTTCAATTTTTACTCAGTACATCGCTGACATTTTATTTTTAGCATTGGCTATAAAAGCATAACCCGAGTTCTGCTTCCTGCAAAACTCGGGTTCATAAGGTTGTGCTTTCAAAATTTGTTTTTATTCTGTTGTGGCTATCCATTGCTGCATCATATCCATGATGACTATCCACCAGCATCATCTTCCATAATGGGATGTTCCGTTCCCAACTCCTTGGCTGATGTGTGCATACTAAGTAAAATTTTAAAAAAGGACTATTCGCCATAGACCTAAATCAATGTAAGCCATTTCGTACACTATTCCCCTAATCCCCCGATCATCACTTTAAGGCACTTTAGTCTCATTTTTATAATCCTGTGCAATTTCATCGGTGACTATTTTTTCTTCCTTTTCTGCTTGTTCAATTCCTTCTTGAATAGCTTGCTGTGCCTCTTGTTCATCTTCATCGGTTTGTTCAAGCTCTTCTTGAATCTGATCAAAAATACGCCCTGTTTGTAAAACAACATGTACTGGAAAATGATCTGACCCGATATGGGGCAAGCGCTTCATTTCAACTAGAGCAAAATCAGTACTATGAAACACATGATCTAAAGACCATCTGAGCAGCGGGTAATCGGCATGAAAAGTATTGACATAATGTCGACCCACACGCGGATCGAGTAAGCCACTAATGCGTTGAAAAAGCCGTGTTGTCCGTGACCATGCCACATCATTCAAATCGCCCATCACAATACAGCTTTGATCCAAATCTTTAACTTGATCCCCCACAATCAGCAGTTCTGCATCACGTAAGGTTGAATCTTTGGCTTCAGTTGGACTGGGCGGTTTCGGATGCAAACAATAGAGCTGCACGGGTTGACCTGAACGCAAAATTACCGTGGTATGAATTGAAGGGATTTCATCACTTAAAATAAACTTAATTTCAGCGTCTTTTAATTCAAGACGACTATATAAATGCATGCCATACAAATTATCCAAGGGCACAGGGACACGATACGGATAATCTTTTTCAATCACTGCCAGTTCATTTTGCCAAGTTTGATCTGACTCTAAAGTCAGGACTAAATCGGGTTGGTGTTGCCGAATCTGTTCAATCAACAAGTGATATTGCTGATTTGGCGTCAGTACATTGGACACAATCACCGAGATTTGCTGCTTTGAATTCAACTGATTTTGACGAACCTGCTTGACCTGCTTTTTCCAAATAAAGGTATAAGGCAGCACCATTTTCAGTTGATAAGCCAGTGCTGCAATTAAGGCAATAAAAATAAGTTCCCGCCAGATATCCCACGGCTGATCCCAGACTAACAACAGGACAAAGGCAATTAACCCCAAAACTAAAATTTGTAAGCGTGGAAAATCTGCACCGCGAAACCACCATTCATCACGTGGAATGAGTGACCAAAAGCTCAACCAAATCACCACAACAGCTAACGCTTCTACCCAGATCATGATGTACTTCTCTTATATTCTTAATTCTTTCATGATTCATAAATTTATATCAGTTTTGCATGTAACATAAACAAGATATATTACACAATAATATTGCTGTTTTCATTGTGTAGCGCTTGCAGTTGTGCGCTCTTTTGATACACTCGAATCTCCTTTTTATTTTAACGCACCGAGGCGAAGTGACATGAAAGTAGGTCTGGTCGGTTGGCGCGGGATGGTTGGTTCCGTCCTTATGCAACGTATGGTTGAAGAGAATGATTTTGCTCATTTTGAGCCATTCTATTTTTCTACCAGTAATGCAGGTGGTGAAGCCCCTGCTTTTGGTGGTAAGACTGCCCCAGCACTTATGGATGCATCAGACATTAATAGTCTGAAGCAAATGGATGTCATTATTACCTGCCAAGGTGGTGATTATACCTCTGAGGTTTTTCCGAAATTAAAAGCGGAAAACTGGAACGGTTACTGGATTGATGCTGCATCTACATTGCGTATGGATGATGAAGCGATCATTGTGCTTGATCCTGTCAACATGCACGTAATCAAAGACGGCTTAGTCAAAGGCACCAAAACCTTCGTCGGCGGTAACTGTACCGTTTCATTGATGCTAATGAGCATGGGCGCGCTTTACCAAAACAATTTGGTCGAGTGGATGACTGCCATGACGTATCAAGCAGCATCAGGTGCTGGTGCACAAAACATGCGTGAATTGATTTCAGGTATGGGTTATTTATATAACAATACTAAAGATTTGTTAGATGATCCACGTTCACCAATCTTAGATATTGACTCTAAAATCGCAGACTTACAACGTGGTGAAGGCTTCCCTTCTGCAAACTTTGGCGTACCTTTAGCGGGTTCGCTCATTCCTTATATCGACAAACAGTTAGACAACGGTCAGTCGAAAGAAGAATGGAAAGCACAAGTTGAAACCAACAAAATTTTAGGCAATCAACAAATTATCGTACCAATTGATGGTCACTGTGTACGTATTGGTGCCATGCGTTGCCACTCTCAAGCTTTAACATTGAAGTTAAAGAAAGATGTACCATTGGATGAAATTGAAGACATGATTCGTCAATCCAACCCATGGGCAAAAGTGGTTCCAAATACCCGTGAAGCATCGATGACGGATCTTACACCTGTTGCAGTCACTGGTACTTTAACTGTTCCAGTCGGTCGTTTACGTAAACTCAATATGGGTAAAGAATACCTTGGTGCGTTCACTGTTGGCGATCAATTGCTTTGGGGGGCTGCGGAACCTTTACGCCGTATGCTGCGCATCTTAATTGAATATAAAAATGCGTAATTGCTAAAGATTCAAAAATCAAAAGCCGATCTATTGTGATCGGCTTTTTTTATGTATTCTTTATGTTAATATTTTACAACTCTTCAACATCTCGTTAATCTACAACTTCGCAATGCGATACAAAACCGAGCTAAAGATTAAGATGACCGCATATAAAAAATTAAAGATCGCCATTTTAGCCATTATTGCTTCGCAGAATATTCATGCGATTACGATTGATCCTATTCAAATTCAATCTGCACCAGGTGAATTACTCTATGCTGAAATGAATTTCCGTCAAGCTGATCCAAATGCACAAATACAAGCCAGCTTGGCGACAGTCGACGAACTTCTTTCTTTAGGCGTAACACATCAACCACCTGGACATCTTAATTTTTTTACCCGTCGCGATGGTTCGGGTAATGGCGTGATTACCATTACCTCTTCACGTCCACTGACCGAAGCTGAACTTAATGTTATTATTAAAATTAAAGAAGGCAATGCAACGCGATTACAACATATCAAAACGCCACTACAACGTAGCACGGCCAATACTCAAGCACGCACTCAAGGCAATGAAAAGCCTTTAACACCAATCAGCATCGTCAGTGAAAAAGAAATTGCTTTGCAACTCCCTGAAAGCACGCAATATCAAACTAAAAAAGTAGCAGTCATCGCACAACAATCATTTGAAGCACCATTAATGGTGCGCAAGACAGCTCCGCCTAGCCTCAATGCAGCGAGTTCTGCACCCATGCCGATCTCCTCGATGACCATGCTTGCCCCTCAAGCTGTAACCTCAAAGGATGTCGTATCGGTTAAACCCAATACAGTAACAGCACAGCAAAATACGGTAAAAAATCAGCCAAAAGCACCTAACACAATGCTCTCCGCAGACCCATTAGCGAAAAAATATGCAGCATCCCCAACTCCAAAAGGTGCCGAGGCGAAAAAAATAAATAGTCCTGTGGAACAAGCTGCCACCAAAGTTAAAGCAGAATCATCTCCTGCCACACAAAAACCTGTCCCACATCAAAATGCCCCAGCAATAACAGCGCAAAGCACAAAGCATGTGGTGCAATCCAATGAGTCTCTATGGGCAATCGCTTCACGTGTAGCCACTGAGCAAAATCGCCCGATTGGCGAAGTGATGAAACAAATCAAAAGCAATAATGAACATGCTTTTATTCAAGGTGATATCAACCGTTTGCGTCGTGGTGTTGCCTTAAACCTCAACACAGGAAATCCTCAAAAAGAAGAGCAAAAAGTCAGTGTCACTAATGTAATGAATGCATCTTCTAAACAATCGGGTAAAGCCAAATATCGCTTAAATCAAGCGGAAATGAGCTTAGTCGCAGAGAAAGAACAAGATTCAGCCAGCGGTTCTGCTAAGAAGAACACAGAAAGAAATCAAACTTCAAACGAGTTATCATTAAAAGTTATGACATCTCGTAAAAAAACCGTTAAATTACAGAGAAACGTAACACAGTTAGAATTGGCATTGCGTCACAAGGATCACAGAATTCAATTATTGAATACTCGTCTTGCCCAATTGCAACAACAATTGAAAGCACAACAAGTAGAGAAAAAGCCAACACACTAAAGTGTTATACAATTTGATTTTTTTGGATGAGTTTCATTGATAACAACTCAATCCTGTAAGGGGTAACAACATGCTGATTTATGTGATTCCGTTTATATTGTTATTAGTGATCGCAGTTGTCCTAAAAAAGCGTGAAACGGGTAAACAAGCGGAACAAACTTCAACAGCGAAAGCGAAAAAAGTAAGCTCAACCAAAAAGACACCTCAAAAAACTCAAATTGTGTCAGATCCTGTGGTGGAAAAGAAAAAGACCACTGCTTTAGCTGAGGATGTGCGCAATAAAATTGGTACATTAATCAGCGCACACAATTTTTTTGCTGCTGAAGCACAAATTAATCAAGCATTAAATAAAGACAACTCACAGCATGAGCTGTATTTATTATTACTTGATATTCACATCTTACAAAAAGATGAATTTGCAATTAACCAACTGATTAATCATTTACGTTCATTAGAACTAGACGATTTTTTAGAGCAAGCACTGGCTAAAAAAGCGGCCCATGACCACAAAGTGGCAAGCTCTAGAGACACGATTGATTTCAAAATGGAATCATCGTCTCAAACGGCAATTGAACAACCGGCAGTTGAACAAAAAAATACTGCCGATTTCGATGCGCTTATGAGTAATAATTCTGCTGCGCCATCGGTAACGGCAAATGACGTATCTTTTGATCAGCTACAGCAAGAAACACGCCCAAGCCAAAAAGATCACGTTGAAGAAATTAAACCTTTAGATTTCAATACTTTTTCTCTTGATCAAGCGCCTATCACAACCGCAAAAATCGAAGCACCGATCTCAATAGTTGAAGAAATTAAACCTTTAGACTTTAGCAGTTTATCTTTAGACCCTACGCCAACCATTACAGCAAAACCAGAACCAACTCCTGTAGTAGAAGAAATCCAGCCTTTAGATTTCTCTTTTAGTCTAGATACGCCAGCAATAGAACAGTCTGCTCAACCTGCTGAAGTGACTATTCCGTTTGAAGTAGCAGCAGTTGAAGAAAAAGCTGAATTTGATTTTAATTTCTCTCATACAGAAACCGTTGCAGCTGTTGAAGCAAAAACTGTTGCTGAAGAAACTACGCCGAGTTTAGATTTAGAATTTAATCTAGAACCTGCAACGCCAAACGAGCCACTATCTATAGAAACAGCGCCAGCGAAAAGCTCTGGTGTAAGTTTTGATATTAGCAATATCAGTTCATCTGCATCTCAAGCAGACCAAAATGATCCGCTCATGCTCTCCTTCCCTGAACTGATTGATGTGAATGAAATTAGCCTGAATTTAGAGCTTGCAGCGCAATATATTCAATTAGGGGCCTTTGAGTCGGCACATGAGTTATTAATAGAGCATGAAGCTGAATATACCACTGAACAACGCCAACAAGCAGATCAGTTACGCAATCAGATAGCATCTTAAGTTATTTCGCTCTACTATAAAGCAGTCATCATTGACTGCTTTTTTATTATGAAAAAAATAGCCTTAATTTATATGGGGGGAACCTTTGGCTGTATTGGCGAGCCACTCAGCCCAATGCCTGCTAAAGATTTTATTCCCCAGCTACAACGCATTCTTCCGTTACAGCTTGAGATTGAATGTTTTGTTGCACCCAGCATTAAAGACAGTAGCGCCTGTACTGCAACGGACTGGCTTAAACTCATTCAGCTGATTCAAAGCCTACAACTTAAACATTATCAGCATTTTGTCGTGATTCACGGCACAGACACTCTAAGCTATGCCAGCGCAACGCTGGCACACTTTATCAGTCAATCTGCTCATGTGGTATTAACTGGTAGCCAATATCCGTTATTAAATGTCTCTGGTACACAGACCCGCAAATTTACCGATGCTATGGATAACCTGAATTTTGCTCTGGATGCGGTAGTGACCACGCCAGTGGGTGTCTATTTGGCCTTTCAGCACCAACTGCTTCATGCACAAACTGCGCTAAAACAACATACAACGGAATTAAATGCTTTTGCAGGTCAAAATGTCCAAGTAAATTTGGCAACGATTCAGCATAGCTATATCGTGCATGAACATGATATTGAGAAGGCAGCAGAATTCAACTGCCTAAGTTTAATGCTGCAACCGCTAGCAATCGAACAACACATCACGAACTTAAAAAATTTACAGCAACACGCCCCTCATGCGCTGATCTTACAGGGCTTTGGTACAGGTAATTTAGCCGTCAATGCAGAGTTCATCTCTACACTTCAGGCCATTCAAACGCAAGGTTGTGCCATCATTCTCACCACGCAAGTACCTTTTGGCACGATTGATCAACGCTATGCCATCAGTGAGTGGACACAACATGCCAATATCATTGTCAGTGATTGCTTAAGCCATGCAGATCTTTATGCAAAAACACTGAAAATGTATTTACAATATGACCGCGTAGACCAGTGGCATGCCCACTGGCATGATTCAATATAAATAGAGGTAAATATGCAGCGTTTTGCGGTCGGTATTGAGTTTTCTGGGGTTGAGTATCGAGGTTGGCAAACCCAGCAAGCGGGTGTCCGCAGTGTGCAAGAAACCATTGAAACTGTGCTGAGTAAAATTGCCAATGAACCAATCATTATTCAGGGTGCTGGACGAACCGATGCTGGTGTACATGCCACCAATATGGTTGCACATTTTGATACTTCTGCGACTCGTCCACTGCGGGGCTGGCTCATGGGGGCAAATAGCACTTTACCCAAAGACATTGCCATCCAATGGATTAAAGCGGTGGATACGGATTTTCATGCTCGTTTTAAAGCACAATCAAGACGTTACCGTTATGTCATCTACAATTCAGCTAGCCGACCTGCACTGCTTTATCAACAAGTCACCCATGCCTATTACCCACTTGATGTGGATAAAATGATTGAAGCTGCGAAAAAATTTGAAGGAACCCATAACTTTGAAAGCTTTCGTGCCAGCTCTTGTCAATCTAAGCAACCTATACGTCATGTGAGCCATTGCCGTTTAATTCGTCATGGTTGTTATTTAGTGCTCGATATTCAAGCCGATGGTTTTTTACATCATATGGTGCGTAACATCGTGGGATGCTTGCTCGAAGTTGGACAAGGCATGTATGAAACTGACCATATTGACACAATTTTTGCCGCTGAAAACCGTAAAGCAGCAGGGATTACGGCCCCACCCGATGGCTTATATTTTATTCAAGCACATTACCCAGAACAATTTGATTTACCTCAAGTACCCTTAGGCCCACATTGGTTAAATATGCCTGAATAATACAATCCCTCCCAACCTCCCTTTTTTAAGGGAGGAGTTTCCTCTACTTTTTTAAAGATAAGGAACACTATTTCGCAAGAGGGAGGGATTTAATTAACGCTGCTTACGCTTTCGATACTCTACTGGCGTTTCATTGGTCCAACGCTTAAACGCACGATAGAACGTACTCGGTTCTGAAAAACCAGTTAAATACACAATTCGCTCCACACTTTCAGCGGTATTGGCCAATAATTTTTTCGCCAAACGACAACGATAATCCGAAAGAATTTGCTGAAAACTAGTATGCGCCTCACTGAGCTGCGTGCGTAAACGACGTGGCGTAATATTTAAATGGGTGGCAACTGTTTCTAAAGTCGTTTCACCGCTTTCCAAAGTCGAACCAATGGCACGGCGAACCTCACCGACCAAATCATAGCGTGCAAGCTCTTGTAGCTTTTCCAGCGCCAATTGCTCATGTAGTTGTAATAACTCAGGTTCTGCCTGCCACAATTGGTACTCTAAAATGGCTGGGTCAAAATACAAACGGGTTTCTTTTTGCCCCAAACTGACAGGACACTCATAAACCCGAAAATATTCGTCATCAAAAGCCCCCTGACTAAAATTAAAATCGATGTAAATCGGGTTGAAACGACCTTCGGTAATAAATTTAAAGAAACGTAAGATTCCTGACATGGCACATTCAGAAAAATGACGATTGACCAAATGGTCTACCCAAGCCCCTTGTTCACCATTGGTCAGATAGCAACGACCATCCTCAAGCACCAGTTTGGCATGAAATGCATCACTGATCAGCCGTTGATAGGCCAATGCTCGCTTTAGTCCCTCACCAAAGTTTTCACTTGAGATGAATAGATGTTCGATCACCTGTCCACGATATAAAGGCAAGTGTTCACCTAAGTGCAAACCAATATCAGGATCACGACTCACCTCCTCTGCTGCCACCCAAAAGGCATATTGGGCACTGAGCGGAGTACGATCATTGGTTTCGACCTGATTTAAGGCGACACCAGCTTTTGTTAAAATTTCTTCGGTTGGTAAACCCGAACGACGAATCGCTTGGTAACCCAATCGTAAAACAACCGATGCATCAGTTAGCTGACCCACGCCAAGACCTTCCTTGTATGTTCTTCATTTATACTTAAAAAGATTAATTTTAGATTAACTGTGATTGACCGAACTGACAACAGAACAATGCTGTTTTTTGTAGAAAATATTTAAATGTATGGTTCGCTTATTTAACTGACAGATGATCGGGCAACGCCCCATTCCGCCTTGTTTTATGCAAAAAAATTGACTATAATTTGCGCCTTCCCAATTTGATCATCAGGTAGGCTATGGCCAATAAAGAGGAACTCATCGAGTTCGAAGGCGTTGTCACCGAAACGCTTCCTAATACTATGTTCCGTGTGCGTTTAGAAAACGGTCACGAAGTCATTGCTCACATCTCTGGTAAAATGCGCAAACACTATATTCGTATTTTGACTGGCGACAGTGTTAAAGTAGAAATGACTCCTTATGATTTGACCAAGGGTCGTATTACTTATCGTGCACGCTAAGTTTTAGCGCAAGCAAAAGCCACTTTAAAGTGGCTTTTTTTATAATATTCAACACTAAAAATCAATTCAGAGCATTGGTTTTACAGCCAATAGTTTTGCATTCACGCAGACGCTCTCTAAGCCAGTTATTACGCTCTTGCGTGGTACTTAAACGGCATTGCACATCAATCCCTGTATCTGTGGTGCACTGCGCATCGCGTTCACGAATCCACGCCAGCTGAGACTTTTTCAGAATATTTTTTTGGTTGTCCGATAATTTTCCGCGCAAAGCCTGATAATTTTTATTTAATTCTGCATCTGCACTGGCATACAGTTTGTTGGTGCAATAGACATCATCATAGGTATTGCGTGCATTTTCACAGTTATCTGCAAATGCAACGCCAGACAACAAGATGCCACTTAGCAGCAAAATGATTTTTTTCATCTTTATTCCTTTCCACTTTTTTGTATTTTATAAAAATTAATTTTCATAAATAGTTTATGCGAAATACCTGCGATAGGATATTAAAAATTATCATGCTGTTGATCATCTAAAACGGCTAGTCAACATGATGTTTGGCTATTTTATTGAAATAATGACCGTATATCGAATCACAACAATATGATTCAGTAGATCTGCCTACACTGGTTTTATTTGATGTGAGTACAGCTTATGAAGTTTATACTTTCTGTTGGACTCTTTGCTGCCTATTGCATGCTATATGGTTGTGTATCGTCCCCGACAACGAATACCATGCAGCGAGAAGCTTATTTGCAACAATTTATCGGGCAATCCAGTGATCAAATTCGTGCACAACTTGATTTAAGCAGCATAGGCTACCAGCAAGTCAGTCCACCTATCTTAAAAGCAAATACCTTAACTTATATTGCAGCTCGATCCATCAGCATTCCTGTCCCTATGGCGCAAAATCCTGCCATGGGCATTGGTGCAGGAACAAGCGTTCCCATCCCAAGTACGGCTGCACAAAGCTACGATGTCAATTTGAACTGCCGTATCAGCTTTCTCTTGGAACAAAATATTGCCAAAGCGCTACACATGTCAGGACGCACCTGTTAAAAACACGCTCTTGATGCACTTTTGGCAAACTAAATATAAAAAACGCAGCTCTTTGGCTGCGTTTTTCATTTCAAATCTATGGTGAATAAACTTAGTTCAATGCAGCAACCACAGCTTGACCCATTTCAACAGTACCCACTTTGCCCATACCTTCAGACATAATATCTGCCGTACGTAAGCCTTGATCCAGTACATGACCTACAGCATCTTCAATCGCTTGTGCAGCCGCTTCTTCACGGAATGTGTAACGTAGCATCATTGCAACAGAAAGAATCGTTGCGAGTGGATTTGCAATATTTTGACCTGCGATGTCTGGTGCAGAACCATGACAAGGTTCATACATACCTTTACCATTTTCATCCAAAGATGCCGATGGCAACATGCCAATTGAACCTGTCAACATTGCAGCTTCATCAGATAAAATGTCACCGAACAAGTTAGAAGTCACAATCACATCAAATTGTTTCGGTGCACGTACCAATTGCATTGCGGCATTATCCACATACATATGCGACAAGTTAATCTTTGGATATTCGGCTTCTTTCATTGCAGTGACCGTTTGTTTCCAAAGCTCAGTCACTTCTAGAACATTGGCTTTATCTACCGAACACACTTTACCACCACGCAGACCTGCCAATTCAAATGCTACTTTCGCAATACGTCTAATTTCAGATTCTGAATAAATATCAGTGTTATAACCTTGTTTCTCACCATTTTCTAACTCACGAATACCACGTGGTTGACCAAAGTAAATACCACCTGTCAATTCACGTACAATCAGAATGTCTAAGCCAGAGACGATTTCTGGTTTTAAGCTCGAAGCATCTGCCAATTGTGGGTAAAGAATCGCTGGACGCAAGTTAGCAAAAAGGTTGAGTTCACTACGAATTTTTAACAAACCACGTTCTGGACGAATTGAGCGCTCAATGCTGTCCCATTTCGGCCCACCGACAGCACCGAGTAAAATGGCATCTGCTTTTTTTGCTTGTTCAGCTGTTTGTTCAGGATATGGTGCACCATGAACATCAATCGCTGCACCACCCAATAAACCTTGTTCCCAAGTCAAACCTAAATTGAATTTTTCATTTACGCGTGTGAGTACTTGTTCTGCGGCGTTAACAATTTCAGGACCGATGCCATCACCAGCTAAAATCAAAATATGTTTTGACATGAGATTTTCCATTTTCAAAGTCAGTCATTGGACTGATGCAATATTAAATTTTTTGTTCCACAAACTCACCTAAGCCATTTAAGGCATTATAAGGTTTGCAGAAACGTCGAATGGTTTTTTGGTCTTGTTGAAGCTCAACACAGAGTGGATCAGGTGCAGAAACATTCAACAGACTTCCTTGATGCCTCGTTCGGTCACGATACATCTTAAAGGTATAGTTTTTTTGAGCATTAAATTGGTGAAATACATGTAGTGTCTCAGCACGATCTTTCGATATCGGATAAAAACGAATCACCACCTCATGCTGCCCTGCTGGCACGGACAAGAACAAAGAATTCGGTTCTGCCAACAATTTGGGTTGTAAACGAACAATCCCTTGATCAATCGCTTCACGACTCACACGGTGACTTTGAGCATCCACAATCGGCATTTGATCGAAACGCTCAAACTCACATTGTTCTGTTCCAGCACAAAAAATCAACGCATTTAATTTTGTCGACTCTGTCTCTTTCACATTATTAATACGTTTTTTATCCCAGCTTTGGCATGCACTTAAAGATGCAAGCACAAGCCCCAGCACAGCAAGCTGACCGTAAACTTTTGTCATTATTCGAGCCCAACCTCACCAATTAAAACCAACGAGATATTTTTATAGATTCGATATTAACAAGAGTTAAGCTCCGATACTACTATGTCCGAAATTTCAAACAATTAACCACGAATTTCCGCAAAGACCCAAGGGCGTGATTGCTTGGTTTTTTCTTCAAATGCACGAATATCATCCGCAACTTGAAGGGTTAAGCCAATATCATCCAAGCCATTCAATAAACAATGCTTACGAAATGGATCCACTTCAAATTTGAAAACTTCGCCTTGAGGTGTACGAACTTCCTGTGTTTCAAGATCGATGGTTAATTGATAACCCTCACTTGCAGCACATTCTTTAAAGAGTTGATCCACAATGTCTTCTGCTAAAATCACAGGCAACATACCGTTTTTAAAGCTGTTATTAAAGAAAATATCAGCATAGCTTGGGGCAATCACGGTACGAAAGCCGTACTCTTCTAAAGCCCAAGGTGCATGTTCACGACTTGAACCACAGCCAAAGTTGGCACGTGTAATCAAAACGGATGCACCTTGATAACGTGGTTGGTTCAAAACAAATTCAGGATTTTTTGGACGAATTGAATTATCTTGACCCGGATAACCTTCATCTAAATAGCGTAATTCATCAAATAAGTTATCCCCAAAACCAGTGCGTTTGATGGACTTCAAAAACTGTTTTGGAATAATTAAATCTGTATCAACATTGGCACGGTCTAAAGGTGCAACAATACCTTGTTCAACGGTATATTTTTTCATAATTTGCTCCTAGTCCCAATTAGAATGAACGAACATCGACGAAATGACCGGCTATCGCTGCCGCTGCTGCCATAGCTGGACTGACCAAATGGGTACGACCTCCATTGCCCTGACGACCTTCAAAGTTACGGTTAGAGGTCGATGCACAATGCTCCCCCGGTTGTAATTTGTCTGCATTCATCGCCAAACACATTGAACAGCCCGGCTCACGCCATTCAAAACCTGCTTCAACAAAGATTTTATCTAAACCTTCTGCTTCTGCTTGTTGCTTCACTAAGCCTGAACCCGGAACCACCATTGCCTGTTTAATTGAACCTGCAACTTTACGCCCTTGAATCACTTCAGCGGCAGCACGAATATCTTCAATACGCGAGTTGGTACATGAACCAATAAATACACGGTCTAATTGAATGTCAGCCAACGCTTGACCGGCATTTAAACCCATATATTGATAAGCACGTGTCCAATCATTACGTTGTACATCATCTTTGGCTTGTTCTAAAGTCGGTACGGCTTGTGAAACAGGAATGACCATTTCAGGTGAGGTTCCCCAAGACACTTGCGGCTCAATTTCTTCACCTTGCAACACTACAACGGTATCAAAATACGCATCTTCATCAGAATGTAAAGTATTCCAATATTCAACCGCGGCATCCCATTGTTCACCTTTTGGTGCGTAGTTACGACCTTGCACATATTCAATGGTTTTGTCATCGACAGCGACCATACCAACACGCGCACCCGCTTCAATCGCCATGTTACATACGGTCATACGACCTTCAATTGACATATCACGGAACACTTGACCACCGAATTCAATCGCATGACCTGTACCGCCCGCAGTGCCGATTTTACCAATAATGGCTAAAACCACGTCTTTTGATGTTACGCCTTGACCTAAAACACCATCAACACGAACCAACATGTTTTTCATTTTCTTTTGCACTAAGCACTGAGTTGCTAAAACATGTTCAACTTCAGATGTGCCGATACCATGTGCCAAACAGCCAAATGCACCATGTGTTGCAGTGTGCGAGTCGCCACAAACCACGGTCATGCCCGGCAAAGTTAAGCCTTGTTCAGGGCCAACCACATGGGCAATCCCTTGGCGAATATCATTGATCTTAAATTCAACAATATTAAAAGCATCGCAGTTGTCATCTAAAGTTTGCACTTGGATACGTGAAGTTTCATCTTCAATCCCTGCAATCCCTTGATCACGTTCAGCTTTTGAAGTCGGTACATTATGGTCAGGAGTCGCAACATTGGCACTTAAACGCCAAGGTTTACGACCTGCAAGCTGTAAACCCTCAAAAGCTTGCGGTGAAGTAACTTCATGTAATAAATGACGGTCGATGTAAAGTAAGGCTGAACCATCATCTCGTTGTTTTACTAAATGGTCATCCCACAATTTGTCATACAAAGTCTTTGCTTTTTGGGTATTGCCTGCCATGTCGACGTGCTCCATAGAACTGGGTAATGCTTTTATTAACTTCGATTATAACCACGTATTTACATAAATCTAATTTATCATTTTTATTAGTTTGAAAACTTTTTGGAATTAATTTTTTAACAGATCAAAACCACTTATGCTGACCATATTTCATATCGGCAGGTTTAAACCAACCCTTTATTTCCAGACCATCTGATTGGAGTAATCCAAATCAATTTATCGCTTGAGCCAACAATCCAGATTGAATAAAGCACAGCAACATCTCAACCTTCTTATTTGTATTCAAAAGGCTGGATAATTTTTCAGCTGTCTCTTGCCACGCTTGTCGATGGTTAGAAATAAAATTATGTAGATGGGTCTGCTTTACTCTCGAGCAGTTCCTCAATCGCCTTAATTAATTCCGCTTTTGCTGCACTACATTCAGCCGCAGCTCGATTTTCATCATTTTCATCATCGGCAAGCTCATAAACCGCAGTACGTTTTTCTACGGCTTCCTCAAACAAATCGAGGAGATATTTTATATGTTTAATATGCATAACTTACATCCTTTAAGAATAGATCAAGAGTTGATACTTTTTTTAGATTGATTGATTTTTAGATTAACTGGCTTTTAATTCAAAAAACCGATTTAAATATACAAAATGTTCGCTTTTACAAATCAAATAAGACTGATTATCCTTTAATCATATCCCGAAGATAAAGCTTGAGAAATCCCCCTATGGCACATATTCAAAAATTTGTTACTTACAACCAGAAAACCTTAAAGAAGACCTGTAGTTATTACATTATGCACATAGGCATTGCACTGTTGGTTGGCTATTTTGTCACGGGCAGTATCTGGATGGCATTAACGCTGAGTTTACTTGAACCGACCATTCAGGCGATTGCATTTTTCTTTCATGAAAAAGTTTGGGAAAAAAATGCCTCAAACTTGCAAAAAAGCCAGAACATGACGGTCTAGAATATTAAACATATTGTAGGTTCAAGCTTAATTCTTTCCACAAATCACTTTACTACTATGAAGTGATTTGTGATTTTTACCTCGTGCATTCACATCTTCATACATTTTTTAGCTTTGATTTTTATTCTGGCATTCACTTTTGGTATAAAAATATTTTATACTTATTTTGATATTTCATAACCAGACTACTCATATGAATCTTGCTGCTTTTGAAGCTTTTGTTAAAGTTATGGAAACAGGCTCTATTTCTATGGCTGCCGATCTGTTGTTTATTACCCAACCTGCAGTCACTAAACGAATTCATAGTTTAGAAGAATATTTTGGTGTAAAGCTGTTTGAGTCTGCGGGTCGCGGTGTTCAAGCCACTCATGCCGCCCACTCCCTACTGCCCAAAGTAAAAAACTGGCTCAATGAACTGGGGGATATTCATCACACCCTCAGTCATGAACAAGGGCAAGTTCAAGGTAAGCTTAAAATAGGCACCAGCCATCATATTGGTTTACATCATTTACCCAATCACCTACGCAATTATGTTCAAGCCTTTCCAGAGGTCACTTTAGATGTGCATTTTGTTGATTCTGAGCAAGCCCATGAAAAAGTACTTGCGGGTGACTTAGAGTTGGCATTTTTGACCCTACCGCCTCAAGGCGACGCTCGTCTGAGTTATGTGAACATTTGGGATGATCCTTTGGTTTTTGTCGCTGCATCCTTTCATCCTCTAGCCAATCAAAAAAATTTACAACTTGAAGATTTAATTCGATATCCAAGTTTATTACCTGCTGCACAGACGTATACCAGTCAAATCACTTTGGCTGAATTTGAAAAACGTGGTTTAAAACCGAAAGTCAGCATGAGTAACAACCCACTCGAATCGATTCGCATGTTAGCCTCGATTGGTCTGGGTTGGTCCGTTTTGCCAAAGACTTTAATCAATCAAGATTTACAACAACTGGATATTAATTTTGAAATGCACCGTCAATTGGGTATGGTTTGGCACCCTGGACGCAGCCAATCTAAGGCCGTTTTAGAGCTAATTGAAATGATGAAAATCAAGGGTTAAAGCCTAGCGGGAGAGAAAAGTTTCATCTCTTTCAATCCCGCATCTGCATCTATTTAATCTATCTTAACGATTGGTTGATTCTTCATGTAAGGATTCATTGAGCTGATCAACAACAATCGCCCATTCACCATCGGACTTTAATTTTTCAGCTAAAAACTGGTGCTGCGCATCTGACCAATAATCCGCTTCAGTAATTTTGGTATGTGCACTTAATTGATGGGTCGCAATAAAAAGTTCAATCGCGTCCTCAGTGGCCTCTAAGCCTAATTGTTCAAATAAATGAGTCATTCTTGGGCGTACAGCGCTCATTTTTTCTCCATCCATTTTAATTCTTATGCATAACATAGCAGCTTCATGTTAAAAATGAAGGACAAAAATGTAAGGATTTTATACACATAAATAAAAATACAGCACTTAAAAGTGCTGTATTTTCAATATCATTTTAAAAATGCTATGCATACATCATATCGACCAATCTTGAATATCCCAACCTTGTTCTTTCGCCAGTACAACCAAGCGATCATCAGGATTTACTGCAATGGCATGATCGGCATAGTCCAACAGAAAACGGTCATTGATTGAATCTGAATATGCCCATGATTCCTCAACATTTCTGCCTTGTAGCCATTGTTCTAAACGTGCTAATTTGCCTTTCTGATAACAGGCGATATTAATGACTTTACCTGTATATTGACCATCAATCACTTCTGCATTGGTGGCAATCGTTTCAGTAATGCCAAACTCATGAAAAATCGGTGTGGTAATAAAATCGGAGGTTGCGGTGATGCCCACCAATTCATGTCCAGCATCACGATGTTTTTCAATGGCAGCAAAACCTTCAGGACGCATTTGTGGACGAATCACTTTTTTCATGAATAACTCATGTAAGTCATGCAAATAATCATGGTCATGTTGGGTTAAAAACTCGAACACAAATTCGTTATACGCAATCGGATCCAGTTGACCGGCTTTATAGTCTTCATAAAACTGGTCATTCATTTGACGATGTCGAGTTGGATCAACCAAACCTTCATTCACTAAAAACTCACCCCATGAATAATCTGAATCGGTGTTTAACAAGGTGTGATCGAGGTCAAATAAAGCCAATTTCATGAAAATACTCGTAAAAACTGAAATTTAAGAAAAATTTTGTAAATCTATCTCCGCTAGTCGATAGAAATTCGTTAAGATCATAGCAATTTTTAACATTTAAGCTGTGCTTTTTTTCGAGATGGATGTAGAAATAACAATCCCCGAAACTAAAGCCACACATTAAAAGCAGATTTAGGTAGCCAAATGATCGACTCAGAAGGTTTCCGACCGAATGTCGGGATCATTTTGGCAAACGACATTGGACAAGTTTTATGGGCAAAACGCATTGGACACAATGCTTGGCAATTTCCACAAGGAGGGATCCAGTATGGAGAAACCCCTGAACAGGCACTTTATCGTGAACTGAGAGAAGAAATTGGCCTCTTGCCCGAACATGTTCAAATTGTAGCGCAAACAAAAGGTTGGCTACGGTATCGTTTGCCTCAACGGTATATACGCTCGGATTCAGACCCCGTGTGTATTGGGCAAAAACAAAAGTGGTTTTTACTTAAACTGACAGCTTCAGCCAAGAACATTCAGCTGAATTTGTCTGACCCACCAGAGTTTGACCAATGGCAATGGGTAAGTTATTGGTATCCATTAGGACAAGTCGTGAATTTTAAACGCGATGTATACCGAAAAGCGATGGTGGAACTGTGTGATCAGTTGCCATCAATATAAACATAAAAAATCGTATGGAAATGCAGATTTTTTAGCAACATATTGTTATAAATAAAATAGATTTAAACTTTTTTTTGGAGCAGATTTTATGTCGAATATGCAGCTGGACACCTTAAGACGTATTGTACAAGAAATCAATGCGTCCACCAGTTTGCATGAATCACTCGACATTATGGTCAACCAAGTGGCCGAAGCCATGCATGTCGATGTTTGCTCCATTTACCTACTCGATGAACGTAATCAACGCTATTTACTGATGGCTTCTAAAGGTTTAAACCCTGAAGCTGTCGGACACGTTTCACTGCATACGGGTGAAGGCTTAGTCGGGTTGGTGGGACAGCGTGAAGAAATTGTCAATTTAGACAATGCGCCTAAACATGAACGCTTTTTATATCTGCCTGAAACAGGTGAAGAGATTTATAACTCTTTTCTCGGTGTTCCCGTCATGTATCGCCGTAAGGTGATGGGTGTTTTAGTTGTTCAAAATAAAGAACCGCATGACTTTAGTGAAGCAGCCGAATCTTTTCTCGTGACCTTATGCGCACAGCTTTCGGGTGTAATTGCACATGCACATGCCGTCGGCAATATTGATGTATTCCGTAAACCCAACAGCCTACCTGCGTATAAAACCTTCCAAGGGATTTCAGGTTCTGGCGGGATTGCTTTGGGTCGTGCTGTCATTTTATATCCACCTGCCGATTTAGCCTCAGTTCCTGACCGTGAAGCCGATGACATTAGTGAAGAGCTTGAGCTGCTCGATCATGCTATTGATTCCGTGCGTCAAGAAATTCAATCGCTTGATGACAAAATGCAAGATGCCTTAATGGCAGAAGAACGTGCATTGTTTAGTGTGTTCTTACGCATGCTTGATGCAAATGCGCTACCTGCTGAAATTAAAGCTGAAATTCGCGACGGCAATTGGGCACAAGGTGCTGTTCGTATTGTGATTGACACCCATATTGCGCTATTTGCACAAATGGAAGATGACTATTTGCGTGAACGTGTCTCAGATCTGAAAGATTTGGGTCGTCGTATTTTAGCGTTCTTACAAGAAGCGGATGCCAGTCACCGCGAACTGACCGATGAAAGTATTTTGATTGGTGAGGAAATTTCCACTGCCGCTTTGGTTGAATTACCTGTCGATAAAATTGCCGCGATTGTCACCACTGAAGGTGCCATGAATTCACATATGGTGATTGTGGCACGTGCACTCGGTATTCCAACCGTGGTCGGTGTAACGGAACTGCCCATCAATACGCTTGATGATGTCGAGATGATTGTCGATGCACATCAAGGTCGGATCTTTATTAATCCACCACGTCGCTTGCGTACCCGCTATAAAGAAATTCAAAAAGAAGAAGAACAAATTGCCAAAGATTTAAAGCAATATGAAACCAAGGATTCCATTACCCCCGATGGCGTTACCGTCAAATTATACGTCAATACGGGTCTGATGATTGATGTGGTACGTGGCGTACAACGGGGGGCTAAAGGCGTCGGTTTATATCGCTCTGAAATTCCCTTTATGCTGCGTGATCGTTTCCCTGGTGAAGAAGAACAACGCGCCATTTATCGTCAACAGCTCAGCCACTTTGCCAATAAACCTGTGGTAATGCGCACCCTTGATATTGGTGCAGATAAAGATCTGCCCTATTTTTCGATTGAAGAAGATAATTCCGCTTTAGGCTGGCGTGGGATTCGATTTACACTGGATCATCCTGAAATTTTCTCATCGCAAATTCGTGCCATGCTCAAAGCCAGTATTGGCTTAAATAACTTGCATATCTTGTTGCCGATGGTCACCAGTGTCAGCGAAGTTGAAGAAGCCTTGTATTTGCTTGAGCGTGATTGGATGGCGGTTCAAGAAGAAGAACAAGTCAAAATCACCAAACCGAAAATAGGGATCATGGTCGAAGTCCCGAGTGTATTATTACAAATTGAAGAATTTTCTGAATTGGTTGATTTTTTCTCGGTTGGTTCGAACGACTTAACCCAATATTTGCTGGCAGTTGACCGTAACAATCCTCGTGTCGCCAATGTGTATTCACACTTTCACCCAGCGGTGCTGCGTGCTTTAACCCGTTTGGTCAAAGAATGTCATAAGTACGATAAACCCATCAGTATTTGTGGTGAAATGGCAGGAGATCCTTTGGCTGCAATCTTATTGATGGCAATGGGATTTAATACCCTTTCAATGAGTTCCAGTAATATTTTACGGGTACGCAAAGCGATTTGCCATGTCCCGATGACAGATGCACTGGTTCAACTCGAACATGTATTAAAAATGGATAACCCATTAATCGTGAAAAGTTGGATGGAATATTATTTTAAGACGCATGGTTTGGGTGATATGGTGAAATCTGCAACACGTATTGTCAGTGCTTAAGCCACGTTAAATCCGAAAACAGCACAGAAAGAAAAAGGGAGATAATCATTCGAATATCTCCCTTTTTTGTGCTTGCTATAGCCACGTTTTGCATTTTTCTTTCGGTCTGTAAACACTTGGCTTTGATTGACTTCATGCATGTGTTTTGCTACAAAGTTGTGAATCACAATTTCTAGCTTTTTCTTTTGTTTCGCCATTTCATTCACCTATTTGGCTAAGATGTTCTGGTACTTTGCCACATGAGATGTGGCAAAGTGATGATACGCTTTCTTGTACATTTTACAAGCAAATTATACCGATGGATGGCTCGTTTTAAGCCTTTTCTTCATCTGTTTTGAATAGAAAAACACCCCGACTCCGCAAGAGAAAGACGTGATATATTTTACTCATTTAAAAAGCTCCCGAATTCCTCTCTGTGGGAGAGGAAATCTACAGAGATGACTATATTCAAGCGGCAAAAGCCCTCGCCAGCAAGCGTTCTACATCTACATGCTGAGGATTTAACATGCCCACCACACGCCCATGAAAGCCACTATAACGCGACTGAATAAAAGCAGTGGATACAAAATCTGGTGCATATTTTTTTAATAGCACCGCCTGAGCCAAAATCACTAAACGACTGACCAAGCTTCGCGCCATAAACTGTAAGTCCTCAGGTGATTGCTGGAGCAATTTAAACAGCGACTGCAATTCATCTTTCAATGTTTCATCCTGCATGGCTGTCGAAGCTAGATTTTTAAACAAGACTTCTAGCGATTCAGGATCACGCCCAATCGCACGCAGTACATCAAGACACATAACATTGCCTGAACCTTCCCAAATGGTATTGACTGGCGCTTCTTTAAAAATACGCGCCATGATGCCATTGTCGACATAGCCATTGCCGCCAAAAATCTCCATCGCCTCACCACTGAGTTCCACGGTACGTTTACAAATCCAAAATTTAGCGGCTGGTGTCATCACACGTTTCCATGCTTGAGAAACCTCATCATCGGACTCATAACACTGCGCCAAATAGAAACTTAATTGCATGGCGGCTTCGGTTTCTAAGGCTAAATCGGCCAGTACCGCTTGCATCAAAGGCTGTTGCGCTAAATGTTTACCAAAAGCTTTGCGCTGACGGGTATAAGCAATACATTGTACTAAAGCTTGCCGCAGCATTGCAGTACTGCCCACAGAGCAAGTCAAACGGGTGTAATTTGCCATTTCAATGATGGTCGGAATGCCGCGTCCTGCTTCTCCAATCATGATGCCCCAAGCATCCTGAAATTCAACTTCAGAACTGGAGTTGCTTCGATTCCCGACTTTATCTTTAAGACGTTGAATATAAATATTGTTCTTCATTCCATCATCCAACCAACGTGGCACATAGAAACAGGCCAAGCCATCTTGTTCCGTTTTAGCCACCACCAAATGGGCATCCGACATCGGTGCAGAGAAAAACCATTTATGCCCTGTGAGTAAATAAGCTTTGCCACGTCCTGACTCTGCGACTGGCACAGCAAGGGTTTCATTGGCCCGAACATCAGAACCGCCCTGCTTTTCGGTCATGCCCATACCGAGCCAAATCGATTTTTTCTGGCTGATTGGCACATCACGTTCATCGTATTCAGTCGAAAGTAATTGATCGCCTATTTTTGCCCACAGTTCAGGTTCTCGCTGAATCAGCGGAATACTGCCCAAAGTCATCGAGTTTGGGCACAAGTTGCCGCATTCGACCTGCCCTGCCAAATAAAAACGGGCTGCCCACTCGACCCATTTTGAAGATGAATTGGGATGATTAAACGGATGAGCATGGGTATCAAACTGCCGATTTAATGCCATCCATTTATGCCAAGCAGGATGAAATTCGATAAAGTCTTTACGGCGTCCTCGCGCATCAAAGGCATGTAAAATGGGGGTATGTTTATTGGCTAAATCCGCATATTGGTAATATTCACTTGAACCCACCTGCTGCCCAAATTCAGCCAAAGTTGTTTGATCTTGACTGCCGTAACGCAACAAAATTTCTTGTAAAACCGTATCGGTTTCAAATAGGTTGTAATTTTCCAGTTCATCAAACTGGTTGCTAATTTGATGGCTCATCCATGCATTGATCATACAAACTTCACTCTTGTTCTTATTCCATTTTCATATCAGTATAAAGAAAATTTCACAGTTACATGTTCAGCTTATGCAATGAAGAATCCGAAGGTTCAAGTCCGCCGTAAACCCCGCCAATCCAGAGCTAAGTTGACACAAGAAGCCTTACAAGAAAGTTTTGTTCAGCTTTTGCATGAGCGCCATGCGCATAAAATTACCATTCGGGAAATTACCGATGTAGCGGGTGTCGGTTTAGGGACGTTTTATGAATATTTTTCTAAAAAGGAAGATTTGGTTGCATTGACCATTCATCAGCATGTGAAAAGTAATGCGGAAATGCTAAAAAGTTATGCACAAAGCCTGATAGATTTATCCACAAAATTAAGTTTTGAGGACTATTTACAGCAGATTATTCACTTTCAGCTTGAGCAAATTCAAGCTCAGCAGTTTTTATGGGCACAGACTTTTTTACTCGAACGACAGGTTTCAAACATTGAAAGTTATCAAAAGAGTTATGCCATGATGGTGCAAATGTGGCACAACATCCTTGAGCCTTATGTTGATGATAAAGTGCAACTCCAGCAAATGAGTTTAAATGTGCAACGCGTGTGTTATGGATTTGTGTCGCAGACTTTATTGGTCGAGCCAGAGTTTGGGGAGTGGGAAAAATTAGAAAGAGATATAATCCAGAACATAAATTTGATTAAAAAATGCGTACAAACTTCTTGAATAAAAAATAATCGAACAGATATAAGTCTGATTAATATTTTTTAAGAGAAACATATGAAATTTAAGCAGAAATCTTTTCGAAAAATCCCTGACATCTTAGCCCATCTAAAGGGTCAATTTTTACTAGGCATCCAAATAACTCAACTTTCATCCGTTCAAATTGAAAAAATCTCAGATAGAAGCACATGGGATAATGGGGATTCTTTTTTACCAAATAGAGTTGGTAGGTTTTCAAGAGTCAATGCTGATGGGAAAGAAGTAATTCGAAGAGATAAACTCAAATAAACTATAAGCCGAGAATATTACTATACCCGTTATGAGCTTCATGGACGGGACAGAGTTGAAGTAGAAGATAGTACTTGGAGAACATATGAGCGTTTTCCACGTGACATCATTCAACCGCAAGAGGTTCATATTAAATGTATAGAAATCCAAAATGAAAAATTTTTGCTAATTGAATGTGATAGTAATGAAGATCACTCTTTATACCTCCACAAATTAAATCTAGCTTTAGAATTATTTGGTGCTGAATTAGAAGTACAAATACCTGCACAAGATGGTTTTGTTCAACTACCTCCAAAATTTAAAGTCGTAAATTGGTTAATTTTACCTTCAGGAACTTACACGAAAGAAGAGTTAAGAGAAAAAATTAAAACAACTATCTCACCTAAACTCCGAAAAACGGTCAAGCCTATAATTGAGAAACGTTTGAATAAAATTGCTTCGTATAATCACCAAGAAATCGCTATCGGTATTGGTGGCTATAAAGGCTATGTTATATATAGTTTTATAGACAAAGGAATTTCAGTATTAGAATCCGATAGTCCAAATAATGCGACCTATGTTTTCAATTTTTCAAACTGGACTGAGCTTTCAAAGAAAACTAAAATCGAAATAATTAATGGCGGTTTAGCTCTTCGACGAATTATCCATGATCAAAGTTGGGATATGTCGATTGATCAAATTCTTAGATAATAATCGTTACTAAGCAAAATAAAAAACCGCTCTTTCGAGCGGTTTTTTATTTCAGTGAAAACTACTTCACATCAAAACGGTCTGCATTCATCACTTTGTTCCATGCGGCAATAAAATCGTGAACAAACTTCTCTTTGTTGTCATCTTGCGCATACACTTCTGCATATGCACGAAGAATTGAATTTGAACCGAAGACTAAGTCAACACGTGTCGCTGTCCACTTAGTCACACCTGTGGCACGATCACGAATTTCATAACGGTTTTTACCGACTGGCGTCCATGTATTTGCCATGTCTGTCAGGTTTACAAAGAAGTCATTGCTCAATACACCTTCACGATTGGTCAACACGCCCTCCTGAATACCGCCATAGTTTGTACCCAACACCCGCAAACCACCAACCAGCACGGTCATTTCAGGCGCAGTCAAACCCAACAATTGGGTATGATCTAACAGCAGTTCTTCAGGTTGTGCTGCAAACTCAGCTTTCTGGAAGTTACGATAACCATCACTGACGGGTTCAAGATCTTCAAATGAATACACATCCGTTTTTTCTTGAGTCGCATCACCACGGCCTGAGGTAAAGGGAACTTTTACATTCACACCCGCAGCTTGCGCTGCTTTTTCAACGGCTGCGCTCCCCCCTAACACGATGAGGTCGGCAATGCTGACTTTCTTCGCAAGACCCAATTGAATTTCTTCCAATTTTGCCAAGACTTTTGCTAAACGAGCAGGCTCATTCGCTTGCCAGTCTTTTTGTGGTGCTAAGCGAATACGTGCGCCATTCGCACCACCACGGAAGTCTGAACTACGGAAAGTACGTGCACTATCCCAAGCGGTATTAATCAATTCAGCAGCGCTTAAACCGCTATTCAACAGTTTGACTTTCAGATCATCAATTTCTGCTTCAGATAAAATGTAATCCACACTAGGTATTGGATCTTGCCAAATTAAATCTTCCGCAGGAACATCTGCACCTAAATAACGTGATTTCGGCCCTAAGTCACGGTGCGTCAATTTAAACCATGCACGTGCAAATACTTCTGCAAAGTAGGCTGGGTCTTGGTAGAAACGCTCTGCGATTTTGCGGTATTCAGGATCAACTTTCAGCGCCATATCGGCATCAGTCATCATGGGGTTACGGCGTATATTCGGATTGTGTGCATCAACGGGTTTATCTTCTTCTTTAATGTTCACAGGTTCCCATTGATTTGCACCTGCTGGGCTTTTTGTCAGCTGCCAGTCATAGGTAAACAATAAGTAGAAGAATTCATTGTCCCATTCGGTTGGATGCGTGGTCCAAGCCCCTTCCAAACCGCTGACCATGGTATTGCCTGCATTCCCTGTGCCTTCAGGGTTATGCCAACCCAGACCTTGGAATTCGACATCTGCGCCTTCAACGTCTTTACCTAGCAATTCGGCTTTCCCATTACCGTGTGCTTTACCCACCGTGTGACCGCCCGCTGTTAATGCGACTGTTTCTTCATCATTCATCGCCATACGGTCAAACGTGGTACGCATATCTTGAGCTGTTTTTAATGGATCGGGATGACCATCGACACCTTCAGGATTGACGTAAATTAAGCCCATTTGCACCGCGGCTAATGGATTTTCTAATGATTTACGGTCTTGGTCATCTTCATAACGGTTTTTGGTTGCATCTAGCCATTTATTTTCAGAACCCCAATAAATGTCTTTTTCTGGATGCCAAATGTCTAAACGACCGCCACCAAAACCATAGGTTTTCAGACCTGCTTCTTCATATGCGACTGTACCCGCAAGGACAATCAAATCGCCCCAAGAAAGTTTGTTGCCGTATTTACGTTTAATCGGCCAAAGTAAGCGACGGCCTTTATCGGTATTGACGTTATCTGGCCAACTGTTTAAAGGAGCAAAGCGTTGGTTACCCGTATTGGCGCCGCCACGGCCATCTTGCTTACGGTATGAACCTGCTAAGTGCCAAGCCGTACGCACAAACATCCCAATATAACTGCCATAATCGGCTGGCCACCAGTCTTGGCTGGTATTAATTAACGTGCGAAGATCTTGTTTTACTGCTTCCAAATCCAATGAATTAAAAGCTTTGACATAGTCAAAGTCTGGGTCCATTGGATTGGTTTTTTGATCATGTTGAGAGAGAATATCGAGATTTAAAGCATTTGGCCACCAAGCCGTATTTGAGCTGGCTATATTGGTATTTGCACCTTCCTTATGGAAAGGACAACCCGATGCAGCTTGCGTATCATTTGTCATTTTTGAACTCCAAAGCTACGTTCAATTGATTATTGTGAAGAACCGTGTATAAAATTATTTACCCTACCAACATAGCTGTTTTAGCTCACAATCAAAAGTGGATTTTACGAATAGAAACAATCGAAAAAGCCTATTTAA
This sequence comes from Acinetobacter sp. ANC 4973, assembly GCF_002135275.1. Taxonomy (NCBI): domain Bacteria; kingdom Pseudomonadati; phylum Pseudomonadota; class Gammaproteobacteria; order Moraxellales; family Moraxellaceae; genus Acinetobacter; species Acinetobacter sp. ANC 4973. The sequence continues at coordinate 193,126 of NZ_NEGM01000002.1, forward strand.
GAGATGCAAAAAAATTAAAAATATTCAATTTTAAAAAGCTGAATTAAAAGTTTTAAGGCTCTGTTTTCGCAACATTTAAAAAACAATCATGCTTGCATTTTTTGACGCTATTTTTTATCGAAAATAAATTTGCTATAGTTATGACATAGCCACTCAGAATAAATCCAGTCATGGCACATCGCATTACCGCAATCATTCAAAAACATGACATTATTTTGTTTGATGCCATTTGTGTGATTTGTAATGGTTGGGCAAAATTTTTGATCAAAAATGATCAATACTCAAAATTCACACTTGCTTCCGCTCAATCGGCTTTGGGAGAAGAAATTTTAAAACATTATGGGATGTCCACCACTGACTATACCACCATGGTCGTCATTCTAAATGGACAGCTGTATACCGAATCGACAGCTTTACTTAAAGTCATGCAGCATTTGGGGCTGCCTTTTTCGCTGATGAATGCAGGCTATATGGTCCCTCGCCCAATCCGAGATTTTCTCTACCGCTGTGTAGCACTCAATCGTTATCAACTCTTTGGTCAAACCAATGATTGCTTGCTGCCATCTGCCGATAATAAACAGCACTTTTTGGAACATGCGCTTCGTGATGTATAAACAATGCTTGGAAAAACCACTTCAACTCATTCAGATGACACTGGCTGTGCTCTGGATCTATCAAGGCGTGATACCGAAAATTTTATTTCAATCCAATGCTGAAATTAATATTTGGCAAGCGATGGGATTTGAACTTGATATGGCAAAAATATGTGTTGCCCTATCAGGTCTGGTTGAAATCATGTTTGGCTGTACTTTTCTCATTTGGCAAAGAACAGGCTTGATCCATCAGCTCAACATTTTGGGCTTAACTGGATTATTACTCCTGATCATGATCACAGATCCGTTACAACTCACTACAGCATTTAATCCTATGGTCATGAATATTGCCATGATGGTTCTGTCAATCGTTGCCATTCAACTTTTAAAGCTCAGAAACAGTCAGCTTTAAAAGCATCAAACCACCAAACGTCGCCCTTCTCGCACGCAGTAAAAAGGGGTCATCAATTTAGACGTATTTTTCATCGCCACTTTTAAATCTAACTCAGGTTGTTCACGACTTTCATCAGTCAATTGAAAGGTTCGGTAATGAATCGCCAGTGAACATTTCGAGTGTAAATCTTGATGCGCTTGAAACGCATCTTGTGGATTCATATGCATATAACGCATCAACTCACGTGGCTCATACGCACCAATTGGCAAAAGTGAAACACGTGGTGCGCCTAAACGACTTTGGATCTCTTTGAAATGTGGCGAGTAACCCGTATCCCCTGCAAAGAAGCAATGATCTTTACCTGCTAAAATAGAAAAACCACCCCACAGTGCACGATTTTGGTCACGTATGCCGCGTCCCGAACCATGCTGCGCAGGCGTATAAACAATTTTTAAATCATGTAATAAAGCCGATTGCCACCAGTCCATTTCCAAGACATGAAAACTTTTTGGCAAATACCATGAGTTGCCTAAGCCAGTATAAATCGGCATGGCAAATTGATGATGCAACCACTGTAAGCTGGCTAAATCCATATGGTCATAATGATTATGACTCAGTAATACCGCATGAATGGTCGGTAATTCCTGTAAAGCAATGCCCGCAGGCATGACCCGTTTTGGCCCTTTGCCTTGCTTCGGCCCAACATGCTCACACCATACAGGGTCGGTTAATAAGTTATACGGACCAATTTGTAAAAGTACTGTCGCATGTCCAATAAACCAGACTTGCCAATCATCAATGCTGGCCTGTGGACGGTCTTGCGGCATTGCCCGTTTAGTGGCATGAAATTCTGCATATTCTTTGGCAACATCGATATTCCATGTCGATGACTTGCGTTTTAATAACCATTTTAATAGGTCTGCACGTCCACGCCCTTGTGGACGAGGTAAAACATTGCAAAATCGTTGACCATCATGCTGGCTCGAATGCATAAATTGCAATGCAGGCTGACGCCAACTATGTGACCAACATTCTTGTGTAGGCAGTTGAAAGTGTAATTTTTCGGGCTTTTGCTTCATGTACATTCAATTTCTTAGTGTGACTTAAACATTCAAAATCCGATATTTTGAATGTTCCCTCATGTATATCACGTTTTTTATTCCAAACGTCCTTTCATACGTTCCAACCACACTTTTTTCGTTTGTGGTTTAATAAACAATGCCACAATTTCAGGATGAATCTGTTTAATTTTCGCTTCAATTCTGTTGACGCATGCTTCAATTTCATCCGATTGCAAATGGTCTTCAAACTCTAAACTTAAAGAGGCAAGCACTTGATGTGCACCCATCTGTTCAGTCAAAACACCATTCGCAGACAAGACTGCACTGTCTTCTTGCGCAATCAGTAAAATGTTATTGCGTAATTCTGGATCTGCAGTTTCACCCAGCAATAAACCTTTGGTTTCCCGCGCCAATAAAATAGCAGAAACAGCCAACACAATACCAATCAATATCGAGGCAACACCATCCAACTCAGGAATATTTAACTGATGCGCCAAATAAATCCCGATCAACGCAATAAATAGACCACATAAAGCCGCGGTGTCTTCAAATAATACCGTAAAAGTGGTTGGATCTTTACTGCGACGGAAAGCTTCAAAATAACCTTGCTGACCTTTGACCTGACGAAACGCTTTTAACGCCACCAGCCATGATGCTCCTTCACATAAAATCGCAATCGCTAAAACAATATAATTCAAACTCGGATTAAGCATTTCCTCAGGGTGCCGCACATGTTGTATGCCCTGATAAATCGACACAATGGCACCCAATGCAAAAACCATTAGGGAAACAATAAAGGCCCAAAAATACAGTTCACGCCCATAACCAAATGGATGCTTCACATTGGCAGGCTGCTGCGATTTTTTGATGCCGTAGAGCAGTAAAATTTCATTTAGCGTATCCACGACGGAATGAATTGCTTCACTCAGCATGGCTGAACTATTGGTGATATAGGCCGCGATAAACTTGACCAAGGCTATGGCTAAATTACCCAGTAAAGCCGCATACACCACCATTTTATTTGAGTCAGACATTTAAAGTTGTCCTGAATTTATTGTTATCCAATACAGCGAGCATGATTGTCCCCAGCTCTTTATAGTAACGAAAGCATGGCTCATCTGGTTTATCTTTTTGTTGTTTTTAAAAGCGCATGCCCATCAGTGAAAATGAGAAATTGATACGTCAGCTTAATGCAGTCAAAACATGCTCAATCTGTTATTTTCAAAATAGCGTATATCGAATAGCACAGCCAACAAACGTGCAATTAACGATCAAGGCAACATTAAACACGCATAAAAAAACAGACCTGTGCTAAACACAGGTCTGTTCAAAGATAGCATTACAAACTTTAAGCAATTTTGCGTAAGTCTTGTGCAATGTCCAAATGTTTTTCCATGTCAAATGTACTGTTTTTACTGATCATTTTTTTCAAATGGCGCATTTCTTTCGCAGCATTCACCGTAATAGCGGCAACGATTTGACCGTCAGTCACACCGTACATCACAAATGAATTGTCTGCACCTTTCGAGGCATCCATTTCACCACGGATATGCCATTCAGCCGCATTCATATCACCGACAAATTGATAATTAATCTCCAGTTGATCAGTCCAGAACCATGCTGGATTGGCTTTGGGATGTTCCGCACCCATCACATGACGTGCAAAAATCCCTGCTTGCAGGTTGGCATTTTCCCAAGTTTCAACACGACGGTGATGACCACAGTCACGTAATTGAGTGGCAACATCACCTGCGGCATAAATATCAGCATTTGAAGTTTGGCAGTTTTCATTCACTAAAATTGCACAATCAACGGTCAAGCCTGCATCTGTTGCCAATTGTGCATTGGGTACAATCCCAATACCGTAAACCACAGCATCAGCACGCAGTTCTTCACCATTTTCAAGCGTGATCACCACGTCTTCGCCATCCTGATTTTGTTCCAGTCGGCAATCTGCAATTTGGGTTCCAAGACGAACATCGACACCCGCAAGACGTTGTTGAGCCAATAAAAATTCACTCAAAATGCGTGGTGATGAACGCCCCATCACCATTGGACTCATTTCAATGACCGTCACAACACAATCTTTAAAACGTGCAGATGAAGCAAGTTCCAAACCAATCACCCCACCACCAATCAAGATAATACGGCGACCTGCTTGCAGTACAGGGACTAAGGCTTGTGAGTCTTCCAGATTTCGCAAGGTATAAACATGTTTACCCAAAGCGTCAAAGTTTGGCAAACGACGTGCAGCACCACCTGTGGCAAGCAATAGTTTATCGTAAGCAATAACCTCACCATTTTTAAGCTCAATACTGTGCGCATCGCTATTGATTTTCACCACGCCATTGCCGCGGATTACCTCAACATTGAGATCTACTAGTTTTTGCTCTGACAAGATTTCAATTTTGGTATCGGAAGGGTTGAGGATCACATCTTTAGACAATGGTGGACGCTCATAAGGCAAATGTGTTTCGTCACCGACCAAAATGATTTTACCTGCATACTTATTGGCACGAAGTTCTAAAATAGCGCTTGCGCCAGCTTGACCAGCACCGACAATAACGATGCTTGCAATATTCGTTTGGCTCATGTCCGTCATTCCTTAGTTTTTCAATTCTGCCGATACAATGCCAAAGCCAGCAATCCATTCACTAATTGCTTCATAGACTTGCGTGGTCATGTGGTATTCGCCCAATTCAGACAATGCAGCAAATGCGGCAATCCATGAACGAACCTCTTGACCACCACGACCACCATCGCGACGAATTTCGGCTTCAGTCATCGCCTCAATCGCTGCGAAATCGCCATTCTTGAAAGTTTCAAGTAAGGCAATATCCCATTCAGCATTTAAAGGCACGGCAACAGAAGTATCCCCTGCTGCAAGCTTTTGACCGACTGCAATAATTTTGGCTTGACGTGCATGACGTGCTTCAGTAGATGGATTGCGCCCTGCAATTAGAAATTCTTCTACTTCAGGCGGAACTGAACCCATTTGCGGTGTAGGCGGATCATGTGACAATCCCCCTGTGCCTAAAATCAGCACCCGTTCATTTTCAAGGTTCAGTGATTTGATGAACTGACCAATGGCACGACCTAAAGCCACCGTGCGTTTAGTGGTTGGCATTGGTGCTGCTGCACCATTAATAAAAATTGGAATGGTTGGATAACGATCCAATTGACCATCGCATAGGAAATGCAAAGGTTGAGTCACACCATGGTCGGCCTGCATGCGGTAAGAATAGGCAACATCGACCCCTTCATCCAAGACACGACGCACTAAATTAAGGGCTGTTTCTTCTGGCACATTAATCTTGTTGTTCTCTGCACCATAATTCCAATCGCCTGCGGCTGTGGCGCGAATACCGACGCAGAAACTTGGCATGAGGTCATAAAAAAAACCGTTAAAATGGTCGGGGCCGAAAGTAATAATTAAAGTTGGATCAAAGGCTTTAACTTCAGCCGCCATTTTTTCAAATGCAGCACGAACATTGGTTTCCTGTTCTACACGCTGTGGCGAAGCAAATTCCATGAGTGGACTATGTGACGCACAAATCAGTTTAACGGGCATAAGTCGCTCCTAAACGAAGGCAGCCAAATGGCTGCCAGAGTGTGGTTCTGAATTTTTCAGAATAAGGTTTGCTGAAGATTTAAGACTTAGTCTTCAAAAAAACCTGCACGTGGCTGACGTAAACCACGAATTCCCAGACCACAATCAGCATTAATTAAAACACCAGTCAGCGTACGGTTATTGGCACGTGAAGCAAGCAGTACATAAGAACCAGTCATATCTTCAGGTTCAGGTAAGAAGCCCAATGGCATGCCGCGGCCAATTTTCTCAGGATCACGTGCATCAAGTAGACCCAAGTTTTCCTGACCCAATGATGCAGCGCCTTTGATATTGACGTTCATACCTGATGGTGCAACCGCATTGACGCGTACTTTTGGTGCAAGCTCATAGGCCAATTCTTTCATGATGCCCACACCAGCATGTTTAGATGCGGTATAGATTGGACCACCACCAGCGGAATACAGCGCAGAGTTAGACAAGGTGAAGATGATTGAACCTTCAGATTTCACTAATTCGTCCAGCGCAGCTTTGGCACCCAAAATGAGTGATTTGGTATTAATGCCCATGATTTCATCAAAGGCTGTTTCCAACTGCTCGCCAGAGGTATTGACGATATCTGCGTAATGATCCCAAATACCCGCATTACCAACGAAGCAATCCAGCTTACCAAAACGCTCTACAGTCGCTTGAACAGCACGGACATTGTCTGCATAGTTGGCCACATCACCCGCAATTGCAAGAATACGGTCACCAAAGTGTTCTTGCAAAGCATCCACTTTAGCTTGTGAACGCTGAAGAACCGCAACCTGTGCGCCCTCTTGCAAGAAACGCTCAACCAAAGCCCAGCCTAAGCCTGAACCACCACCGGTAATGAGTGCAACTTCACCTTGTAGCCACCCCATGATTACTCTCCTGCCATCTCTACGAACAATTGACCATCTTCAACAATCACAGGGAAGGTTTTGATTGGATCAGTTGCTGGTAGGCACAATGCCTCACCTGTTTTTAAGCAAAAACGTGCTGAATGCAATGGGCATTCAACTGTACCGTCATCTTCCAGATAACCTTCAGACATCGATGCATTACCATGTGAACAACGGTCATTCATAGCGAAGAATTCTCCGCCATTGTTGAACACTGCCAGTGCTTCAATACCGTTTACGCCGCAATCTACTTTTAGCGCTTCGCCTTCGTCTAATTCATCAACTTGGCAAACAAAAATCTTATTCATTAGAAGAACACACTCAGGTTATGTGAGTTATAGGTCACTTGATCTAAGGTAATTTTACGGTTGAAGATTTGGAAGCCGAGGCCACCTTCAACTTGACGTAATTTGTCGTGACGCTTACCGCAGTAGATGGTGACGTCTTTCTCTTTTTGGGTACGGTACAACAAGTACGTGACGTACACATCGTATTCACCGTCCACTTCTGTCGGCTCTACAATCACGTTCGACACCATATGTGTAGTACGTGATGGCGGCTCTTCAGCCCACGCCATGCCCGTTTCAAGACGTGCAACACGACGCTCTAAAAGATCTTTGCTATCGTTAAATACCCACGTGGTTGGCGGTTCAACTGAACGGCGGCGGTCACGGGTTTGTGCATTTGGCGTCGTGCGCAGCGTATAAGAAATATCTTCTGCCAATAGATCCAGCCAATCACGGAATTTCCAATCGTCCAGCGCTTTGCCTTCACGATAGAGGAACTGACTAATTTGATGATGAAGTTCTAAACTGATCTGACTCATTTCATTAGCTCCTTCTCATATTGCTCAGCGGCTTTTTCGACATCTTCCCATGTTTCATGAATCAATAGATCTGCCCAACGGCGGTATAAACTACGTGCCGCAGTTTCAGAGAAAATGTAGTTGGTAATCCCGGGGATACCATCTTCACGTTTCTTCTCGTTACCCAAGCCCATTTCCATAATCAGCTTGTTATTCCGCGCTTTATAACCGCGTAATACTTTTTGAATCTCAATCCAGTTTTCAGAGTCATCTTGCTCCAAGAAACCAGCAGGGCCAAAGGCACGTGTTGCAGAACGCTCAAACGCTTCTTTCACTTCTTGCGATGCTTCAGCATCGGCAATACAGAATGCCCAGACTTCCGTTTTATTTGGCCCACGTGGGTGCCATACGCGAAGTGTTGCCGTACCATTTAACCATGACATGGTGGGGAACATGTTGTTGTGACCCGCAAGACGCAATGCACGCGTTTCACCCAAACGTTCTTTTACTTCGTCATAAGTTTCACGGAAGTAGTTCGCCACTTCACCATCCACCCAGACGTTTGCATCGGGCTTTTCAGTAAAGAAGAAACCTGAACCATGGCCACGTGAACCGTACTGGATCGCATCTTTCGCCGTTTCCCATACTGGACGCGCTGTTTGTGCAGCACCTAATTTTTTAGAAGACTCATCATCTGGTTTTGCACCCAACACTTGGATGGCTGATGCATGAGAGAACAAGGCATGATATTGGTCAGATGCAAACTGTTCCGCTGCAAATTTCCAGTTACATTCAATTTCCCACTTATGCACACCACCAATGATCTCAGTCCCGCCCGGACGACGATCAACGACACCATCAAGATACCAAGCAATGTCGCCCATATATTCGATTAAATCAGGTGTGGTTTCATCCCAGCAGCCAAAGATTAAGCCTTTGTAAGACTCAACACGATTCACTTCAACCAGCCCCCATTTCTCTTTGCATGCACCTTGTGGGAATGCACGATCTTCTAATGGAATGTCTTTGAGTGAACCATCAACACCGTAAGACCAGCCGTGGTATGGGCAAGTAAATGCACGTGTATTGCCACAGTCTGCAAAGCTCACACGCATAGAGCGGTGACGGCATTGGTTTAAAAATGCTTTGATTGAGCCGTCTTTTTGACGTGCCACAATAATCGGGTCTTCACCCATATAGGTATTGAAAAAGTCGCCCGCTTTAGGAATTTGGCTTTCATGACAAAGGAATAACCAAGTACGACCAAAAACGCGTTCAAGCTCTAATTCATATAAATCTGGATCGGTATAAATATATGGCGAGATACGTCCATTTTGTGCATCGACCAAAGCGTCAATTTCGCGCACATCAATTTTTCCACTCATGAAAAGCTCTCCTGTGACGTACTCAGTCACAAAGTAAATAGACTCAACTTTTAGTGGATGATGGTTTTTTCACAGCGTTTAGTGAAATATTTTTTTTGTTTCAATTAAGATATTTTATGGATTATTCGTAGCGTTTTTTTCTTATATTGAAATGGTCATGAAAAACTAAAAACCATTTATTTTCTAAATAGCAGAATCATCTTCACGGCATAGTTGTTTATAGATTATACTCACCCCAAATTATAGTAAGACATTTTTTGGATTACTCATTGGACTAGTTATATGGAATTACGACACCTAAGATATTTTATCACCGTTGCAGAAGAACTGAATTTTAGTAAAGCTGCGTTAAAGCTTTATACCGCCCAACCCTCTTTAAGTCAGCAAATTAAAGACCTCGAAGAAGATGTCGGTGTAAAGCTATTATATCGCACCAAGCGTAAAGTTGAACTGACGGAAGAAGGTGCCGTATTTCTAGAACAAGCTCGCCTTACATTGGCTCAAGCAGACAAAGCCATTGCTATGGCACGCCAAGTCTTACAAGCCAAACAGCAAATGTTGCGGATTGGTTTTGTGCCCGTAGCCGAGATGAAAATCTTTCCTTATGTATTACCCAATTTACGGGTACAAAATTCAGATTTAAAAATTGAATTACTCAGTCTCAATAATACTGAGCAAATGAAGCTGTTAAAGAAAGGCGATCTGGATGTCACTTTTACCCGTCAGAATTTAAACAGTGATGAAATCGAAAGCTTATTTGTACTTCGAGAACCGCTGATTTTTATTTTGCCGGAAAATCATCCTTTAGCAAAATATGAACGAATTCCAGTGAAAGCATTGCATGGTGTTGATTTTATTATTCCTGCTGCGGAACAGTCTTTGACGCTACATAATACCATTCTAGAGTTTGCCAAAAGCAATGGTATTGAATTTAATATTGTACAAAAAGCCGATAATATCTTGTTTAATATCAACTCGATTGGCATGGGCTTAGGTTGCACCATCTTACCCGGCTACGTTGCACCATTGACCATGAAAAACACAGTCATTCGTGCCTTAGATATTGAACTGCCGTATTTGGACTTGTATGTCAGTTACCACAAAAACAGTAGTTCAGTCGCCGTTCATAAATTTGTTGAATTACTCACCCACGTGTTTTATCTCAATATCAATCGTGATTAAACAAACCATTTCCCCACTTTCTTTTTTAAATTGAGCACACTATTATTTTTTTGATAAATAATGGTGTCTTTTTTTGCCTATTTTTCTATTGATTTTGTACCGCGAAGACTTAAGTCTTAGACTATTTATTGATGATAAAGTCTGTTTCTATGGGAAATAACGCATAACTTTTTCTTCGCTCATCCATAAAAATATCTCATAATCAAAAAATTACAACTTAAGTCTAATAAACACACTGCGGTATTGATAAAAATAGACATAGATCTAGAGAGCATTATGAAAATACACTCATTGCATCGAATCAAAATAGGCGTTCAATACCATCCTTATTTTTTTATCATCTTTCCATCCATCGCAGTGCTGTATTATTTTTTACAATGGCTGACCCCGTGGCATTGGTCGAGCTGTCTTTTAATCAGTTGGAATATTTCAATTTATCACTATTTATTCTTAACCATAAAAAAATTATGGCACACAGATCATGCCCATATCTTACAGCGCGCACTACAACAAGATGCCAGTAAATGGATCATTTTACTGCTGGTGATCATGACCTTAATTATGTGCTTTATTGCCATTATTATTGAAATTAATCATTTACCCGCAGACCCCGCCATTCGAACAGGGCACTTAATTTTATCTATTCTGACCATTATTTCGGCTTGGTTCTTTATGCATACCATCTTTGCAATTCATTATGCACATGACTTTTATTTGGCATTGGAAAAACATCAAGAGGGTGGCTTAGATTTCCCCAAATCGCCGCAACCGACCTATCCCGACTTTTTATATTTTAGTTATGTGATTGGCACGTCGGCTCAAACGGCGGATGTCTCGGTGACCAGCCAATCGATGCGTGTATTGAACACTTTACACCTGATTTTGGCATATGGATTTAACACCACTATTTTGGCCATCAGTATTAATGTCGCAGCCAGTTTTATTATGGCTTAAAGCCAAATTCATCTGCTTACCCCAAATCGCTCGCATCAGGACATGTTGTCTGCTCAACAAAAGGAGTTGTACAAATCGCTGATCTATACAAATTTCACAAAATAAAAAAGGATGGCAAAAGCCACCCTCTTTTTATCACTGAATTAAAGCAGATTACACGCCACGCGCCGTTAAATAATCTTTAATCACGGTATTAAATTCTTCCGCTTTTTCAACTTGAGACCAATGCCCACATTGACTGAAAATATGTGCATCTGCATGTGGAACAATGTTTAAGATATCCCATGAACGAGACACCGGAATCACCACGTCTTGTACACCATGAATCAGTAAAACTGGAACAGTAATGTCTTTCATTTTGTCAAAGTCGAGTGGGAACTCAAAACGGTCACGATCACGCGCGCCAACAACGTCCATTAAACGATCCGATGCATAGTCATTTTTGGCAGAATCAAAACGGACTTTAACCAATTCATCCGTAATCAAATCTTTGTTCACCACAAACATCGACAGGGTTTGCTTGATGCCTTCTTCTGTTAAAACGGGATTTGCATGGGCTTTTAGTGCCGCTGTTTGTTTCGCACCACCCGTACCCATAGATACGATCCCTAAAACACGCTCTGGATAATCCAAAACCATTTGGAATGCTAACCAACCGCCCAATGAGTTACCCACCACCCAAGTTTTTTCAATGCCTAAAGCATCTAAAGTACGAATGGCATGATCGACCCAAGCACGAATACCATAAGCCGTATTTGGCGCAACAACGGATTGACCATAACCAATGGTGTCGATTGCGATACAACGGGCTTGTTCAGCAATTTGTGGCAAGTTCAACCACCAGTTTGCCGCAGCAGAGACGCCTGTACCCGAACCATGCAAGAAAAGAATAGGTGTACCTTCACCCATTTCATGATAATGCGTTAACTCACCTTCCGCAGTTTCAATCCACTTATCTTCTAAACCAAAAAATGAATCTGTTGTATATTCAGGGATTTGGACAGTGCTCATACATACTCCTCATGCAGCATTGATACGTGTTTGATTGACTCAATGACACGCTGAATGATAATAAATTCGACAATTTTACAGCCTAATATTACATGTTCATCAAGCACAAACTGATACTTAATAACGATGATAAACTACAAAAAAACGATAATTTAAGCATTTGTTTTTAATATATTTAAAATAAATTCATCGCCACAATTCAGCTTAAGTATTTCAAGCTCAATATGCTGAAACTCAAAAAAAAGAGCGACTGATCAACAGCCGCTCTTTTTCCATCAAATGATTAGAATTTATAGGTATAGGTTGTCGCAACACGATACTCTTTTAAGTCCGTTTTCCAGTCAAAATCAGCATCAATATACATCCCTTGAACGCCTAAACCTTTGAACTTACCCTCTGGAATGGTGTAATTCACAATCAGATTAATTTCATCCGATTTTTGCGCTTGTTTACCCGCTACATCGGCATCAGAACCCGTGAAATAAACCGCTGTAGCATTTAAGCCTTTTGCACCCAATGCAGAGAAATCATAAGCATAAGTAAAGCCCCATGATTTTTCATTCACATTGGTAAATGTCGCTACGCCCCAGTTCACTAAATAAGGTTGTGGCACCCAACCGCCAATGGTTGGGAATGCATTTTGACCAAACATTTGTTGATAGCCCAAAGCAAAGGTATGTGCGCCATGATTAATTTTAGCGCCTACAGATAGCGCCTGATTATCAATATTTCCATACAATTGATCACCAGATTCTGAGTTATCGAAATAACGAATATGGCTGTCTAATTTTGCCTTTGCACCTAATGTGGTTTTGTAATTCACACCGACATAGTGCTGTTGGTAAATATCTTGCACATCGGCATACCAATAGCTTGCACCAATATTTTGATTAAATTGATGATCAATACCGGCAATGTACATCCCATCCGCTTCTGCACCATGATCATAGGCAGGCGGTGCAAATTTCGTTAATTCGCGGAATTGGTTGTCATAACGGTTGTTAATACCATCAATATAGGCCAAGGTTAACTTGGTATCTTTGATTTCTTTCGATTCTAACCATGCACCGCTATATGTGGTCAGCAACTGACGCGATGGGTCAAAAACCAAGACAGGTGAAACAGGTAAAATTTCACCGACTTTCAATTCAGTTTGCGACACTTTGGCTTTTAAAGTTGCCCCTACTTTACCAAAATCACGCGCTTGCTTTTTTCCGTCATGCGGTAAAACCCAATCTGGATTTTTATCCCGACCATTCAAACGTACAGCATGTTGAACCAAGATGTCAGCGCCCACTTTTATAGCACCTAAATCGGCATAACCAGACTTAGCATCTAAAGTCATGGCTTGAGACCAACTGCCCCAGTTATTTTGTGGAAGATCGGCATACTGACGATCTAGATAGAAGTTTTTAAATTTTAATTGGACTTGGCTATCGTCGATAAATTCTGCATTCGTTGCAGTTGTACCTAGTGTTGCCGCAGCAGCACAGATTGCTATCCATAGTGTTTGACGATGCATGGCTAAATTCCCAGTGATCAAATTAAGCTATAACACCATCATGCTGAACAATTCTGAGTTGCGAAATCCGACTACAGTATTAAGCTTTAATGCGTTGAACGCATGCTTACGACTTTCTGAATCTATATGCCAAGCTGGTTTAGAACTTAAAGCAATAAGATATTTTGCAGATATTTGATGCAACGTCCTATAAGCTATTGTTCACAGGCTTATTTTTATAAAAAAACAAAGATATTTACGCCAAACCAAAACAACTGATCGCTTTTAAGTTTAACTGCGGTTTTCCACCCGCTAAATATTTGAGAAAACTAATATCACTGGCGTATGGCATGATATTTTTTATCTATTAATTTTTTGTATTTTTCTAAACAATGAAACACTTTTTGCATTAAAAAAAGCAGATGACCACCCACCCTTCATATCACCTAATAAAAAGCACCTATTAAAGGTAATGCCAGTCAGTTAAGGGTTTTAGAAATAAAGTCCTTAGTTTTTAGTTGTTCATGACGGAGTCTTATATTTTTAAATCAAATACTTGGAGCTCATCTATTACTTTGGATAAGCCCAAAGTAATCAAAGGCATTGTCATCCGCAAAACTCGCCAAATACCTTTTATTGATTAATAAATCGCAGAAACTGTACTTTTCCAAAGTAGTCTTGCCTCGAACAGTTGCGGATGACGTTTCCGCGTATCGAATAACATCATGAAGTTAAAAAATAAAATGCCAGTCAATTTCTAAACGGACTGGCATTACCTATAAAAGGTGCTTTTCTAACTGAAAAATCAGTACGACGACTAAGCTTGCAGTGCTTTGGCTTTCGACATGGTCAATGCCAAATCTTCAATCATGTCTTCTTGACCACCCACTGTACCGCGGCGACCCAATTCCATTAAGATTTCACGTGCAGACACACCATATTTGGCTTCCGCACGTTTCGCAAATAACAAGAATGATGAGTAAACGCCTGCATAACCTAAAGTTGCTGCATCACGATCAGCACGAATCGGGTTCAACATCATAGGAATCACAAGATCTTCAGCAACATCTTGAACTTTAAACAAATCAACACCTGTATCCATTCCCATGCGATTCGCAACGGCAATGAATAACTCCAGTGGGGTATTGCCTGCACCCGCACCTAAACCAGCAGAAGCCAAGTCAACCCGTATCGCACCCGCTTGAACAGCAGCTACAGTATTGGCAACACCCATACCTAAGTTATGATGACCATGGAAGCCCAGTTCAATACTCGGGTCAAGACTGTCACGCAAACAAGCAACACGATCCGTTACATCTTGTGGCAACATATAACCCGCAGAGTCAGTCACATAAATACAGTTCGCACCGTAAGACACCATTTTTTTCGCTTCTTCAAGCAATTGAGCCGGTGTTGCCATATGAGCCAACATTAAGAAACCGACTGTATCCATCTCTAACTGACGTGCAGCCGTGATGTGCTGTTCGGAACAGTCCGCTTCTGTACAATGCGTTGCCACACGAATGGTTGAAACACCAATTTCATGTGCCATTTTCAAATGGTCAACCGTACCAATCCCAGGTAAAAGAAGTGCAGAGACTTTCGCATTCTTCATCCGTGGCACAACCGCAGACAAATATTCCTCATCTGTTGCCGCAGCAAAACCGTAGTTCACCGATGAACCACCAAGGCCATCACCGTGTGTCACTTCAATTAAAGGTACGCCTGCATCATCAAGGGCGGTTGAAATTGCAATCATTTGCTCAACAGTTGTTTGATGGCGCTGTGGGTGCATACCATCACGCAAAGTCATATCATGAACAATAATCTTAGACATGTGGTTGCTCCTTATACCGCTTCAGTGGTTGCTTGTTGTGCAATTAAACGCTCTGCAAACATTTCCGCAGTGCGTGCAGCTGCCGCTGTCATAATGTCGAGGTTACCAGCATATTTAGGTAAGTAATCGCCTAAACCTTCAACTTCTAAATACATAGAAACGCGGTTGTCATCAAAGACTGGACCATTGACCAGTTTATAACCCGGTACATATTTTTGAACCTCGGAAATCATGGCATGCACTGATGCAGTAATTGCCGCTTGATCTGGTTCACCTTCAACGAGGCAATGAACCGTATCACGCATCATGAGTGGTGGCTCAGCAGGATTGATAATGATGATTGCTTTACCCGCTTTCGCACCGCCAACTTTCTCAATCGCACCCGCAGTGGTACGAGTAAATTCATCAATATTTTTACGTGTGCCCGGACCCACAGATTTAGTCGATACAGTTGCAATGATTTCGCCATAGCTTACAGGCTGAACACGTGAAACGGCAGCTACCATCGGGATCGTGGCTTGACCACCACATGTCACCATGTTGACGTTTGGCAATTCACCTTGTTCAAGCAACGCGGTAAGATTTACTGGTGGTACGCAAAATGGTCCAACCGCTGCCGGTGTTAAATCAATCATCTGTACGCCAAGTTCATTTAACTTGCGGCTGTTTTCAGCATGCACATAGGCAGAGGTTGCATCAAATGCAATTTGAATGTTGTCTG
This sequence comes from Acinetobacter sp. ANC 4973, assembly GCF_002135275.1. NCBI lineage: Bacteria > Pseudomonadati > Pseudomonadota > Gammaproteobacteria > Moraxellales > Moraxellaceae > Acinetobacter > Acinetobacter sp. ANC 4973. Next base: position 209,064 of record NZ_NEGM01000002.1, read on the forward strand.
CCAATACATGTGGCAATAAACCATCAACGCCTTCTGCTGTAGTTTTTAGACCCATGCTCGCAGCACGTGCCAAGCCTTCAGACGTTGGGTCAATTCCCACCATCCAGACAGGTTCTAACCATTCGCTACGTTGCAGTTTGTAAAGCAAATCTGTGCCGATATTACCCGGACCAATCAATGCACATTTAATCTTTTTCATGAATGTACTCTCTAAAATTCCGATTTATACAAAAACGCTATTCAGCAGCGAAAGCGGCAACCACTGAACCAAAGCCTTCAATCTCAACTTTGAATTCATCACCTGGGTTTGCAATAACCATTGGGCCAAGCGCACCTGTAAGAATGATGTCACCTGCCAAGAGTGGACGACCACGACGCACCATTTCGTCAGCCAACCACACTGCCGCGTTTAAAGGGTTTGCCAAACATGCTTTGCCCACACCTTGAGAGACAACTTCGTCACCACGCGTCATCACCATTTTGCAGTTCACAAGGTCTAGGTTTTCCAGTTTCACTGGACGTGAACCTAAAACATAAGCCGCAGATGAAGCGTTATCTGCAACCGTATCAATCAGGGAAATTTTCCAATTTTCGATACGACTATCGACCACTTCTATAGCGGGCAATGCATAGTCAGTCGCACTGATAATGTCTGCGTAAGTGTGTTTTTCTTGGATTAAATCTTGATGAATGATGAGTGCAATTTCAGCTTCAACTTTCGGTTGAATGAGTAACCCAGCAGGAATGGCTTCACCATCGCCATAGGCCATATCGGCAAACAACATCCCAAAATCAGGTTGATTTACCCCAAGTTGCGCTTGTACAACTTTTGAAGTCAAACCAATCTTGCGTCCAACCAAACGACGCCCCTCAGTAAGCGCACGCTGGGTATTCACTTCTTGAGCGGCATAGGCGATATCGACATCGGCACTTTCACCCCCCAATTGTGGACGAATAGGTGCAACCGCAACTTTTGACAGTTCAGCTTCTCTAAGCGCTAAAGCAACGGATTCAACGCTCGTTTCAACAACAGCAGAATTCGACATCAATGTTTCCTTAAACTGCAAAAATGGACTTATACTGTTTTAGATAAAAAATGATTGAGTAAGATTTAAAACTCGGATCGATTAGATCAATTGCGACAGACGAGCTGTATCTGATCATCTATAAAACGCGTATATGTATAAACAGTTTAAGCATCGGAAAAATGGCGACTTTACGCCAATACTTATTTTATTTTTTACAATAGTTAGAACCTATAAATCTTTTTTTTGTTTTATCAATCAAAATAAACAGCGTAGAAAAATCAAAGCGAAAAATGATCCAATCATTCAGAATTTAGTTTTGTATATTTTGATTAAACTTTTCATCTACGACTAAAAGATAATAAGCGTGAAGTTTATTTGTATAAATCTACAACAAAAAATAAGCCTCTTTCATAAGAGGCTTATTTAAGTAAAATGATTTTATGCGGCAAATAAAGCAGGATTATTCTTTAAACTTTCACGTTGTTGTATAGCTAAAACATAGCGCTCAATCGCAGGATGGGGCTGTAATAGATTCATTTTTAATTGCCACATGATCATTGCCCCTAAACTGATATCGGCTGCCGTAAACTGTGAACCACATAAATACGGGCTTGCTTGTTCCAAACCTTGAATCAATGCCTGATAGGTATCTCGATAATCACCATAACCCATAAACATTTTTTGTTCAGGTGCCACTTGAACTTTTAAATGTTCATTGTCAGAGGCTGCTGCAAAAGGTCCTGCACCAAAGAACAACCAACGGTAATATAAACCTCTTTTCGGATCATCAAGTGCAGGAGCTAACCCTTTTTCAGAGAATTTATCTGCCAAATACGCACAAATGGCATCTAGCTCATAAATCACCACATCGCCATCGACTAAAACAGGCACTTTGCCAAAAGGGTTTAATTTTAGAAATTCTGCTGATTTCATTTCTGTACCATATGCAACTTCTATGCGCTCGACCTCAATCCCCAAATCAAGAATGAGCCAATCCACGACAACACCACGAGATTGCGTATTGGTATATAAAGTTAAAGCCATTGTTCTATCCTCTGTGTTTATTGTTTTTTGAGCATAGAACTTGGCTGTGTCAGTTTTTGTCAGTAGTGCTTTGTGAAGCTTCTGAATTTGAAAATTCTTTTTGACACCATTGGTGAAATAAATGACGTTTAAATTCGGGGTAGATTTGCTCAGTGAGGGTTAGCGTTTGAATTCGATCTAAACGGAAATTTCTAAAATCTGCACGAAGTTCACACCATGCAGCCAACAACATTTTGTCGTTAAAATATCCCAATGCAAAAGGCCATAATTGCCTGTGTGAAATCTGTTTCTGCTCATCAACATAATTAATCTGAATTTTAGTTTGTAAACGAATTGCGATACGAACTTGTTCAACAATGGTTTGATTAACCTCAATCCATGAATGAATTGATTTTAGATAAGTATCATTTAAAAATTCTTGTTTTCTTTGTGGCAAGACTGCTTTAAATTTGCTTAATACCGAATGTGAGGCCTGCTGTAATGCTTGATCAGGAATAGATTTAGCCCATTGTAATGCAAGATACATCGCTTCAATTTCTGATTCATCCAAACTCATTGGCGGAAGGAGAAAGTTTTCTTTCAATTGAAATCCTAAACCGGTACTGCCCTCAATATTGACCCCTTGATCACGTAAACTTTCAATATCTCGATAAACACTTCGCACACTAATTTGCAAATGTTCAGCCAAACGTTGTGCAGTGACAGGATAACGCTGTTCACGCAGATGCTGTAATAAATGAAGTAATCGAATGGAACGACTCATAGCGTATTTTCTTGTTATTCAAAAGTAATTTTAGGCGCATATCCTTATACGCCTAAAAAAATGATCAACTTTGCTTAAGCCACATCGGAAGCATTCACTTGCTGATTTAAAAATTGATCTAAACTTGCGACATCATCTGCAATGGTTAAAGGATTAAACGTTTGCAATACAGCTGGCGTATGTACGCCATAACTCACCCCTACTCTGGGCATGGCAATATTCCGCGCCATTTCCAAATCATAAGAGGTATCTCCAACCATAATCGCATGTTCAGCTTTTACCCCTGTGAAAGCTAAAATTTCAGCCAACATCAGCGGATCAGGTTTAGACTTGGTTTCACTTGCCGCACGCGTAATCTCAAACAAATCATGACTATTGGTTTGCTTCAAAACACGATCCAAACCTTTACGGCTTTTACCCGTTGCAACTGCAAGCCGAACATCCTGATTTTTGAGTCCATACAACATTTCAGCAATGCCAGCAAACCAAGCATCCCCTGTTGAATGGGCAACATAATGATCGCCATAACACTTCAAAAGGTCGGTATGCAATTCAGGAACTGTAGGAAATAAAACTTGAGCCACTTCAGGCAAACCTAAACCGATAATACTTTTTGCCGCTTCAGGGGTCAGGGGTTGCTCAAATTGCTGCGCTGCAAACAGTAGGCTTGCCACAATCTGCCCCACTGAATCAAACAAAGTGCCATCCCAATCAAAGACAATCAGTTCTACAGGTTTATTCATTTCGCTCTCATTATTTCAATTTTTTCATGAATCAAAACAGTTGCTACTCGTTCGGTGGCATGAATGCCGCCATTGAGCAAGCAGTACAAGGATGTGCTGCTTGCTCAATAAAAGATTTTTGTTACTTTTACTCTTTCAAAAGTGAGCAAGTATTATTTAGACTGCGCGCGGAGCTGTGCCACCAAATTCTGCATATCTTCAGGCAAAGGGGCTTCAATTGTAGGATAACCCGGAATTTCTAAACGCAAGGCATGCAAACACAAACGACGTGCCGCAGGGCCTTTATATTCAGTTTCATGGCCGTATTTATCATCACCAATTAAAGGATGACCAATACTTAAACCGTGCACACGAATTTGATGTGTGCGTCCCGAAAGCGGTGAAGCATAAACCAAAGTACCATGACGGAAACGCTCTGCGACATTCCACTGCGTTTGACTTGGCTTACCTTCTTTAGATACGCGTACGCGACGCTCGCCATTGGCCAATTCATAACGGTGTAAAGGCGCATCAATCAGTTGTTTATCCAAACTGACCTGACCTTTCACAATAGCGGCATAGGTTTTTTTAATTTTATGTTCACGCAGTAAATCTTGCAAAGTTTTAAGCGTACTACGTTTTTTACTAATCATCACTAAACCAGACGTATCACGGTCAATACGATGAATCAGCTCTAAATATTTTTTACCTGTGGCTGCACGTAAACCTTCAATCAGACCATAGGCCACACCACTGCCACCATGCACGGCAATGCCCGAAGGTTTATTCACAATCATCAAGCCTTCATCTTCATAAATCACACGGCTGAGTAAGCTCTGTGCAACTTTATCTGACACAGGTGCAGCCGTTTCGTCTTTAGGTTCATAACGAATCGGTGCCACACGAATTTGATCGCCAATTGCCAGTTTGGTTTCAGCTTTAATGCGCTTTTTATTGACCCGAACTTGCCCTTCACGCATCAAGCGATAAATCCGACTTTTAGGCACACCTTTGAGCCTAGAAAATAGAAAATTATCGATACGTTGACCCGATTGATGCTCGTCCACTTCAAACCAAGTGACACTTTGCCATTCTTGCGTAGAATTCATACAGTTACGATGACCCAAAAAAATACTAAAATTGATTAAAAACTGATCACTTAGGCTATGCTTTACACAAGAAATTTAAGCTTAGCCCATAGGCAGATGATGCAAGGTTTGATATAGTCAGCGCACGGATACCACCGTTAGTGTGAAAAAATTTAATTACTTCAATATTTTTGAAGCTAAACATTAAATTTCACAACTCATACTAAATACGGAAAGGTCCCTAAAGAATATGCCGACGCCGAAGGCTTATTATATCGGCAAAAAAGCAAACTGTTGCGTTTAATTGTACTTAATGTACATAAATCAGTTTGCCCCAAAAATATGTCGCCAACTTTGAGTTGGTTTTTAAACGTAAACTGATACACATCAAATGAGTCGCAACCTGAAGTCGCATTCAGGCTACAACGTTGATGCATTGGATCTGCACATAAAGCAAAGATACGATGATAATTCCGTATCAAGACGCTCTATCTTAAACGAAGGGATGATCTTCAAGCTACGTGACAGTGAAAGTTACTCACATCCAATGCACCGTTTATCCGCCAGTGAATCCGTTCAGGTGACTTTAATCGTTGAAAGATTGAAGCCGTATTGCCATCATCAATACGTGAATCAAAAACCGAAGCCGAACAAAAAAGGCCGGTAAAAAAGCTCAGACCACAGGTGTTATTTTGAGATCTGAGTGTTGATCCGTAATATGTGATGTTCGCTACGTGAATAGCGATGTTTTGTTGTGTATCACTATTAGGTGTATACCCATGAAACGTATGTTGATTAATGCAACACATGCCGAAGAGATTCGCGTTGCACTTGTCACGGGTCAGCGTCTTTACGATTTTGATTTAGAAAATCGTACCCGTGAACAAAAAAAATCCAATATCTATAAAGGTCACGTGACTCGCGTCGAGCCTTCATTAGAAGCTGTTTTTGTTGAGTATGGTGCAGGTCGTCAAGGCTTCCTCTCTATGCGTGAAATCGCAAACTCATACTACCAAGCAGATCCACGTCAAACTTCAAATATCCGTGAATTGATCACTGAAGGCACTGAGCTTTTGGTTCAAGTGGAAAAAGAAGAACGTGGTAATAAAGGGGCTGCCCTTTCTACCTTTATTTCACTGGCTGGACGTTATTTGGTACTTATGCCAAACAATCCAAAAGGTGGCGGTATTAGTCGTCAAATTTCGGGTTCAGTTCGTGAAGAATTGAAAGAAATGTTGGCGTCACTTAATACACCGCGTGGCATGAGCGTGATTGTTCGTACCGCTGGTATTGGTCGCTCTCAAGAAGAATTACAACTTGATTTACAGCACTTGCTTGACCTTTGGGCGCAAATCCAAAGCACTGCAAGCTCTGGTCCATCACCAATGTTGGTGCATCAAGAAGCGGGTGTGGTCACACGTGCGATTCGTGACTATTTACGTGACGATGTTGCTGAAATTTTAATTGACTCTGAACAAGCCTATAACGAAGCGTATAACTTTGTTAAAGCCGTGATGCCGCGTCAGTTAGAAAAGTTAAAAACTTATACTTTAAATGAGCCTTTATTTGCTCACTTCGGTATCGAAAGTCAAATTCAGACTGCCTATGAACGTGAAGTCAAACTTCCTTCTGGTGGTTCAATCGTCATCGACCAAACCGAAGCTTTAGTGTCTATCGACATTAACTCGGCAAAATCGACACGTGGTCACGATGTTGAAGATACAGCTTTAAATACCAATTTAGAAGCAGCCGAAGAAATTGCGCGTCAACTGCGTTTACGTGATATCGGTGGTTTAGTGGTGATCGATTTTATCGACATGACCAAAGACCGTAACCAACGTATGGTTGAAGCCAAACTTCGTGAAGCAACGCAAAGCGACCGTGCCCGTATCCAATTCGGTCAATTGTCTCGTTTTGGCTTAATGGAAATGAGTCGCCAACGCCTACGTCCTTCGTTAGAAGAAGCAACGGGTTACGTTTGCCCACGCTGTCATGGCACAGGTATGGTGCGTGACTTACGTTCTCTTTCCCTTTCGATTATGCGTAAAGTAGAAGAAATTGCGCTACGTGAACGTCATGGTGAAGTTCAAGTTGAAGTGCCTGTTGAAATTGCAGCATTCTTATTGAATGAAAAGCGTCACAGCCTCGTTTACCTAGAACAAACCTCAAATGTCCGTGTGACTGTTTTACCACACCCACATTTAGAAACGCCGCATTATGAAATTACGTATAATGCTGAAGGTTTTGCACCAACCAGCTATGAACGTACCGAAGCGACACGTTCAAGTGAAAAAGAGTTGGGTTACGAATCGTCTGAATGGCATTTAGAAGATGGGCAACAAGCTCAAGCTGCACCGCAAGCTCAGCAGCAAGACAAAAACCAGAACAACAAGCAACAACGTCGTCCACAACAAGCTGCTCAAGAAACACAGCAACAACAGCCAACTCAAGTTGCGCCTGTTGCTCAAGCTTCAGCAAGCCCATGTGCATGGTTAGAAAACTTGTTTGTGCAAAAGCAAGCGAAAACTGTTGATCAAGCCCGTTCGGCAAACAATGCTGCCGCAGCCATTGAACAAATGGTCAATGGTGGTGCTGTGAGTCGTGGTCAATTTGGTCAAGTGAGTCAAGTTACAACGGCTGCACCTGTTCAAAGCACACCTGTTGCAACTGCAAACAGCAATGCTTACTTAACGCCAAATACACCTGTGGCACATAAACAGGAACAGCGTGAAGTTGCCGATAAGTATTCTGATAAAGAAGAAAAAACGCAACGTCACAATAAAAAACGCGTTAACAAGCCAAAAGAGCAACGCGAACAAGTTCAGCATGACAATCCACAAAACCAAGTGCATGAAGAAATTGTTCAAGTCTCTCGTCAGGAACAACGCCAAGAACAGCGTCAGGAACAACGTCAAGATCCGCGTGAAAATAAACGCCCGACTCGACGTCAACATCCAGAACAACAAAATGCTGAAGTTCAACTCGAGCAAAATGCTGTTCCACGCCGTGACCGTAATAATCAACAACGTCCAAACCGCCCAAATCGTCACCGCGATCAAAGCGTATTGAACGAGCAAACACCTCAACCAGCGGTTGCTGCTGCTCCTGTTGTAAATGAGCAACAACCAAAAGTCGAAGTGATTGATACACCACGTCAAGAGGTTATGCCAACAGCATTAGTCATTAATGTCGATCAAGCGAAAAGCGAAATCATTGCATTAAACTCGGCGCCTGTTGTGGTTGAAACGCCTGTTGCACCAACGGCACCTGTCGCTGTGGCAGAAACCAAAGCCGCGGTAACAGAAAAACCAGTGGTTGTGAAGGAAGAGAAGCCTGTAACAGCGACTAAACCGCAAGAGTCACATAAACCACGTTCTGCTGATCGACGTGCAAGTAACGACCCACGCATGCGTAGTCGCCAAAAACGTGAAAATCAAGCGAAACAACAAGCTCCTGCAGCAAAGTTGAATCCATCACAGGTTCCAACCTTGAGCCAATATACCGTGGGCAGTTTAATTCGCCATGTGTATGGTGAAGATTGTTCAGTACTGATCGAGCAGTTTGGTTTAATCCCAACCTTCAATCGTGCATTGGTGAAATTCACTGAGCAATATGCTGCGACTATCGTGCATCAGGCAACTGAAGCAGAAACAGCACAGCCTGTTACACGTGATGTTGCGGTAACAAAAGCAGCTCCAGAAGCTGAACCAGCACCGGTATTGGACTTAACACCGCCTACGGCTATTTCAGATAAGCGTGTTGCCAATGATCCACGTGAACGTCGTCGTTTAGCAAAACTTGCAGCGGAACAAGCTTTAGAGCAAGCGAAGCAAGCACATAGCGAACCTGAAGCAACCAACAAAGACGCGGCGACAATCGCACCTGAGGTGGTTGAAACTGCTCCTGTTGAAATCGAGCCTGTGACAGAACAAGTCATAGTAGTCGAAGACGTCGCAGTCGTGGATGAACCTAAAGTCGCTGCTGAACCTGCGCCTAAAGCTGAGAAACCAGCGCCTGTGGCAAAAGTAATAGAGCCTAAGACTGTTGAAGCAAAGCCTGCACAAGCTGAAATAGCTGTAGAGGTTGCGCAAGATATACAGGCAGCACTAGCAGAGCCAAAAACGGATGCGAACAAAGACGAAACGGAAGATGATGAGGACAAACCGATCCGCCCTCGTCGTCCTCGTGGTCGTCCACCAAAGAAAGTAACGCCTGCAAATGAGTCATAATTCGCTCTAATGCAGCAAAATAAAAAAACCTAGTCATTTCGGTGACTAGGTTTTTTTTGTTATTTTGACCAAATTAGGTTGATTGCTCTAGGACTAAACCACTAAAAAGAAGCTGCAATATAAGCACGAACAAATAGACATACTGGATTATGAAAAATAAATAGGATTCTTATGAACCACAGCACACAAAATGACTTGATTAGCATCACGGATGTCGCAGCAAAGTTACCCAAATTTATCAGTAAAGTCCCCCATTTATTGAGTGGACTGAAACAAGCCTATTTACGCACCCCCAACACACCTGCGGGCTTAGGTATTGCATTTGAGAAAGCAGTCAAGCGCAATCCGCAAGGGAATGCCTTATTATTCGAAGAGCAAAAATTCACTTATCAAGCACTCAATGAATGGGCAAACCAAATTGGGCACTTTTATTTGTCTATTGGCGCACGTAAAGGTGATGTGATTGCCGTCATGGTGGAAAATCGCCCTGAACTGGTGGCAACCGTGATTGCTTTAGCCAAAATTGGGGTCACCGCAGCTTTAGTCAATACTTCACAAAACAGTAAAGCATTAACCCATAGCATTAACCTAGTCAAACCGATTGCCATTATTATTGGTGAAGAATGTCGTGCCGCAGTGGATGAAGTCCGTCAAGACTTGCTCCTTAAAGAAGATCGCTTTCACTGGTTTGCAGATCAGGAAACCTTAGTTGATGCTGGTAAATCGCCGAAAGGATGGACAAATTTAGCAGAAAAAATCATTCACTTCCCTAAATTCAACACCCCTACCACGCAGAGCATTCAAGGCAAAGATGGTCTATTTTACATCTATACCTCAGGCACGACAGGTTTACCCAAAGCCGTCATTTTCACCCATAGCCGCTGGACATTGGCATACGGCACCTATGGTCATATCTTAGCGTTAAACAGCGATGATGTGATGTACTGCACCCTACCGCTTTACCATGCAACAGGTATTGTGGTTTGTTGGTGCGGTGTGATTGCAGGCAGTGCAACACTAGCCTTGCGACGTAAATACTCAACCTCTGCTTTTTGGAAAGATGTCAAAAAATTTGATGCCTCTGCCATTGGCTATGTTGGTGAGTTATGCCGTTACCTCATGGATGCACCAAGCTCTGAACTTGAACATGGTCATCGAGTCAAGAAAATGATCGGTAATGGCATGCGTCCAAATATCTGGGATAAATTCAAACAACGCTTTGGTGTAGAAGAAATTCTTGAGCTATATGCATCAAGCGAAGGCAATGTTGGTTTCAGCAACATCTTTAATTTTGACAATACCGTCGGCTTTTCCCCAACCCCTTATGCGATTATTGAATTTGATAAAGAAAGCAACAGCCCTGTAAAAGATGCTCAAGGCTGGTGTAAAAAAGTCAAAAAAGGTGAAGTCGGCTTACTCGTGGGCAAAATTACCCGTCGCTCACCATTTGATGGCTATACCGATCCTGAAAAAAATAAATCGGTCATTATGAAAGATGTCTTTACTCAGGGTGACTCTTTCTTTAACACGGGTGATCTGGTGCGTGATATTGGTTTCCGTCATGCTCAATTTGTTGACCGTTTAGGCGATACCTACCGCTGGAAAGGTGAAAATGTATCGACGACCGAAGTTGAAAATGTCGTCAGTGAATATGAAAAAATTGCTGAAGCCGTGGTTTATGGGGTAGAAATTCCCAATACCAATGGTCGTGCTGGCATGGCAGCCATTACACTGGCAGATCATGCGGAATTTACCGAACACGATTTACAGCAAATGACCACCGAATTTAAAAAATGCTTGCCAGCCTATGCGGTTCCTGTGTTTTTACGCATTCAAGTCCACGTTGAAACGACAGGTACTTTTAAATACCAAAAAAACACGTTAAAAGAACAAGCCTTTGATCCCAATAAAACAGACGAACGCTTGTTGGTTTTACTGCCAAACGCAACAGGATACTGTGATTTAACCGCTGAAATATTCAACAATATTCAAGCTTATCAATACCGTTTCTAATTCAAAAAGTATATTTTTTGACTAGATCTAGCAAATTTGTTGCATTTATAATCAAACATCAACAAGTTTGCTATTTTTTACTTGCGCTCGTTTCATAACTTGCTACAATACGCCCATCAAAACGAAGTGGTGTTTAGAAAAATTTTCTTGCACTGCTCATTCAAGTCTTACTTGAATGTTGGTTCAGGGTCGTTAGCTCAGCTGGTAGAGCAGCGGACTTTTAATCCGTTGGTCCCGCGTTCGAATCGCGGACGACCCACCACTTATTTTGATCACCTAGAGATGGGTCGTTAGCTCAGCTGGTAGAGCAGCGGACTTTTAATCCGTTGGTCCCGCGTTCGAATCGCGGACGACCCACCATCTTCTAAAAACTTCTGCCATGAAGTTTTTTTGCTTTAAAAGCACTCTTTCTAAATGGGTCGTTAGCTCAGCTGGTAGAGCAGCGGACTTTTAATCCGTTGGTCCCGCGTTCGAATCGCGGACGACCCACCATTTATTCCTTAAGATTGCGTTCTGTTCTCCTAAGCAGAAATAAAATTTCCAAGTCTTTCAAACACAATAAATTCCGCCCTTTCGGCCGCTTCATCTCGCTCGAAATTTTGCTTTATCTTGTACTTTATTTAAAAGCATGTTTTAAATAGGTTCAGGGTTGTTAGCTCAGTGGGTAGAGCAGTAGACTCTTAATCTATTGGTCGAGGGTTCAAGCCCCTCACAACCCACCAAATTTAATCAAAATCAGTGCACATTAATCTCTATGCCATAAAAAATCTCCGCATTTCGAGTAATGCTGATCAGTTAAGGGGTTTTATAATTAACTCCTTAGCTTTTTAGTTATTCACGACGGAGTCTTATCCTGTCAAATCAAATTTTTGGAGCTCGTTTGTTCTTTTGTTTTGCCAAAAGAACCAAAAGCATTTGTCATCCACAAAACTCGTCAAATACCTTTTATTGATCAATTAATCGCAGAAACCTTAATTTTTCAAAGTAGTTTTGCCTCGAACAGTTGCGGATGACGTTTCCGTGTATCGAATAACATTATGAATTTTACAAAAAAATACCAATCAGTTTCTTAACTAACTGGCATTACTTATTCGGAGATTTTTTGTCATCTGAATTTCATCATAGGCTTGGTTTAACGGGTTCTTTAACTAAACGATAGGCATATTTAGGAAAAGCATTGCCCTGCGCAAAATATTGTCTATTGCGCTTAGTCTGATTGGAAATTTTAGCTAAATCCATTACCAAGTTTTGATCTTGATCAATGTGATAAAAAAACTCTACCCCATTGCCACGATGCAAAATAATTTGATGATGCTCTAAATCATAAGACCAATGATCTTGATGATATTGAACATCCGAAGCAAAAGTTATTTGTCCCAAATGGATAATGCTACGGTGTGCTGTACCATCGGCTAATAAATTAACAATAAAATCGGCTGTCCCCTTTTCACACGCCACAAAGGGATCATCACAACGAATCACCGTCTGGTAACGTCCCACATATGGTTCAGCACTTTGAGGAATCGTATGCGGGGTTTCTTCTATAGCTTTAGTGGCTACAGGTAATGTCGCCTGCCCAGCGACTTCCGTCAGTTTTTTACCTTCAATATTGCTCACTGCCAGATCAGTCGCTTCGGTTGCTGGTTGTATTTGTTCAGCGACAGAATCTTCTAATGACTTATTACAGCCGACAAGAGCAGTAAACATAACCACAAGAACACAGTAACCATAATTAGCATTTCGAAACACGTATCCCTCCTGTCTCAGCACGTCCATTGCTTTATTCTTTGCAAATACTCAATTAATTACAATAGATACTAAAGTCAAATCTCCGTTTTATAGGAATAAGATACTTGATATTTAATGGATTATTATTAACAACAAGCCATCTTTTTTTTCAGGTCAATCCATTTTATGTGCTCAATTCACAAGAATAAGTGTCCAGTTACATAACTTAACTATTTTTCTAGCCGATAACCCTTTAAAAACTGATTTACATCACCATTTTATCAGTATGAGTAAATTGTTTTAACTCAGCTATTTTTAATTTTAAGGAGACTTAGATGGCCAATGTTGGCTTGTATCGCTCTAACCGCCAAAATATGATCGCAGGTGTAATAGGCGGTATTGCTGAACGATTTGGTTGGAATGCAAATTTGCTTCGCATTATATTTGTCATTGTTTCTCTAATGAGCGCTGCATTCCCAGGAATTTTAGTTTATTTGGTTTTATGGCTTATTATGCCTAAAAAACAGTTTCAAATAACTCCTGCTCAAGGCTATCAAAATCCCGTTCGTACGGTACATCAAGATTCTAATGATCCATACCGTTAATCATTTTTAGTTTTCGGCTACGACTTTTCCCCAAGAGTCGTAGCTTTTTTTTGTCTGTATTTCGCTATGCATTGATCTGATTCAGCTGTTGATTCAATGCCGCAATCATGTCTGCACGACTAATCATTCCCACTATTTTTTGATCTTCAACCACAGGAATATAATTAAATGAGCGTTCGACAAAATAAGGCACCAAATCCTGTATCGGTTGCTCTGGTTTTACGGTAACCACTTGACGCACCATAATATGTTTTACTTGATGCTCCCATGTCGTTCTCATATCATTTGCACGTTTAAACCATTCCACCACTTCATATAAAGCCAATGTTCCCACCAACTGCTGCTTAGCATTGGACACAGGTAAGCTCATTAAATTCATCTGTTTAAATTTATCCAAAGCCGAATGAATATCCTCCTGCTCATTTAAACTTACGACATGTTTACTCATAATATCCTGACACTTAAACTGGCTCTGCCCTCGTGCATTGGCTTTTTCCTGTGCCGCTAAAATAATTTTCTGTAAATCATATTCACTAATATCTAAAAGTTCAGTTTGTTGATCCAAAGTGGCTTGAATATCTTGCGGCTGAATCGTGACTTTTTGGGTAGGCGTTGGGTCTTTAGAGCGTTGATTGACTTGTGCAATTTGCGGATATTGTTTTCCCAACATGCGATTAAATACAATTGCAATCACTAACAATAAAATAGAATTCAATAAAACAGGATAAAAAATAAAGTGATAGCCCAGTTGATGTACCGCATCCCCACCCAATACAGCAGTAATGGCGATTGCACCACTGGGTGGATGCAATGAATCTGTGGTCATCATTAATACAATAGACAGCCCAACAGCAACACTAAAAGCTTCCGTTAAATTTGGAATATACATGGCGCAAGTCACACCAATAATCCCAGCAAGGGTATTACCCACCACCATATTCCACGGTTGTGCCAATGGACTGGCAGGTACTGCAAACAACAACACCGATGATGCCCCCATAGGCGCGATATACCATGCATTAATGTCACCCAACACCCACCAACTAATCAACGATGAGAGTAGTAGCCCTAACAGTGCACCTATGCCACACAATAAGCGCTCTTTTAACGGAAGAACTTTGAAATTGGGTTTTAAGATATTGAGCCATCTAAGTTGTGAATGAAACACAGCACGCCTTTGGTTATGTTGGAATTGATTTACGAATTATAGAATGATGCAACAATAAGGTGTATTTATTTTATATTTTTTCATGATCAATAAATTCAGCATGTTTGAAATAAAAAATGCCCTGCTCTTTACAGCGATCAGGATGAGTTTCCTTTGTCATTCATTCTCTATCGTGTTTTAAACCAGAGAGCGACACACAGTGAACCTCATACATTTCTTTTAAATTCATCGTCCTTCGCAATACTTTTACTGCTCTTTTATACTGACTAATCATCTAGTTTATCGGTAATGATTGGCTCAATTTTGAGCATCTCGATCTCGCCATAGAAAGTAGAAAAAGCAACATCGCCTGCATCTATTCCTGTAGCAATTCGAATTAAATTTTCTACAGGTGCTAATCGGGTTGGATCAAACAACACCCATCCGCCCTCTAAATAGGCTTCAAAAATGGCATGAAAATCGGGTAGAAATTTTTCAATTTCGACATAACCCACCACCATACGTGCTGGAATCCCCAAAGCACGACAGAGTGCAATCCCTAAATGAGCAAAGTCACGACACACTCCAGCCCGATGTATTAATACATCGGTCGCCGTTGTAAATTGGTTAGAGCTACCAGAAACATAAAAAATGTTGTTACAAACCCACTGTTCAATGGCTTTAACTCGTGTATACCCTTGTGCCATCCATCCAAATGATCGATTTGCCATATCCACCAAAAGGTCTGAATTACAATATCGGCTGGCCAATAAATAAGGCAGCACTTCATCGGGTAAATTTGGAATCGCAACTTCTTTGAGATTGTGCTGAACATCGGCATTGATCACAGGATGACGTTCAACCGTAGCACTATAGTTCACTTCAAAAGCGTCACAAGCTTCAATATGCAATCTGATATAACGGTTTTGCTGACTTGAGTCGTGAAATTCACGCCATATCACAGGCGGAGAAAAGCTAAGCTGTTCTGTAAGGATGGTTTGATCGGGATGATCAGCAACTTGAATCAGAAAAACAAATTCTGTAGCTTGGACAATCTTGTATGTTAAATGGCACTGAATTTTACAAGTTGTCATGATCGTCCTTATTTTTTAAGCATTATTTCACTGCATGCAGATTAAACCAATTTCATGCAAATAAATGAATAAGATTGCTTTATCTTTATCACAATTTTAGGTCAATCATAACATGCATCTGATTTATTCTTGCTTTTCAATTCAGCATAAAGCAGTTACTAAAACAGCAAATCGTACGACTGGAAATAGAGACCTGATCTCTTTTAACGGTATTTTGATTTTTTTCAAAAAAGTATCGACGCATTAACCCTTTGCCACTCTTCCTGAAACTCCTTATAATTGAGCACAATTTTCTCTAATTTTAAGTGGATGACCATGAGTCGCGCCATATCGCATATTGATACCTTCCAAGGCTTAATTCTTGCCTTACAAAATTACTGGGCTGAACAAGGTTGTGTCATTTTACAACCTTACGATATGGAAATGGGCGCAGGCACATTCCACACTGCAACCTTCCTTCGAGCACTTGGCCCTGAAACGTGGAACGCGGCATACGTCCAACCGTCACGTCGCCCTAAAGATGGTCGCTATGGTGAAAACCCGAACCGTTTACAGCATTACTACCAATTCCAAGTGGTGCTTAAGCCAAACCCAGACAACATCCAACAGCTTTACCTTGACTCTTTAAAAGCCATTGGTATTGATACCCTCGTTCACGACATTCGTTTTGTTGAAGACAACTGGGAATCCCCAACGCTTGGGGCTTGGGGCTTGGGTTGGGAAGTTTGGCTCAACGGTATGGAAGTGACTCAGTTCACTTACTTCCAACAAGTGGGTGGTGTTGAATGCTACCCAGTGACAGGCGAAATCACTTACGGTCTTGAACGTCTTGCCATGTACTTGCAAGGTGTCGACTCAGTTTACGATTTGGTTTGGACTAAAGGTCAATTCGGTACTGTGACCTATGGCGATGTATTCCATCAAAATGAAGTCGAACAATCGACCTATAACTTTGAATATGCCAACGTCGAAAAAATGTTTGAATTATTCGATTTTTACGAAGCTGAAGCAACACGCTTAATTGAAGCTGAACTTCCACTGCCTGCCTATGAACAAGTAATTAAAGCATCGCATAGTTTTAACTTGCTTGATGCGCGTGGTGCGATTTCAGTCACTGAACGTCAACGCTATATTTTACGGGTGCGTACTTTGGCGCGCTCAATTGCACAAAGTTATGTGGCTGCACGTGCCAAGCTTGGCTTCCCAATGGCTGAACCTGAACTTCGTGATGAAGTTTTGGCACAGTTAAAAGCACAAGTTGAAAAAGCTGAAGTAAAGGAGAGCAAATAATGTCTAATCAACATACTATTTTAGAAGATGATTTTGACTATATGGCTGAAATTGATACAACATCAATTAAACGTCATACTATTTTGTTTGAACTTGGCTGTGAAGAACTTCCCCCTAAAAGCCTTAAAAAACTAAGAGACTCACTAAAATCCGAAGTTGCAAAAGGGTTAAAGGATAACTCTCTATTTTTCACGAATATTGAAGCTTACGCTGCACCACGCCGTTTAGCACTCAAAATTA
The DNA here is from genome assembly GCF_002135275.1 of Acinetobacter sp. ANC 4973. Taxonomy (NCBI): domain Bacteria; kingdom Pseudomonadati; phylum Pseudomonadota; class Gammaproteobacteria; order Moraxellales; family Moraxellaceae; genus Acinetobacter; species Acinetobacter sp. ANC 4973. Next base: position 226,055 of record NZ_NEGM01000002.1, read on the forward strand.
TTGACATGCCCGACCAGCAAGCAGATTTTACAGAGGAAAAAAGAGGTCCATCTGTAGCTGTTGCTTATGATTCAGAAGGAAAACCAACTAGAGCTTTAGAAGGCTTCTTGAGGAGTTCTGGAATTACCGTAGCCGATTTAAGAGAAATCGACACACCTAAAGGTAAATGGTTAATTCACCGAAAAAATATCAAAGGTCAAAGCCTTGAGGTTTTACTGCCACAAATTTTACAAGCAGCGCTGGATAACCTGCCAATTGCAAAACGTATGCGTTCAGCGGCAAGCCGTACTGAATTCGTGCGTCCTGTAAAATGGGTGGTGTTGCTCAAAGACAATGATGTCATTGAAGCAACGATTCAGGATCACAAAGCAGGCAATGTGACTTATGGTCATCGTTTCCATGCCCCTGAAGCGATTACTTTGGCTCATGCAGATGAATATCTTGCCAAATTAAAAGCGGCTTATGTGGTTGCTGACTTTGCAGAACGCCAAGCGATCATTGATCAACAAGTCAAAGCATTGGCAGATGAAGTCAATGCGATTGCGATTGTACCAAGCGACCTGCGTGATGAAGTGACCGCATTGGTGGAATGGCCTGTTGCGCTTCGTGCCAGCTTTGAAGAACGCTTCCTTGCTGTACCGCAAGAAGCGTTGATTACCACCATGCAGGACAATCAAAAATATTTCTGCTTGGTAAATAGTGATCATAAACTTCAACCTTACTTCATTACCGTTTCAAATATTGAGTCTAAAGATCCGATTCAGATTATTGAAGGCAATGAAAAAGTGGTTCGTCCACGTTTGTCTGATGCTGAATTCTTCTTCTTACAAGATCAAAAGCAACCACTAGCATCGCGTAAAGAGAAACTCGCAAACATGGTGTTTCAAGCACAATTGGGTACGCTGTGGGATAAATCACAACGTATTGCAAAATTGGCTGTGGCGTTATCGAACATCACAGGTGCAACAGCGGTTGATGCTGAAAAAGCAGCACTGCTGGCAAAATGTGACTTAACCTCTGAACTGGTCGGTGAATTCCCTGAGCTTCAAGGCATTGCGGGAACCTATTACGCACGCATTGAAGGTGAAAACCATGAAGTGGCTGAAGCTTTAGGTGAACAGTATTTACCTAAATTTGCGGGCGATGTTTTACCGCAAACCCAAACAGGCACAACCATTGCCCTTGCCGACCGTTTAGACACACTGACGGGTATTTTTGGTATTGGTCAAGCACCGACAGGTTCAAAAGACCCGTTTGCCTTACGTCGTTCTGCCATTGGTATTTTACGTTTGGTGACTGAAAACAATCTCGATGTGTCGATTGAAGAATTGATTACGCTTGCATTGAATGCTTATGGCGATGTGGTTGCTGATCATGCGAAAACTTTAGCGGATGCTGTTGCATTCCTTGAAGGTCGTTACCGTGCCAAGTATGAAGACCAAGGCGTTGCAGTTGATGTGATTCAAGCGGTTCAAGCATTATCGCCAAAATCTCCTCTTGATTTTGACAAGCGTGTCACTGCGGTGAATCACTTCCGTGCATTACCTGAAGCTGCTGCACTTGCTGCTGCGAATAAGCGTGTTGCCAATATTCTAGCGAAAGAAGCTGAACCAACGGGTGCTGTGGTTGAAGCAAACTTAGTTGAAGAGGCTGAAAAAGCATTATTCGCTGTACTTGCTAAAATTACACCTGAAGTTGAGCCGCTATTTGCTGCCAAAGATTACACCACTGCATTGTCTAAGCTTGCTGCTTTACGTGCGCCTGTAGATGCATTCTTTGAAGGCGTAATGGTCATGGCAGATGATGCAGAATTGAAAGCCAACCGTTTACGTTTATTGGCTCAATTACGTGGCTTGTTTACCAGTGTGGCGGATATTTCGGTGTTGCAACACTAAGTTAAATATTTGAAATAAAATGAGAACCCTGCTAGAAATAGTGGGGTTTTTTTGATGAGAAATTAAAATGAAAATGGTTCAAGATTTAGAATTAATTAAGAAATACTATGAATTAAATAATAATGAAAAACTATGTTGGTGTGGTTCTGATAAAAAGTTTATGGATTGTCATTTAAACAAAAAATCAAAAAAATTAGTTAACGCATATGCAATTGCAAAAACATTTCAAAAGATAGATAAATCCTTTAAATTTTGTTTATTCAACTCACCTAAAGACCCTTGTATAGGAATAATAAAAAATGCTCACTCTATTTCAAACAGACTTTTTTTAAGTAAAATTGAAAAAAATAATCATGTTCATACAATTGAATATAGCTTAAAAACTAATAAGGCAGAAATAAAGAATATTGGTATTAATCAAGCTTCAACCTTTTTTGGATTTTGTGACCTACATGATAGAACTCTTTTTGAATGTTTCGAAACAAAAGAGTTTATATATTCAAAAGAACAATTATTTAAATTAGCTTATCGTTCACTTTGTTTAGAAATTTTTAAGAAAAAGTCAGTCGAAAAAAAATACTTTGCGCTTAAGGATGTTATTGATAATGGTGAATCACTTGAAATACAGTTTCATAAACAGTATGAGTTAAATACTGTCATTGTAAAAAATCAAAACTCCATGAAAACTTTAGAGCAAATAAAACAAAAGTTAAATGAAGAAATAATTCATACTAGATATGATAGCTTATCTCACTGTTTAATTTCTTTAAAAGAGAAACAGCCTATACTTGCTAGTACACTTATTAGTCCTGAATACGATTTTAATATAAATAAAATTCAAGACTTAAATATTACTAGTGATTTAAATAATATATTTTTAAATAGTCTTATCATAAATGAAAGAGGCTACATTTTAATAAGTTGGATAGAAAAGGATCATCTATATGCTAAGAAAATTTTAGACTCTTTATTTTCAGGAGATTATATTAATAAAAATTTACTGACTCTAATTATAGCTTATAGCGAAAACTTCTTCCTTCCTCCTGATTTCTTTCAATTATTAGATTCTAAAGATCAGGATTCTTTTAAAGAATTAAGTAATTACCATAATGATTACAATAAATTACCGCCAAAAAACAATATAGAAAAAGAAATTATGATATATGATTCACATACTTATTTTTAGCTAGAAAAACTATAGGTATTTTTCCACCAATTTCATATACTCAAACTAACAATACTCAACAAGAAAGAATATTATGAAACTTAAAACTCTTATTTTGACTGGTCTTGCTAGCGTTGCCCTTACTGCATGTACATCTGCACCCAAAATCCCACAACTTGAAACTGGCGTCCTACAAGAAGTAAAAAACTTAGACGTTTACCCAGACACCACCAATAACAAAGCCAAATTGACTAAATTCAGTGACAAATGCGTGATTGAATTTACTGGCAACCTTAAAGCAGGCAAAGCCGTAGAACAATGGTCATTTAAAAGTTTAACCCTTATTTCAGGCGGTTCTGCCAGCTTTGCAAAAGATGGTACAAGTACCGCAACCAATTTTGACCTACACGATGCAACGGTACAAAAGAACTTCCTTGCACTACGTAACTACTTTGCCAAAGAAGCACTCGCACAATGTGAATAATCGGTTTCTGATGCAGCACTAAAAGCCCTCTTTTTTATAGAAAATGGGGGCTTTTTTTATTACGCCATTCACACTGTAAGAGTAAATGTATAAGCATGTTGTAAGGCTGTATCAATTTCAGCATATTTTTGTTTAACCGCTTCATTCACGATTACAATAAATTCAGAACGTAGATGATTGCGACAATGAAAAGGAATAAATACCGATATGAAACTGATGAAAACAGCGCTATTGAGCAGCGTAATTTTAACCTCCACTTGCCTTTTTATCCAAAGCACATCGGCAGCAGAAACAGCGCCAGCAACTAAAACAGCACCTGCTTATGGCGACAACCCGAATATCTTTAAAGTGCTGGGATATAAGGCACAACAAGCTGCACAAAATACGGCAGATAAAGTCGATCATGCAGCGCAAAAAGGCATCGCCAAAGTAAAACCTAAAGTGGATAATGCGTGGGAAGAAAGCAAAGTACGGGCAACTGAAACATCCGTGCTTGCAAAAGAAAAATCTCAACAAGCAGCAGCAACCGTTAACAAAAAAATAAATGAGACCAAGGATGCTGTCATCGGCAGCCCAAATACACAGCCTGCACCCATTATTTCACACCCTTTAAGCCAGTCATCTAGCAGTGTGGAGTCTGTACCTGCTCCCACAGCCAAAACAGAAGCACCGCAGACACCAAACAAAGGCAGCATAAATTTATAATACATATACCCTCTCTTATTTTGAGAGAGCAATACGCAGAGTGTCGGTTAATTCACTTGTCGAATCGGCTGACCTGCTTTAAAAGCCGCAACATTGTCCACCATCTGCTGCACTATACGCTGACGTGCATCTACACTGCCCCATGCACTATGCGGAGTAACAATTAAGTTTGGAAGATGAGAATCTAACAAGACATTGCTCTCTTTCGGGGGTTCAACCGTCAATACATCAGTCGCTGCACCTGCAATTTTGCCTTGAGTTAAGGCATCAGCAAGGTCTGCTTCATTGACAATTCCGCCGCGTGCACAGTTAATGAGAAATGCACTTGGTTTCATTGCATCAAAGGCCTTGGCATCAATCAAATCACGCGTATCTTCTGTTAATGGACAATGCAGACTGAGGAAATCGACTTGTGGCAATAATGCTGTAAAAGGAATACGACTGCTATCGCTCGGACGGTTTGGCAAAGAGCCAACCAAAATTTTCATGCCAAAGGCTTCAGCTAACTTAGCCACCGCTTGCCCCAATTCACCATAGCCCAAAATCCCTAAAGTTTTACCTTCCAGTTCAACAATGGGGAAATCTAACAAACAAAAAATGGGTGATTTATTCCATTGCCCTTGCTGCACCGCACGATCATATTTAAGCAATGAGGTTGCTAAAGCCAACATTAAAGTTAAGGTATGCTGAGCCACAGCAGAAGTGCCATAGCCCTGACAATTACACACCACAATACCCTGCGCACGTGCTTGAACTAGGTCAATATTATTGGTGCCTGTTGCAGAAATTAAAATCAATTTCAAATTCGGACATTGTTGAATGGTTGCTGCATCGACTATCACTTTATTGCTCATGATGACATCTGCATGTTGCACACGCTCTAACAACTGTGCTTGGCTGGTACTTGGATATAAACTTAACGCGTCAAAACTGGCCTCTAATGCACTCAAGTCCAAATCATGTTGATCCAGTGATTCATAATCTAAAAATACGGCTTTCATCAAGCATTCCTTGGCTAATTTTAAAAGAAATCTACAAATCCATTTTAGAGATTCAAAGCCAACTTTGTCATATGTTTCAACTCAATTTAAACACTTGTTATGAAAAACCCACTATTTAGTGGGTTTATTCATATGGACTTGGATAGACTTGCGTATTTGGCTAAACACATACATTGCTAAGGCGAAAACCAAAAGCAATCCGCTGCCCATAATGATATACGTGCTATCAGGAATCTGGGCAAATGCATAGGAAGGTAGCAAGAGAGCGAGTATGGCTAAAAGCACAGTCGGTATAAAATCATGTTTCATCCTAAAGCACCCTTTATTGTTTATTCTTCGATATTTAGCAAATTGAACTTGCCTTATATTTTCTATCTTAGACCGATTAAAATATAAAGCAAGTGGTCAAAAACCAGACTAAAGTCGAGTTTATTTTAAACAATAACAAGCTACTCAATCATGCTTAAGGATGGAGCGGTTGAGTCACGAATTGAGCTGTTTCAGGCGTATCTTCAATAAAGTCATGACTGCCATATTCATTATTATTTAAGTTTAAATGCTTATAACTGAGCACATAAAAATCACTATATTTTTTCATGACAATCGGGTGCATGCCTGCTGTTAAAGGCTCGTGTTCTTTAAATAATTTCATGACGTGGCGATCATTCATCGCCACCACGTAGCGTTCGTCATTTAAAGTAATTTGTACCAAAGCACTGCCCTTGGCAAAAATTGGAATCAAAAATTTATGATTTAAAGCAATCGCACTGGCGGCATAGCTTTCAATTTTTTGGCTAATCACATTAAACACCAAGCCATGACCAAAAGAGTCGAGTAACTGGCTGCGGTTTTCCTGCGGTAAATTGACCTGTATACCCAGTTTCATTAAATCTTGCTGACTGACTTGCTTATTACTCAACAATTCTCTTAATAACTGTTGTTTCAACTTTGCGTCAAAAAACTGGTTATCGAGCTGTAAGTCATTGTTAATTAAAATTGAACCCAAAGCATTTTTATGGCGTGGCAATAAATTTTCAATCACTTTACGGTAATAAAACTTACTGTTCTTTTTGACCTGACGAATCTTTTTATAAAAATAAGTGGCATCAAAATCATGCAACAGAAAGTCATGTAATAATTCTGAACTAGCCAGTACCGCAATGGCATCATGCCCAGTAAAAGGTAAATTCAAGGTATGAATTTGCGGTAACACTTGTTCGAGCTTTACATATTGCGCACGATCTTCTGGACAATACGGATCATAAACCACAATGTATTCACGCTCAGCAGAAACATCTTGTGGCTGAATTTGCATGTTGGCATTCAGTTCTGCGTGAAAGAACATGTTATAACGCGGGTCTTCAACATCGTCAGGATTAATTGAATACTGTGGCACGAGGGCAACCACACGTTTTAAATCGAGCAAATTAGAATATTTAATCGCGGCATAACCGCCCATTGAACCGCCATAACCAATACGGGTTTTAAATGGGGCAATCAGCTCTTGAATTTCGGCAAACATCTGGCGCATTGAGCTTTCAGGAAACCACGATTTCTGCTTCGGCATAATGCCAATGACATTAAAATCATATTTAGAAAGTGACTTTTCAGCATTAATCGACAATCCTTTGGCACGCGTAATTAAGTCACCAAAAGAGAAAATCAATTCATCCGATGAGCCTCTTAAAAAAATGACCCGAATTTGTTCGTCTTCAAAAATAATGTGTTTATCCATTTCCACACCGAAGCAAATCGGCCCTTGTTTTTAGAGTCAATAAAACAAATAGACAGTGCGCCTATTTACCAAAAGCCAATATGTTATTTTATAGATGCTCAGAAGATTAAAAAGCGCAAAATATGACACAATCACTACATCCAGCCGCTCAAAAAGGCTTCAGTTCAGCAGCAGAACTCTATCAACATGTTCGCCCCAGTTATCCACAAGACATCGTACATTGGTTGCAAGATCAGCTCCAACTTGACGAAAAATCACAGGTGATTGATCTCGGTTCGGGTACTGGCAAATTCTTACCTTACTTACAACAGATCACAAAACACATTACCGCAATTGAACCAATTCAAGAAATGTTGGCACAATTACAAAGCGCCTATCCAGACGTTCAAACACTGCAAGCATCGAGCGAGCAGCTGCCCTTAAGCAGACATAGCCTTGATGCTGTCATCTGCGCACAATCATTTCACTGGTTTGCCAATCTTGAAACATTACAGCAAATTCATCACGTGCTCAAACCTACTGGACATTTGGCTCTGATTTGGAATCAACGTGATATTCAGGTCGATTGGGTCAAAGCCCTCGCGGATATGATTGCACCTTTGGAGGGTAACACACCTCGTTATCATAGTGGTCAATGGAAAAAGGTCTTTGAGCAGCAAACATTGTTTCAACTGGATCATGTACAGACCTTTCAACAAGCGCATAAGGGTACTGTGGAAAATGTCGTTGCTAAACGCTTACTTTCCACCAGTTTTATTGCCGCAATGCCAGAACACGAACAGCAACAGTTAAAAGCCCAATTTGAACAGATTGTTTTCAAGTACACTGGAAAACAGCCGCAAGATGAAATTGCTTTTCCCTATTTAACCTATGCTTATAACTTTAAAAAAATTGATTCGCAATAAAGGAATGATCATGAAAAAATTTCAAATGAAACAATTGGGTTTTCCTCTTTTACTCTGTTCAAGCTTGCTAATCAGTGCTTGTGATAACAGTAAAAATGCCACCGACCAAAATGATAAAATTCAACCTGAAGATAAAGTCATGCAGGAGTTGATTACTGAACCAGTGAAAGCTTTTGAAAAAACGCCAAATGATCAACATGATATTGCCTTACTGACCGACTTTGATCAGCGCTTTACCCAAATGAGCGATGACATGGAAGATGAACTAAGCAAAATGCGAGAAGCAGGTTCACTGACCAATGAATTTGCCCATCAGCGCAAACGGGACAATATTCAGTCGGCACTCAACATGTTGAAAGAACTGGATTTAAAAACGGCGCAAGGTCGCTATATTCAAGGCTTGATTGCAGAATATTGGCAAATACAAGCCAAGCTTTATAATGAGAACAAAAAACCCAAAGCAGCAGAGATGAAAAAATCAGAGGATCAAGACAAAGGCTTAGGTGAGTTTTTACATGCGCAAGAACAGCTTGAACATTGGCAATCGCAATATCCTGAAATGACACCATCTGAAGCAACAAAATCAGCCCCATAAAAAAGGGATCTTTTGATTAATGCCAGTCAGTTAAGAAATTGACTGCTTTTTTATTTTAAATTCATGATGTTATTCGATACGCGGAAACGTCATCCGCAACTGTTCGAGGCAAAACTATTTTAAAAAAGTACGGTTTCTGCGATTTATTAATCAATAAAAGGAATTTGGCGAGTTTTGCGGATGACAAATGCCTTTGATTACTTTGGGCTTATCCAAAGTAATAGATGAGCTCCAAATATTTGATTTAAAGATATAAGACTCCGTCATGAATAACTAAAAACTAAGGATTTTATTTCTAAAACCCTTAACTGACTGGCATTAGATCACTTGATCCCTTTGAGTAGCTAATAGCGAAACATTATGGGCGTTCAGCATATTGCGGCAAAGTATCGCAAATGGTGTCCCATTCTGCTTTAGAGGCCACAAAAATATGCTGTGTTGGCGCTTGTGTCAGTGCTGTATCCAATGTGCCGATACGTAAACGGTAGACATCAGGTGTTTCCGCTTTAATACTGATGATCGGTGAGCCGCAATCGGCACAGAAACAACGCTGTGTAGTTGCTGTCGATTGAAACTTTTTCAATAAATGCTCACCTTGTACAATTTTAAAATCTGCTTTTTGAATGGGCGCATTGGTTGCAAAAGCAGTGCCATTGGCTTTGCGGCACTTTCGGCAATGACATTGCACAATGTCACCAATTTCACCTTGAATTTCATAGCGCAGACCGCCACACAAACAACTTCCTGTATATCGATTTTCTTCAGCCATAAACGACTTCATTTTTATCATGAGGGAGTTTTTAAGCTAGCATATTTCTGATCATGCTTCAAAAAATCGCCAACTATTGTTGCGTAGAAAGATAGTTTTGCACACCCTCAGCTGCGGCACGACCAGTTGCAAAACAAGCAGTCAGTAAATAACCGCCCGTCGGTGCATCCCAATCCAACATTTCCCCGCAACAAAAGACCTGCGGATTTGAACGTAATTGTAACTGTTCAGTCAGTACGTCGCGCTTTATTCCGCCAGCACAGCTAATAGCTTCTTCTATGGGGCGAAAACCACTGATGGCAATCCGCAGATGTTTGACCTTTTGCGCCAGCACCAAAGGATCATTCCACAGCACTTTGGCAACCAATTCACGGACTAAACTGGCTTTGGCTGAATCCAAGCCAGCCTTACGCCAGACATTGCTGAGCGACTGTTTTTTACTGGGTTGTAATTTTTGGGCTAATTGCGCAATGGTTTGATCAGGCAGTAAATCCAAATATAGCTGCATCGTCTGACCATTTTTCACTTGCTCACGCAATGCACGGCCCTGCTTATAGATCAAACCACTTTCTAAACCATAATGGCTAATCACAATATCACCCATGGTTTTGGTTTGATCACCCACCCATGCTTCAACCCGTTTTAACGGCTGACCGAAAACAGGTTGCATAAACTTAGACCACTGATGCTCAACGCCTGCATTGCTGGCTTGAAAAGCTTCAATTTCACCCTGTGCCAACCATTGCTGCCATGCACCATCACTGCCTAATTTTGACCAAGACACCGCACCGCAAGCCAGCACGATTGCATCAAAACTCTGTACTGTAACCTGTTCACTCACTAAGTCTTTGACCGTCAGTGCCGCTGCATTTAAGTCTAAACACTGATGCCGATAATGAAACTGAATACCCTGTTGCTGCAAGCGTTTCAGCCATGCACGCAATAAAGGGGCAGCTTTCATTTCAATCGGGAAAACCCGCCCAGATGAACCAATATAGGATTCAATGCCCAAATCTTTCATCCAGCTTTGAATCCAGACAGCATCCCACTGTCTCACCCACGGTTCAAGCCACTCTGCTTGATCATAGCGCTCAATAAATTGGGCCACAGGTTCAGCATGGGAAATATTTAACCCTGTTTTACCTGCCATTAAAAACTTACGCGCAGCCGAAGGTTTCTGTTCATAAACATGCACCTCATAATCGGACTGAGTTAAAACTTCCGCAGCCATGAGACCCGCAGGGCCAGCACCAATAATTGCAACACGCTTTTTCATGACTCACTCATTCAGCTTTTTCAGGTGCAGCAGTTAAAGCTATTTGCTGAGCTGCACTCTGCCCCTGTAAAGGCATAAAATCGTCAAAACGGGTACGATAACCTTCTGGCTTGGTGATGATCAATTGCTGACACAATTCACCGCGCTGCAAATACTTAATTTCAAAATGTGTGCGGGCTGAGGTTTCAGCAATCACTTCTTTCACAAAAGGGAGTTTCCACACTTCAATCAACTGCTGCTCTGCTTCAGCGATATATTCAGCAATATTACTGGCCAATGTGATTGTTCCACCGACCTGTAAACGTGACAATAAAAATTCAAAAAAGGGCATATTTAACCAGCGCTGCGCTGGATTATGTGGCTCAGGATTAGGATATAAAATAAAAAATTGCTGCACTTGAGCAGGATTCAATGCATGTACAATCCACGGCATTGCATCGGCATGAATCGGCTGTAAATTCGCCTGCCCTTCTAGGACATGCTGCTTATGCATAGCCAGACATTTTTCACGGGTGCGTTCAATCGCCACTAATTTTTTTTCAGGATTTTGTCCCGAAAACAACAAGGCATGTTTGCCCTTACCTGCGCCAATTTCCACACAAATGGGATCTGGGCTGATCATTTGAAAATCACGAGGCGCATGCATACGCTGTGCTTGAAATTGACGAATTGGCATAATCAGATCAAACTAACAAAAATCGGCTCAAGTCTAGCAAGAGCGACTGTATTTGCCTAATCGAATCATCATTTTTATCTGGAGCACAACATGCCTCATACTTTCCCGTGTCCACGCTGTGGTGATCTTTCAACTTGGGAAGGCAATGAATTCCGTCCTTTTTGTTCTGAACGCTGCAAAATGATTGACTTAGGCGCTTGGGCCAATGATGAATATAAACTCCCGACTCAAGATGCACCCCAAGCCGATGGCGGTCGGGAAGAAGATCAGTTTTAAGGTTTTATGCTTAAAATTACCTTTCCCGAAAAATCAATGCAGTGGTTGATGAATGATACTCATCAACCTCAACCGTATGAATTAGAATCCAGCTTTTTATTTTAAGGCTAAAAAGAAGCATAGCCATTGCAATCATCGACAGTGCTGAACGGTAGCAACTATCGATAAAAGACTACAAAAGATCTTATTGAAAACCATTCAAATTTTTTTTTGTTTGTTGATCAAAAGAATAGCTGATAAAAAAATAATCATGGCTCGTTTTTTAAACTATAATGATTTGATAAATATAAGAAAAGGAAATAAAAATGGAACCATCATACTTAAAAATTCTATTTTTTCTATTTGCCTTACTCAGTCTTGCGAGTTTAGGTTTTGGAATTTATCACCATGATGTCATTATTATGGCTATTGGCATCTTATTTTGTTTAGCAACCATTATCATCGCCTTAGAATTAAAGAAGCACAACAGCAACCCATTTCGTCGAGATTGATGAAATGGATTCATCAATCGACGAAAAGAAAAAGATTAACCTGCCTTACCTGCAACAAATGGATTATGTTGTTTTTCGAAACCAATGGTACTTAAAGGCCCATGTCCTGAAATAAATTGCGTTGCGTCTGGCAGACTAAAACATTCACGTTTAATCGAATCAATCAGTTGTTGATGATTACCACGGGGGAAATCTGTACGACCAATTGAACCTTTAAACAATACATCACCCGTCCAAAGCAACCCATAATTCTGGTTATAGAACATCACATGACCTGGGGTATGCCCCGGTGCAAAACGAACTTCAAATGCTTCATCGCCCAACGTCAGTACTTCACCGCCTTCTAGCCATTGCGTTACTTCAACTTTTTCTGGAATAGGAAAACCATACTTTGCAGATACTTCTTGGATCATATCGAGCCAAAAAGCATCTTCTTTATGCGGCCCAATCACAGGTACATGCCACACTTTGCTTAATGCACCCACAGCTCCTGCATGGTCTAAATGTCCATGCGTTAACCATAAGGCTTTCACCGTTAAACCCAAAGCGTCGACTTCAGCTTGCAGTTTTTCAGGTTCACCACCAGCATCAATCAAAATCGCTTCTTTGGTTTCAGAATCCCAGACAATTGAACAGTTTTGTTGAAATGCCGTAACAGGGACAATTTTGACTTGCAACATAATGGCGAAACCTCGATGAAATTAGTGAGCTAATGTTTGCGTTAAGGCATCAAGATTAGCTTGAAGCAAAGTTGTGAGCAATGCCAAATGATCTGTATCGGCATTTAAGGCGGGAATATAAGCATAGTCTTGTCCTCCTGCCGACTTAAACAAGTCTGCATTTTGAATCGCCAATTCTTCTAGCGTTTCCAAACAATCTGCTGAAAAAGCAGGACTCATAATCTGTACCGACTTTACCCCTTGCTCTGCCCATTGCTGCAATATGACATCAGTATAAGGTTTGACCCATTCCTGCTTACCAAAACGTGATTGGAAGCTGATCGCCCACTGATCCTCTGCTAAATTCAAAGCCTGCGCTAATAATTGCGCTGTAATACGACAACGATCGGCATAGGGATCGCCCTTATCTGCATAAGGCTGTGGAATACCGTGAAATGACATCAATAATTTTTCGGCACTGCCATGCTCAGCGCGATAGTTACGCACACTTTGCGCCAAAGCCTGAATATATAAAGGATGCTGATAATAATCACGAATAATCGACAAGCCCGGCAAATTACGCTGAGTCAAGATCCACTTGGCAATCGCATCATACAGTGGCGCAGTAGAAGTAGCCGAATATTGAGGGAACAAAGGCAAGAGAATAATGTGATCTTGCACATTTGTACTTAAATTTTGCAGTAAAGCTTGAATTCCCGGGTTGCCATAGCTCATGGCAGGCACCACATTTAATTCAAATTGCGGATAGTCTTGAGTCAATTGCTGCTGAACCGCTTGCACTTGTTGCAAGACAATTTCACGCATCGGTGAGTCTTGCCCCCAGACCATGGCATACGCATGTGCAACACGTTTTGGGCGAAAGGGTAAAACAAAGAGTCTTAAAATGATTTGCCAAATTGGCTTGGGAATTTCGATCACACGCTGATCGGATAAAAACTGCTTCAGAAAACGGCGAACTGCAACAGCAGTGGGTTCGTCTGGCGTACCCAAATTGGCCAAAATAATGGTGACTTTTGCTTGAGGTGCAGAAAACATCAAACCCTATTCCAATATGAATAAACTGGGTTTACTTTAACAGTTTTCTACACCTTCGCCATATCCATTAATAAGATGAGTTAAATTGAAAAACACGATTATTATCAAGCAAATTACTTTCCAGTAATTTCTGTCCCTTCGGCGTTAAATGCCACAACATGCGTTGACGGTCATCTCGTCCAGATTGAATAATCCAGTCATTTTGACGCATTTGCATTTTAATGCTGTGCAATGCCCGAATATTGATTTGTGAACGGGCAACCGCATGTGCACGAGGCATTTCGAGTCGTGCATCCGCCAAACCATTATCATTTAAATATTCATTCATACATTTAGAAAAATATTCTTCTGGGGTTGGATGAAGAAACATGGTGCCTAAAATACTCAGCAACTGTGCCCACGTCAGTTTCTTTTGAATTTTCAGTTCTTTAAAATTACCGTCCTGATAGGCATGCATGCGATATTCAAAAGCAAAGACTTCATGCATAGAAACTTTGGGCAAAGTTAAGAACGGATCGACCTCGCGCTTACCCACTTCAGTTTCAAGTTGCTCAATTTTTACTTTCAACTGATCAATTTCATCATGCAACAACTGGGTGTTTTGTGGCCTCACCCAGCCTGAAACAGGATAGCGTTCTAACATTTGCGGCATATTAAAACGTACGGCCATTTCCAAATCACGCATGCTGCGATAGGTAAAAATTTGATCCGCTTCTTGTTGTAATAATTTACGAAATTCTAAAAACTTCTCGCGTAGTTCTGGCTTTTGATCCTGCAAAGATAAATCCCGAGATAATGGGTCTTCATGCATAAATACAATAATGGGTTTCTGTTTGGTGACTGCATAGATATATTCTAAATGCATATAGCCGACACCAGACACAGATTGCTCACCGTATTGACTGCCCAAAAGAATCACCACATAGTCACAATCATCAATTTGACGACGTGCAAATGCTGTACTTAAAGGTGTCCTTTGCTCCAAGCCCCACGAAAAGAATCCCATGCCCACCAAAGTTTGAGCCAAAATGATACGCTCTGGCTGCATTTCACTGCCAGACATAGAAATAAAAACCTGATAACGCTTATCGAGCATTGGTTATCCTCTTCCAATTGCACATTACATCTCCCTCCAACTGTAGTTATGCTGAGCAGATGGAGATGTAATCCGATGACCTAATCTAAAATTTATTTTTTGTACTATATTTCAAAAGACTATTCGCGTTTGATTGCTTATTCAACAGCAATATTACGAATATTCCAAGTTAAATCATCTTGAATCAAGTATTGCAACACAGTTTTTAAGTTTTCTGCGTTATTGCCACTCACATGACATTCAATCCGCACACCGTCATTTTGATCTTGCTCAAATAATAACTCATTTTTAATCAAAATTCGGGCTGTTTGTCGCGCAACTGGTACACCAGAGTCAATTAATGTCAGTTTCTGACTAAAAATAGACTCAATTGCAGGTTTTAGAAAGGGATAATGGGTACAACCTAAAACTAAATAATCAGCACCTTGATCCACCACAGGTTGTAATATTTCTTTTAACATGGCTAAACATGCTGTACTCATTTGTGTGCCACTTTCGACAAAAGGCACCAAATCCAGACAAGTCACAGGAATCACATTGACGTGGGCAGGAAGTGCAAAACGCTGCATGACATCTTGAATCAGTTTGCCGCGAAAAGTCGCTGGCGTTGCCAATACAGCCACCGTTTTTGATTTTGTTTGTAAGACCGCAGGTTTTAAAGCGGGTACTAAGCCAATAATGGGAAAATCTTCACCATAATAATCACGTAAATAATCAAGGCTAAAAGCAGATGCCGTATTGCATGCCACCACCGCTATTTTACAACCTTGCCGATATAACCATTCAATCGCTTGAGCCGTCAATTCACGAATATTCTGATCGTCACGTGGCCCATAGGGCACATGTGCAGTATCAGCATAATAAAGAATCCGCTCTTTGGGTAAATATCGAGCAATATCCTGTGCCACCGACAACCCACCTATTCCAGAGTCAAAAATTCCGATCGGCGCATGAGATTGTGCCTTAGGCATTGGATCTATTAAAGGATAAATAGGATGAATGGCTGTCATAGCTTCACTTTTCAGCAGTTCAAAAAGGGAGAGAACAAAGCTTAAACCTCAGGTGCCTAATTGCAAGTAAAAATCACCACTTTGTAGGCTTAAGATGGTATCACCTTGCTCATTTTCAAGCAGTTGCCCCATTTCAATTAAATGAAAAAAAGCGGCACGTTGAATTAAAGCATTAAGACCAAAACGCACATGGACATAAGGACGTAACTCAACCGATCCATCATGAGCAACATAGTCGCGCATAAAAATAGCATGTTCAGCATCCACAATGACTATATCTTGCGTGGTGGTAGTCAACTGAAGGTAATTTTTCCCATCAATTTCCACTCGACCAACCTGATTCACCCATAAAGGTTCATCTTCCACCTCAATTTCAATTTGTTCGACTGGGGTTTTTAAATAGAACTTCCCCTGTTCTTTCCAAAGTACGCTGGAGAACAGATCAATGAGGGCCTGACGTTTGATCAATTGACCTTCGTGCCACCATTCTCCGTTGGCTTTCACCTTTAAATCCATTGTGCCACAATGCTTTGGGGTAAATTGCTCCAATGGGGGAATTGACCTTTTGTGACCGGTCTGTGCATCTTTTAAGTATTGTGCAATACCCATTAAATTTTTATCATCAGCAATAGCTACTTCTTTCGTCGGATTTGGTGAATTATTTTGATTAATCATAAATGAAGACCCTACTGACGGAAAAATAATATGATTCAGCCAATTGGCTAGATCAAGGTTTAAAACTATACTAGCCCACAATATAAAAGACACGATAATAAAATTGTGTCTGGGCATTAAGAACACTCATGGCAGCACCGAGTGAAATAACTACGGTTGCCACCTTCAAATACTATGAGGAGTCCTACATGGAGCACATCGAACGTGAATCGATGGAGTTTGACGTAGTCATCGTTGGCGCAGGCCCTGCTGGTCTTTCTGCAGCGATTAAAATTCGTCAACTTGCAATTGAAAATAACCTGAACGATCTGTCCGTTTGTGTCGTGGAAAAGGGCTCTGAAGTTGGTGCGCACATTTTATCTGGCGCGGTTCTTGAACCTCGTGCCATGAATGAGTTGTTCCCGAACTGGAAGGAAGAAGGTGCGCCTTTAAATGTTCCAGTGACTGAAGACAAAACGTATTTCTTGTTGTCTGATGAAAAATCACAAGAAGCACCGCATTGGATGGTGCCTAAAACCATGCATAATGATGGCAACTATGTCATCTCTTTAGGTAACGTGGTTCGTTGGTTAGGTACGAAAGCGGAAGAACTTGAAGTTTCAATTTTCCCAGGCTTTGCTGCTTCTGAAATCCTTTACCATGCCGATGGTACAGTCAAAGGGATTCAAACGGGCGACATGGGCATTGGTAAAGATGGTGAACCAACCCATAACTTTACGCCGGGTTATGAACTGCATGCCAAATACACGATTTTTGCTGAAGGTTGCCGTGGTCACCTAGGCAAGCGCCTGATCGCTAAGTTTGATTTAGATAAAGATGCCGATCCGCAACACTACGGTATCGGGATTAAAGAATTGTGGGAAATCGATCCTGCGAAACATAAACCCGGTTTAGTGATGCACGGTGCAGGTTGGCCATTAAATGAAACCGGTTCTTCAGGCGGTTGGTGGTTATACCACGCTGAAAATAACCAAGTCACTTTAGGCTTGATTGTTGATTTGTCATACACCAATCCAAACATGTATCCATTTGCAGAAATGCAACGTTGGAAAACCCATCCCCTAATCAAGCAATATCTTGAAGGTGGGAAACGTATTTCTTACGGTGCACGTGCCATTACCAAAGGCGGTATTAATGCCTTACCGAAGTTCACCTTCCCGGGTGGCTCGCTCATTGGTGATGATGCAGGTTTCTTGAACTTTGCTAAAATCAAAGGTTCTCACACAGCGATGAAGTCTGGCATGCTTTGCGCAGAAGCAGTGTTTGAAGCGATTGCTGCTGGTGTAGAAAAAGGCGGTGATCTTGCGATTGCTCGCGTGACTGAGGGTGAAGACTTCTTTGCTAAAGAGTTAACCGCTTATACCGACAAGTTCAATAACAGTTGGCTAAAAGAAGAGTTATACAACTCTCGTAACTTCGGCCCTGCATTTCACAAGTTTGGTCAATGGATTGGTGGTGCATTTAACTTTATCGATCAAAACATCTTTAAAGTGCCATTTACATTGCATGACTTAGTGCCTGATTTCAGCACATTGAAAACGGTCGATACGGCTACATTCAAACCGAACTACCCAAAACCTGATAACAAACTAACTTTTGACCGTTTGTCTTCTGTATTTGTATCCAATACTGTACATGAAGAAAATCAGCCTGCGCATTTGAAACTGACCGATGCCTCTATTCCAGTCAACGTCAACTTGCCAAAATGGGATGAGCCTGCTCAGCGTTACTGCCCTGCTGGTGTGTATGAAATTATGGAAGAAAATGACGGTTCTAAACGCTTCCAAATTAATGCAGCCAACTGTGTGCACTGTAAGACCTGTGATATTAAAGACCCTTCACAGAACATCACTTGGGTCACGCCTGAGGGTGGCGGTGGTCCAAACTACCCGAATATGTAATATTCCTTGCGACAGGGTAAAACTCTCTTTTCCCTGTCTCATCTTGCGAAGCAGTGCTTCTCATACCCGAATATGTAATATTCAATAAAAAATCCCCTTTCGAGGGGATTTTTTATGTCATCTTAAAATAAAGAACACAATATTCTGAATTAGCCTTTCTTGACCAAATAATGAAACTCTTTATTGCCCGCGTCATCTAGCACTTCTTCTTGTAATAATAATTCATGGCCTAAATGCATACAAAATTTTGGAATATCCCATGAGGTTGAATTATCGGTCGCAAACACCTCAACCACATCACCCGATTTGGATTTACGAATCGCTTGATGCAACATCATTACAGGTTCAGGACAACGTAGTCCTCGTGTATTTAGCTGAAGAGTTGGCGTAACAAGCGGTTCAGACATCGGTAAACTCGGTATTAAAAAATCCTCGCTATTTTAACATAAACTTAAATGCCATTATTTGCTTAAAAATATAGTTTAAAATAAGCAGGCAGAATGACTGATATATTCATGCAATACAGCAATTTTAGAGATAGACATCTAGATTTTCTCGGGTATGATAAAATTCATTTTTTTAGATATTAAGAGTCTTTAGGAAAGATCATGCACGAGGAATCAGGCCCGTCGTGGGGCATGCGTGGCTTACGCAAATGGCTAAGCACTGCACCCGAAACTCGCGACGAACTGCTAAAATTAGTACAAGATTCACGTCGTTTTTTAGAACCCGATACTGTTGCAATGCTTGAAGGCGTACTTGACCTTCCTGCAACAAAAATTCGTGAGGTCATGACCCCACGAACTTCAATGATCAGCTTACAAGAAGATGATCAGTTACTGGACATCTTACATACCCTTATCGAGTCGGCACATTCTCGTTTTCCAGTATTTTCATCCGACCAACCCGACAATGTGGTGGGTATTTTATTGGCAAAGGACTTATTGCCTTATTTGACTGAACCGAGCAATAAAGTCGATATTCGTGCCTTGATGCGTCAACCCATATTTGTGCCTGAAAGTGCGCGATCTGACCAAGTTCTGCGTATGTTAAAAAATACCCAGACCCATATTGCTGTGGTCATTGATGAATATGGCACAACGTCTGGATTGGTCACCTTAGAAGACATTTTAGAAGAAATTGTCGGTGAAATTGAAGATGAACATGATATGGTCGATGAAGAAGCACAATTCATCATTCCTGACAATGATCCTCAAACGGCAAATACGTGGTTAGTTCAAGCACTTACACCAATTGAACACTTTAACAATGTTTTAGATGCTGATTTTTCCGATGATGAAGTAGAAACTGTTGGCGGTTTATTGCTTCAAGAAATGGGTTTAGTCAGCGATTTACAAGGTCAAATCATTGAGCTTGAGAATTGGCAATTTACCATTATAGAAGCAGATGCCCGCACTATTCATCTGATTCGAGCTGTCCGTAAATGAGAACTTACTTTAATAAGCTGTTCAATTCATCCCAACAACAAAAACAGCTCCCGTTTATTTACCCCTTTTTAATTTCATTATTTTCAGGTGCCATGTTCAGCTTTGCGCTGGCACCTTATTATTACTGGTGGCTGGCACTGCTGTCACCCGCTTTACTCTATGCTTCGCTGCGTAAACGCTCTGCTCGACAAGCCTTTGGTATGGGTTGGGCTTATGGCTTTGGTTTATGGTTTGTCGGTGCATTTTGGCTGTATACCTCTATCCATGTTTATGGCGACACCAGTGCTTTTTTAAGTGTGCTGATGATTGCCTTCATGGCCTTGCTGATGGGCTTATTTACTGCTTTACAGACATGGCTATACCGTCGCTTCTTTCCTGAAACACCCCTTACCTTTGCACCGCTTTGGGTATTTTTTGAATGGGCAAAAACTTGGGTATTTACTGGTTTCCCATGGTTATTTGCCGGTTATGCCTTTACTGAACGCTTCCTAGATGGCTATGCACCGTTATTCGGGATCTTTGGTGTTTCGTTTGTGGTGATTATTTTAGCCTGCGCCTTGGTTGAAATCCTGAATAAACGGCTATTTTGGGTCATTCCTTCAGCGCTCTTACTTTTGGGTGCTTGGGGCGCTTCCTACCTCAGCTTTGTTCAGCCTAAAAATACCAAACCGCTTTCTGTCTCTTTAATTCAAGGCAATATTCCTCAAGATCTAAAATGGCTGACCGAATATCAAGTGAAAACCTTGATGATCTATGCCAATTTAAGTCGAACTGAATGGGGACGTGATCTCATTGTTTGGCCTGAATCCTCAATTCCGCTGTTCCAAACCGATATTGAACCCTTCCTTGATGCAATGAAAGTTCAAGCAAAAAAATCAGGCACAGCATGGGTCACGGGTATTCCTTATTGGGATCTAAAGGAATCTCAAATTGAGCAACATCCAATGTATTACAACAGCATCATGGCTTTAGGTGATGAATCTACAGGTTTGTATAAAAAACAGCGTTTAGTCCCCTTTGGTGAATATATTCCACTCTCAGGTTGGCTCAGTTGGGTATTGCCTGCATTGCAAAATGACCCATCGATGAGCGGTTTTTCGCGTGGTGCACGTGTGCAAAAGCCATTGGACGTAAAAAACCATCCTTTAGGTGCTGCGATTTGTTATGAGGTGGCGTATCCAAGCCTGACGCGTCGTAATGCCCGTCAAAGTGATTTCTTGGTGACTGTATCTAATGATGCATGGTTTACTGGTACAGCAGGGCCTTGGCAGCATTTACAAATGGTGCAAATGCGCGCTAAAGAAAATGGCCGTTGGTTTATTCGCGCCACCAACACTGGTGTGACTGCATTTATCGATCATAACGGGCATATTGTAAAGCAAGCGCCTACGGATCAAACGGCTGTCCTTCGCGGTGAACTGCCAGCCATGCAAGGTGAAACCTTATATATGCGCCTCAGTGATTGGCCGATTCTAGCTTTTTCATTGTTGTTGTTAATTTTAGGTTGGATTTATCGTCCACGTCAGGTGGATGTCTCATTTAAATCACGGCGTTAAGCTTTTGTTCCCTCTCCTCTTAGGAGAGGGTTAGGGAGAGGTCTTTTAAAACTTACCCTCATCCTAACCTTCTCCCTGAGCCATATATAGCGCAAGAGAAGGAACTTTCAATAAATATTGAAGATTCAGTTTAAAAAAACTCTTTCGTCGTTTCTCAAGCAGCAAATCAGGCAGAAAAATTCCTTGCTTTATCAATGAAAAATAGAAAGAACTAAAACAAAAAAACCGAGGTCAATGCCTCGGTTTTTTATACACATCATTTTATAATTGAGTCACTAAATAAGACATCATGGTTGCTAAAAAAAACATTGGAATATAACAATAAATTTTGACCACACGGTGTTCTAAAGCTGAAATCTGTTCTTGTTTTAAGCTTAATACAGTCGCTTTCAATGCAGACCAAAAGCACAGTACCAGTAAGGTACTAAATACACTGATGGCAAAAAAGCCCACCATAATTTGGCTACTTCCCTCTGTCGCATGCCATAAAGTTAAAATACCTTGACTCATGGGAAGTAAACTCAAAATCAAAAGAACAGATTTGAGCATTGACCAATGAAATTGACCAATTTCATCCGCTATCATTAATGCTTTCATTCTATCCTCCATAGACAAAATCGTTGCCATTTCAAACATTATGCAAGTTTTTTTATAAATAAAAAGGCTATTTTTCTTCACACTTCATCATTATTGTAACTATTAAATATGGGAATAATTCTTATTATAACTACCAAATAGCAATATTATATTATCTGTATAAAATTCAACATCTTAATATATACTCATTAATTAAGATTTATTATCACTTCACTTTGTATTGAACCATCAGATCAAGTGAAGTGATTTATTTCATAAATACAATAAAATAATGATTCTCAGTTAAGGCTGATAATAAATATCAGTATCTGTACCTTCGCCGCCTTCTTTACCATCTGCGCCAAAAGAATACAAATCAAAGGCACGACCTTCGGCACCTGGAATCACATATTGAATATCATTATCCCAGCTGTCTTTTGGATAGCCGCCTTTCACATAACCACCTTGCATCCAGTTTTTTGCAGAAGCAGGTTGATTGACTAAAGCATCTAAACCACCATCTTGCATCGAAGGATACTTACCATTATCAAGCTTATATTGATCTAAAGCACCTGCAACGCCTTTTAAAGTAATGGCAGAGGTATCCACTTTGGCTTTCTCACCACGCCCCATGACATTCGGTACAATCAGTGCAGCCAACACCCCTAAAATCACAATCACCACCATTACTTCAATGAGGGTAAAGCCTGATTGCTTCGCTTGATATTTTTTAGCTTGCATATAACTCTCTCGCAAAAATCTTTATCTTTATAAAATGGGTTAAATCATATTATTCATATTTACAATCGGCAACATCACCGCGATTACAATCACCAAAACAATACTCGCCATCACCACCAACATTAATGGTTCAAGCAGTGCCAGTAAAGTTGAAATTAAGGTGGTGACTTCACGATCTTGCATGCTTGAAGCTCGCTCGAGCATACGATCCAGTTCGCCCGAGGCTTCACCACTTTTGATCATTTGTACCATCATCGGGGGGAAATAACCACTACGCTCCAGTTGCGTTGCAAGGTTGCCGCCTTCTGTCACTTTCTCTGCCGCTAAATTGACAGAATCACGAATCACCCAGTTATTACTGACCGCTGCGCCAATTTTAAGCGCGTCTACCAACGGTACACCAGACTTGGTCAAAATCGATAAGGTACTGGCAAAACGTGCAGCATTTATACCACGTGATAATTTACCAAATAATGGCAATTTGAGTGTTAAACGATCAAAAGCATAATGCCCAGCCGAAGTTCTTAAAAACCGAACTAATGTAATAAAACCCGCCACACCTGCGACAAGCAAAAAGGGCCATGCCACCCGAATAAAATCGCTGGCTTTCATTAAAGCAATCGTAATCCAAGGCAGTGCATCTTTACTTTGATCAAAAGTTTTGACAATGTCTGGCACCACGTAGGTCATCAGCCCCATCACAATCGCAAAAGACATTAGCATCAGAATAATCGGATAAATCATCGCACCCTGCACTTTCTTTTGCATGGCAAAACGGTTTTCGGTGTAATCTGATAATTGATCTAGAATTAAATCAAGATGCCCTGAACGCTCACCCGCAGCAATGGTGGCAATATATAAATCGGGTAACCGCCCTGCTTGCTGCAAAGCATTGGCAAGTGAATGCCCTTCCATAACTTTTGAGCGTACCGACATCAACAAGTTTTGCACATGTACTTTTTCACTTTGTTTACCCACGGCACGCAGTGCTTCTTCTAAAGGAATCGCAGCGGCAACCAAAACTGAAAGTTGACGGGTAAATAAGGCCAAATCATAAGCGGTGACTTTTTTCTGCAACCATCGTTCTGAGCGATGCTTATCTTTTTGCTCAACAGGATCAACCGTCACAGGAATGAGGGATTTGTCTCTGAGCTGTTGACGAATTTGACGCGCGGAATCGCCTTCTAACACGCCTTTTTGCTGCTTCCCTGAAGCATCAATGGCAGTAAATTGATATGCAGGCATTGTAATGCTCTAATTTTCCAAAATTTGCTTCAGCGCTGTTGCGTCTGACCACCAAAATCATTCATATTCTGAGACATAAATGATTTGCTCACTCTAACATAACTCGATCTTGAGCACGACGAAATTTGATTAGGACGATTTGACCCTTATTTATGCCAAATACAACATCGACTCCATCCAATATTTATCGCATTCGTGTTGCTGTATCTGTACATGTCTATGACTGCTTTGATTACAGCCTAAGTGCCCAACAGTACCAACAGGCCCAAGTCGGTGCACGTGTTGCTGTGTCGTTTGGACGACAAAATCTGGTCGGGATTATTGTGGAAAAATTAACACCAGACACCCCGATTGACCCCCGTTTTAAACTCAAAGCCATTACCGAACTGCTCGATGAGCACGCTATTTTAGATCAGAAAAGTTTAAGTTTATTGACATGGTCAGCGCAATATTATCAATTTCCAATTGGTGAAGTCTTCCAAAGTGCCTTACCAACTTTTTTACGCCAAGGTAAACCGTATAATTTATTGGCACGTATGTGGAATGTTTTAGACTTGCATGCCGAAGCAAAAGTGACCCGTTCGGAAAAACAACAAGAAGCTTATAAAATACTCAAATTGCATCCAACAGGAACCACAGAAAATATTTTAAATTTGGCTGGTATTGAAACAGCCACACTAAAAGCTTTAGAAAAAAAAGCCATTGTGGAATGTGTTTTAGAAAAGCAAGATTTCAGCCCACAGCCTGTCACACTGGCGCAAATGCCCTTAACCGCCAATGAAGAGCAAAAGAAAGCCATTCAACACGTGCTCAAGGCACAGAAAAAATATCAAGCCTTTTTACTCGATGGCTTAACGGGTAGTGGCAAAACTGAAGTGTATTTGCAGATCATGCAAGATGTTTTGAAACAAGGCAAACAAGTGTTGGTGTTGGTGCCTGAAATTGGTTTAACGCCACAAACCATTAGCCGCTTTCAATCACGTTTTCATAGCAATATTGTGTTACTCCATTCAGGGCTGAATGACACCAAACGCTTACAAGCATGGCAAGCCGCGCAAACAGGCAAAGCCTCTATTATTTTGGGCACCCGTTCTGCCATTTATACACCGCTGCCCAATTTAGGTTTAATCATTTTAGATGAAGAACATGATCTGTCCTTTAAACAACAAGAAGGTTTTCGCTATCACGCCCGTGATGTCGCAATGTATCGTGCGCATTTAGAAAGTTGTCCGATTATTTTAGGTTCAGCCACCCCAAGCATCGACAGTTATGCACTGGTGGATGCAGGCAAAATGACCCGTTTAGAACTGAGTCAGCGTGCAGGTGTGGCACTCATGCCGAAAATTCATCTGATTGATCTGAAAGTTGCTCAAAAGCAAAATGGCATTAGCCAAAGCCTGCTTGATGAAATACAAAAACGCCTCGATAAAAAAGAACAAGTCTTGGTGTTTTTAAACCGACGGGGTTATGCGCCCGTGTTGATTTGTGAAAGTTGTGCATGGCAGGCAAAGTGCCCACATTGTGATGCCAATTTCACCGTACATCGTCAACCGTATCAGCATTTACATTGTCACCATTGCGGCACGATTCATCGCATGCCAGATCATTGTCCACAGTGTCAGCATACCGAACTCAAATCGATTGGTCTGGGAACGGCCAAGGTTGAAGAACATTTACAACAGTTATTTCCCAAATTTGACGTGATACGAGTTGACCGCGATTCCACCAGTCGGGTGGGGAGCTGGCAAAAAATTTATGACAAAATTCAAAAAAGTGAACCGATTATTTTGCTTGGCACACAAATGTTGGCAAAAGGACACCACTTTCCTTACGTAACTTTAGTGGCCATTTTAGATATTGATTCAGGCTTATTTAGTGTCGATTTTCGCGCCACAGAACGCACAGCGCAACTGATTGTTCAAGTGGCAGGGCGTGCAGGTCGCGGGGAACGCAAAGGTGAGGTCTATTTACAAACGCTCAGACCTGACCACCCTTTACTCACGACATTAATCCAAGAAAATTATTATCATTTTGCCAAACAAACCTTAAAAGAACGTCGTGCAGCTTTACTCCCCCCGTTTCGGTATGCAGCACTGATTCGTTGTGAGTCGAAAAATCAGGAACAAAACCAAGCCTTCTTAGAACAACATGCCCAAGCCTTAAGACAGGTTTCAGAAAACCTGATTGATATTTGGGGACCCATTCCAGCGCCAATGGAACGCAAAGCGGGACGTTATCAAGCACATATGGTACTGCTATCGCAAGATCGGGCGAGATTACATTTTTATATTCGGGCTTGGTGGCAAAATATGTTGCATCAAAAGCCCTCAACCATGAAACTTACCTTAGATATAGACCCTCAGGAATTAAGCTAAGTTAAAGTTCACCTTTGGCTTAATTTTTTTGGCACTAAAATAAATTCTAGGACAGGCTGATGTCGCTACTGTTACAAATTACGATTTTCCTTGGTGCGTCCTTACTCTTGGTTCCGTTGGCCAAACGCTTCGGAATTGCCACCGTACTCGGTTATTTGTTTACAGGCATTTTGCTGGGTCCCAGTGTATTCAATATTGCTAGTGACCCTGAATCCATCCAAGAGTTGGCTGAATTTGGCGTAATTCTGTTAATGTTCATTATTGGGCTAGAACTGCGACCACAACGGCTTTGGGAAATGCGTAAATCCATCTTTTTGATGGGTAGCTTACAAGTCGGCATGACTGGCATTATTCTTGCTATCGTTGTCTTTTTTGCCTTACAACAAAACATTGCTGCAAGTTTTGTCATTGGTACTGCACTCGCGCTGTCATCGACGGCTTTTGTTTTGCAACTACTGGCCGAAAAACAACAACTCAACACCACCTTTGGGCAACAGTCTTTTTCTGTACTCCTATTTCAGGATATTGCTGCCATTCCCCTGCTGGCAATTATTCCCCTCTTAGCAGGCAATGAATCGACCCATCACGGTATTGCCTATTTCGCCGCAATTATTGCCACTTTTAGCGGTTTATTTTTATTTAGCCGTTATATGATGCGGCCCTTTTTTCGCTTTGTCGCTAAAAGCGGTGCACATGAATTAATTACGGCTGTAGGTCTATTTATTGTCTTGGGCGTTGTAGTGCTGATGGATGTACTCGGTATTAGTACTACTTTGGGTGCATTCTTAACAGGCGTGTTACTGGCAGACTCAGAATTTCGACATGAATTGGAAGCCAGTATTGCGCCCTTTAAAGGACTTTTACTCGGTCTCTTCTTTATGACCGTGGGGATGACCACACAATTGTCACTCTTGGTCGATATGCCGTGGTTGATTATTGGTGGGGCATTTATTTTAATATTGGTGAAAAGCATAACCCTCACTGCCATTGCCCGTTATTTAAAATATTCATGGCGCAACAGTTTGCTGCTTGCGACCTGCTTATCTCAGGGGGGTGAGTTTGCCTTTGTGGTTCTGAAAGTCGCAAGTAGTGAAAAAGTCATTAGCCAAGCCATTTTGGAACCGATAACCCTTATCGTGACACTGTCAATGGTGCTCACGCCCATGCTGTATTGGCTGATCAGCACATGGATTATTCCTGTACTTGATAAAGAAAAAGCCCCTGTCTATGACGAAATTCCAAATATTCACAACCCGATGATTATTGCTGGATTTGGACGTTTTGGACAAATCATTGCGCGTATTGCCCACCTACAACATCAATCCTTTACCGCCATTGACAGCAATTTAGAAAAAGTTGATTTCGTGCGTCAGTATGGTGGTACGTTATACTATGGAGATGCCACACAACCCGATATTTTACGCTCTGCGGGTATTCAACATGCTAAAGTTTTTGTGTTAGCCATTGATGATATTGAAGACTCCATGAACGTGGCACGGCATATTCGTTTAAATTATCCGAATCTGAAACTGTTGGTACGTGCCCGTGATCGTCATCATGTCCATTTACTGCGTGATTTAGGTGTCGAACAGATTTGGCGTGAAACCTACTTATCATCGCTTGGTATGGCCTATCGTGCCTTGCGTGAATTGGATATTAGTGAAGAAGATGCGTATAAAAGTATTGAATTGTTCCGTGATTACGATGAAAAGTTATTAATTCAGCAACAACGTATTTATACCGATGAACAAAAGGTCTATGAAACCCATCGTAATGCTTTAGCAGAGCTAGAACACTTATTTGAAAGTGATGCTCAAATTCGTCAAGAACCTACTGGCGTCAATTTACAACGCGACTTAGCGCATCCGCGTATTGATGTCACACGAGATGATAGTAACTAGCTTGTGTTTTACAATGTAGACACCATTAACACGGGCTATTGGAGAAATTTATGTCTGAATTACGTCAACGCTTTTATATTGAAAATTGCCCAATTCGCGGTGAAGTGGTCCATTTGGAAAAAGTATTACAAACAATTCTTGCCCAACGTGATTATCCTCAAGCCATTCAAGTCCTGTTGGGCGAAATGCTGAGTGCCACCGCATTACTTGCCAGTACCCTTAAAATTAAAGGTCGTATTAGCCTTCAAATTCAAGCAGCTGGCACATTCAAATGGGCGATGGCGGAATGTAATCATTTAGGTGAGTTGCGTGCATCAGCAGATTATGAAGAAGATTCTCGCTTCTTACAGGCAGAAAACAGCAGCACCGTTTTCAAAGCACTGGTCAATCCTGTCCTTTTTATTAACATTGAACCTGAATTTGGTGAACGCTATCAAGGCATCATTGCACTTGAATACGACACCTTAGCGGGTTGTTTGATGCAGTATTACGATTTATCTGTACAAATTCCAACCAAAATCATGTTAGCCAGTACCGCAGAATGTTCAGGTGGTTTACTCATTCAACTGTTACCACGAAATAGTGAAGAAGAGCAGCAACGTGTCGATGAAGACCTATGGCCTCGCCTGACCATGTTGACTGAAACCTTAAAACCTGAAGAACTGACCAAGCTCGATGCCACAGAAATTCTCTATCGTTTGTATAATGAAGAAGATGTCCGTTTACCTGACGTTGAGGAATTAAAATTTGGGTGTACTTGTTCTAAAGACCGTTGTGCCAATGCTCTAATTCAAATTGGCGTTGAAGCGGTACGTGAAACCCTCGAATTTCAAAATCCAATTACCATGGACTGCCAATTCTGTAGCACCCGCTATAGCTTTACTGCGGAAGAAGCTTTTGGCTTATTTGGTAAACATCTCAGCTAATGTAAGCTCAGTCGGTTAAAAAAGAGTGGCGATACAGCTACTCTTTTTTTTATACAAAAAATTAAACTCAATCTTGTTTTAAGTTCAACGGACTTAAACCATCAACATGAACTGAAATAATCCGCAGATAAAAAGATCAGCCTCCTGAACAACTCAATCAAAAGTCATTTTTAGGCTTTTTTTAAGATTCAAGCTTTCAAAACCCCACCAATCAAACATAATTAATTGTTTTTGTCAAATATTTTGCTTTTTCTTATTTGATTTCCACAAGGTTTATCGCTATAAATTAGGCGCTTTACTCTAAAACTATAAAATATTTCATTTTAAGGGGACATTAATGAAGAATTTATATCAAGGTATTCTTGCAAGCGTTATATTCGCAACACTTTCTTCCTTTAGTTTTGCTGCTAACATAAATGATCCTTTAGTCGGCAAATGGAAAACTGTAGATGACCGTACGGGTTATTCTCGTGCAGATGTCGAAATTAGTAAAAAACCAGATGGCACTTATGAAGGTGTCATTGTGGCAACGCGCAGTGTACCTGGCACAGAAAAAATGCTGACTTGTACCAATTGTCCTGGTAATTTAAAAGACAAAGCATTTTTAGGTTTACCTTTTATTTGGGGCTTTAAACAAAACCCAGATAATCCGCGTGAATTTAATCATGGTCGAGTGCTTGACCCGATTGGAGGCAAAATCTATAAAGGTAAGGCACGTCTCAGCGCAAGTGGCAAACATTTAAATCTACGGGGGTATGTCGGTGTTTCAGTGATTGGGCGTAGTGTAACGTGGATTAAATATTGATTTTATTTATGATTTTAAAAGACCCCTTTTCAGGAGTCTTTTTTTTGTCATAATTTGAAACAATAAGGTACAGATCTACACTATTTCAATTTTATGAAATAGCATAATAATGATTAAAACATAACCAGTTTTAGCTTCCTATTTTATGACTAAAAATTATTATGAAATTCTGGGTATTACGCGTAATGCCACCCCAGACCAAATCAAGAAAGCTTATCGAAAATTAGCTCGAAAATACCATCCCGATATAAGCAAAGAAGCGAATGCCGAGGAGAACATGCAAGCCATTAATGTGGCTTATGACACTTTAAGTCATGAACAGAAAAAAACTGAATACGATTTTCAGTTAGATCATCCAGAAGCCTTTTATCAATCTGATCAACATACAGGCACGGATGGTTTTGACCATACACAATTTTATCGTCAAGGCTCTGACCAACAGCAGCATTCAAATTTTAGTGGTTTTGAAGATCTTTTTGGACGTTTCGGTTCAGGCTTTGGTGGAGGAAATCATCACTATCAAAATCAACACAGGCAGCAACAACGTAGCTATAAAGGTGAAGACCAACATGCCAATATAGAGGTCGATGTTGACATTGCTTTCCATGGCTCAACCCAAAATATTACCTTACAAATTCCAACGTTGAATGCTTATGGAGAAGCAGAAGTTCAACGTAAAACATTAAAAGTCAAAATCCCTAAAGGCATGAAGGAAGGTCAACAAATTCGTCTGGCAGGACAAGGTCAAAGCGGGATCAATGGCGGTAAAAATGGCGACCTTTATATTGAAATTCACTATAAAGACACCGAGCAAATTCGAGTCGAAGGTGCTGATATTTATTACACCATTAATGTTGCACCGTGGGAGGCAGCATTAGGTCAAAGCATTGAAATCATGACCCCTGAAGGAAGTAAAGTTCAAGTAAATTTACCTAAAAATGCAAAAACAGGTCAACAGTTACGGTTAAAAGACAAAGGAATACCAAGTAAAACACCCGGTCATCTATTTTTGGTTTTAAATATTGTGTATCCAACTGCGCAAACTGAACATGAACAGCAGGCTTATCAAGCTTTCGCGGAAGCCTTTTCAACATTTAAGCCTCGTAATGCTTAAGGAGAGAATCATGACCACTATTCATTATCGTGAAATTATTTGTGATGGATTCAATCATGCCGAAGTCATCGATGAGCATCATAGTTTTGATTTAAAGCATTTTGCTGATGCCTGTGGACAGAGTCCTGAATGGGTTTTACAACTTTTAGAATACGATATTTTAGATACACGTCCAGAAGAACGAATTCATCAGTTTTTTGGTGATGATATTTCTCGTGCACGTCGAGCTTACCGTTTACAACGTGACTTTGATGCCAGCTTTTCTGCAGTCGCCATGATGCTTGACTTAATTGATGAAGTACAACAATTGCGTCAGCAAGTTAAACACATGAATGTAAAAGACTCTTAACCTGATGCTTTAAAACCGAATCGTATTGCCCTATATCGCCCCATATGAGGTTGATATTTCTATCATAAATGAACTCTGAGAGAATAATCTAGGCTT
This sequence comes from Acinetobacter sp. ANC 4973, assembly GCF_002135275.1. Taxonomy (NCBI): domain Bacteria; kingdom Pseudomonadati; phylum Pseudomonadota; class Gammaproteobacteria; order Moraxellales; family Moraxellaceae; genus Acinetobacter; species Acinetobacter sp. ANC 4973. Next base: position 257,557 of record NZ_NEGM01000002.1, read on the forward strand.
ATGAAAACGAAAGAATGCAATAAAAAGATTAAACGAATGTTTCCTGAACATCAGGATTTGATCCATAAACTCCGTCATGATGACCCTCATTTTGCAAAAATATTTGAGAGTCATCAAGAATTGGATAAAGAAATCATCCAGCTTGAACTCAATCCAGTTAATTTAATTAATGATGATATTGAGTCAATGAAGCGTAAAAAACTAAAAATGAAAGATGAAATCTATAAAATACTGACGAAAAATGCTCAAGCAGGTAATTTTTCTTAAGCTCTAAGCCTAGGTCAGTCCATTTAATTTTTAGTTTAAGTCAACGTTGTATTGTTGTGCTTAAAAATAAGATTCCTTTTGATCAAAAGCGAACTGCTATTTAAGCTTGGTCAACTTTTCGACTTCCTTTATCGTTTCTTTAACGGATTGCTTAATCGGTTCATAATCTAAAAACCACAACAAATTAATATGCTGATCTTTATGCTGTTGGGCCAACATATCAATCACGCTCTTTTCACCACGCCCAACTAAGTGTCTACGATAGAAATAATAGACTAACAATAGCGTGGTGATAAACATGACCAGCAACATACTCAAAAAACCAATTGGAGACTTTAATCCAGGAATAAATTCAAAGTTCATCCCATAGATCCCTGTTAGTAAAGTAAGGGGGGCAAATACTGCGGTAATAATGGCAAGAATCCGCATATTTTCATTGGTTTGATTGGCAATTGCTGAAAAGTGTAAGTCCATTGCTGCTTGAACAGCAGCGCGAAGACGAACCGTATGTTTTTGAATTCGCTCAATATGACTCACCAAATCATCCATACGAATCAACATCACATCCTGTCTTTCAGGCTTTTTCTTACCTTTTAAATGTGGGTAGTTATCTACAATTTCATCGCGCAATTCTTGTAAAGTATCAATTTGCTCTTCACAAAGGTTTTCGACTTGTTGAAACGCCATATTCTCTTGTAACAGCTGATTCCATTTGCTAAACCGACGGTGACCTTGCAATAATTCTTGCTGCCAAAATTCAACCCGACGGGTCAATGGCACACGTAAATCTAAATAACCATCGACCATACTATTCAATAAGCGTAGCGCTAAATCTAACGGTGTAACCGCGAGTTTTCGCGGTTTATTCTGCTCTAAAAGTGGACGAGCAAGTATTGTTTCCATTCTTGAAATATAATTTTCAATTGCCCTATTACCCTGCTCACGTACCGTAATCAAAACTTGCGGGGTAATCATGAAACTAATGGGGGTTGTGGCTAAACCAAAGAATTTTTCATGCTGCTCAAGTGCTTGCTCACCAGCTTTAATCTCATCATCTGGCGTGATGAGTTTACGAAAAATAAGTAAGTCATAATCATCCATGGTATCAAAGACACAAGGATGTTCTAAATTCAGAATATCTTTAACATGGAATTCATTAAGTGCAATATCGGTATGCGCATAAATTTCTTTTTGCCATGCATCTGCACGATTCACCACATCATCTCGTGTGCAATCGACCCATAAAAACTCAAGCTCGGCTTCGTTATTTGGCTCTTTTTGTACAAAAATATGATGTTCTGTTGGATGCTGATAAAAATAATAAACTTGCATTAAAACAATTCTCTATTGTGCTTTTTTGTTGTTTACTCGATAGATATTCAGCTAAAACTTACAATCTATCCGTTGTAAAATTATGTGCTGAGTAGAAAACTTAAGCAATAAGATAAAGCTTTGTTTCTTCATACTGACTTCATTTCAATTTAAAAAAGCCCGCATGAGGCGGGCTTTTTTTAAACAAGGAACAATTATACTTGTTCGATGTCTTTCATTGTTAACTTGATACGACCACGGTTATCAACGTCAGCAACTTGTACTCTCACTTCTTGGCCTTCTTTCAATACGTCTGCAACATTGGCAATACGTTCGTTAGAAATTTGCGAAATGTGAAGTAAACCGTCAGTACCTGGCATGATATTCACAAACGCACCAAATTCAACGATACGAATCACTTTACCTACGTAAATTGTACCTGGTTCAATTTCAGCAGTTAATGCTTGGATTTTTGCAACCGCAGCAGCAGCAGCAGCTTTAGTTTCACCAAACACGCGAACTGTACCGTTATCTTCAATATCAATCGCCGCTTTAGTTTCTTCAGTAATGGCACGAATCGTTGCGCCGCCTTTACCGATTACATCACGGATCTTATCAGGGTTGATGTTGATCACTTGGAATGTTGGCGCATGCATTGAAATTTCAGGACGAGCACGTGAAATCACTTGGTTCATTTCATTGAGGATGTGCATACGACCCGCATACGCTTGGTTCAATGCAGCTTCCATGATTTCTTCAGTGATACCTTCAATCTTGATATCCATTTGAAGCGCAGTAATACCGTTTGCAGAACCCGCTACTTTAAAGTCCATGTCACCTAAGTGATCTTCGTCACCTAAGATGTCAGAAAGAACTGCGAAACGCTCGCCTTCTTTCACTAGACCCATTGCAATACCGGCAACTGGTGCTTTCAATGGAACACCTGCATCCATAAGGGATAATGAAGCACCACATACAGAAGCCATTGAAGATGAACCGTTCGATTCAGTAATATCCGATACGATACGAATTACGTACGGGAAGCGATCAGCAGGTGGAAGTACCGCTTGAACACCACGACGCGCCAAACGACCGTGACCAATTTCACGACGTTTAGGACCAGACTCACGACCTGTTTCACCTACAGAGTATGCAGGGAAGTTGTAATGCAACATGAAGTTGTCAGTTTTTGTACCTGACAATGTATCCACCATCAATGCATCACGTGTGTTACCCAAAGTCGTTGTAACCAATGCTTGAGTTTCACCACGTGTGAACAATGCTGAACCGTGTGCACGACCCAATACACCGACTTGAACGTCAATACCACGAACAGTTTTGGTGTCACGACCATCAATACGTGGTTTACCAGACAAGATATTGTCACGAACTGTACGGTATTTTAAGTCTTCAAAGAGTTCGTTCACTTCTTCCGCAATACCCGCTTCGTCATTTTCTGGAACGAATTGAGCAACCGCTTCTGCATAAAGTGCATCAAGTGCCGCATAACGGTCTTGTTTCACTGCAATGGTATAAGCTTCAGAAATTTTTGCTTCGAATGCATCTTTCAATTGACCAAGAAGCGCTTCGTTTTTGCTTGGCGCAACCCAAGTTGATTCAACCGCACCCGTAGCAGCAGCAAATTCTTTAATCGCTTGAATGGCGATTTGCATTTCGTCATGACCGAAAAGTACAGCGCCAAGCATTTGGTCTTCTGAAAGCTCTTTCGCTTCAGATTCAACCATCAATACCGCAGCTTCAGTACCTGCAACCACAAGATCAAGATCAGATTCTTTTAATTGTTCTTGGTTCGGGTTAAGAATGTATTCACCGTTGATTAAACCAACACGTGCACCAGCGATTGGACCACGGAATGGAACACCCGCAATTGACATTGCAGCTGAAGTACCCAACATTGCAGCAATGTCAGCATCCATGGTTTTATCAGAAGAAATAACCGTTGCTGTGACTTGGATTTCGTTATAGAAACCTTCTGGGAATAATGGACGAATTGGACGGTCAATTAAACGTGAAATTAAAGTTTCAGCTTCAGACTGACGGCCTTCACGTTTGCCATAACCACCTGGGATACGACCAGCAGCATATTGTTTTTCTTGGTAGTTAACAGTTAGCGGGAAGAAGTCTTGACCTGCTTTTGCTTTTGGTTGAGCAACAATCGCAACCAGTACAGTTACGCCGCCCATAGTAATTACAACAGTATTTGCTTGACGCGCAACACGACCTGTTTCTAAAACAACGGTGTGTTGACCATATTGGAATTCTTTACGAATAATATTAAACATCGACATGTATTTTTGTTTCCTGATTTTATTCTAGTGGAGACCCCTAAGGTTTGGCATTCACATTACCGCATGTAACTATAAATGACAAAGCTTAGAAGCCGACCTCACCAGATTTAAAAAAACACCAATTTAAGACACAAAGAAGGAGCGAAACATTCGCCCCTTCCCAATACCTAGCCGAAGCTAGGTAGACTTTCTTTTTCAGTCTGACAGCATTCAAAATGCAATCGTCCGAAAAATAAGTTTAATCGAATTAACGACGTAAACCTAAAGCAGCGATCAATGCGCTGTAACGAGTAGCATCTTTACCTTTAAGGTAATCAAGAAGCTTACGACGTTGGTTAACCATACGGATCAAACCGCGACGGCTATGATGGTCGTGTTTGTGATCTTTAAAGTGACCTTGCAAATCATTGATTTGAGCAGTCAATAAAGCCACTTGAACTTCAGGTGAACCAGTGTCGTTTTCAGCGCGAGCAAATTTAGCAACGATCTCTGCGCGATCTGCGTTTGTTAAAGCCATTCGATTTCTCCGAGATGCTTAAAAAAATTACGTATGATAAAAATCAATTGATTACTCAATTGACTGCCGTGCATCACTACAGCAAGTCGCCTATTTTAAGTGATCTATCGCTATATTGCAAAAATGATTTAAGTTCGTCGGCAATTCGGCAACTGACAGCATTAAATAAAATAGGCAAACTAACATTGGTCTGTTATCAATCTATAACAAAGAGCAAAGAAAATAAAAATATTGCGAGGAAATGTGAAAATTTTATCAACAAATACCTGTTATGTGCCAAAAGACCTGAATCAAGTGATTCGATCTAAAGATGAGGTTGCAGCTGAATTGGGGGGAATGACTGAAGAACAAATTCAAAAAATTTGGAACAGTGTCGAGGCTCTTTATCAAACAGGAAATTATCCTTTAGCCACTTTATGTTTACGTCGTCAGGGGAAAATACTTTTAAATCGCAGCATTGGTTATGCGCAAGGTAACTCGCCAGATGGCTTAGCGCCTGATGCCAAGATTGCTACACCCGATACACCGATCTGTTTATTTTCAGCATCTAAAATGATTACTGCAATGTTGATCCATATGCTGGATGAACGGGGTGATCTGAATTTACTCGATCCGATTAGCTACTATATTCCTGAATATGGTGTAAATGGTAAACGTCGTGCCACCATTTTCCACTTACTCTCTCATCGCGGTGGTATTCCTCGCATTGACAGCGAAGTCACCCCTGAGCTGCTTTTTGACCAAGAACGAGTTTTAAAACTTCTGTATGCAGCCAAACCTGTTTCGCCATCGGGTAATCACCTTGCGTATCATGCCGTCACCGCAGGCTATATTTTAGGTGAAATTGTTCAGCGCGTAACTGGACAAAGTGTTCGACAATTTTTGCATGAACAGATTGAAAAACCGATGGGCTTAGATTATTTCAACTATGGTTTAAAAGCTGAGTATCGTGCAGATGTGGCTTTAAATTATGCGACAGGCATGCATCCAAGTTTAGGTACAGACCATTATCTCAATCATGTCTTGGGTGGTGGCTTACAGCTTGCCGTAGATGTCACCAATGATCCCCGTTTTATGGACACCATTTGCCCTGCTGGAAATATTTATACCAGTGCTGAGCAAGTGGGGCGTTTCTTTGAAATGCTGTTGAGTGGTGGTGAATACCAAGGTAAACAAATTATGAGTGCCCAAACAGTATTTCGCTCAACCTTACCAACGTCAGGTATCAGCTTAGATCGAACATTATTAGCCCCCATGCGTTATGCCTTAGGTCCAATGCTCGGCAGTAATCCTATCGGTTTATTTGGACCAATGACGGGACAAGCTTTTGGACATATCGGTTTTTCAAATATTTTATGTTGGGCAGATCCAGAACGTGATATTAGTGTATCGCTATTAACCACAGGCAAATCTGTGGTGGGTACACATTTACCTATGCTCGCAAAAATGCTCTATCAAATTTCAACCAACTGTCCAAAAATTTCGAAAAACCAACGTCGTTCATTATTTGCAACAGATCGTCATGAAGCAGACTTAGTTTAAATACTTAAACTTGGCATATAAAAAAAAGCCCAAGCTAGGCTTGGGCTTTTTTTGCGCTGTAGTTTCTTATATTTTAGTTCTTGTTGTTTTATTTATAGTCATCATATTCGCTATTCCGCGTTTTTTATAATAAACAATCCATGTGTTAACTTATTACGTCCTTATGTGACATATTTTGCCATAAAGCCTTATGTAAAGAAGTCGACTTTTTCGTATCTCCGTGTAAGCATTTACGTACATTGGTTAATCTTTTTTTCATCATGTAAACCGAGCAATCTGTTACTGTGATTTAAACATCAGGGTTAAGCTCGACATCAATATCGACTGACTATAAAAACAGTGCTCTCCCAAGCTACCGATAAGTTCTAAAGTGCTTGAATTGCGTGTCTCAGATTAAGCAAGTCTTTGGATGACAGCTATTTTTTAGATATAAAAAAGCCTTGTAGTCTCTCCCAAAACTACAAGGCTTAGCGGCTGTAAGTTTCCTCTTTATCTTACTTCACTGTAAGTTCGCTGTCTGAAGACATTATTATTATGTTATGGCGATTATACCCAACTATCCGTGTTGAGCTTTTTATGTGAAGCCATCATCTCAAAAACGCTCCTAAAGCTCCATGCGCTAATCGCTCGAATTACTGTAAGCAATTTCGTACAAAAGTAAGTATTATTTATTTTTAATTAACAGTTTAGTAAATTATTAATTTTATCTAATAGACCACTCTTTCTTGAGGTCCGAACAGTCAAAGATTGTAGTAAAGCATCGGGGTCTACAAATAAGCTGACCACCTTTTTCGCGCGTGTAATGGCGGTATAAAGTAGTTCTTTACTCAATAAATTTTTCGCAGCCTCATCAAGCACCACAGCAACATGTGTAAATTCGGAACCTTGTGATTTATGAATCGTCAGTACAAATGCAGTTTCAATACTTTTCGGTAAGCGAGTCGCAGGCACCCATTTTTCTAAACTGGGAAAATACACTTCGAATTGTGACTGACCATCTCGACTACGCTTAAAGCAAATCCCAATATCACCATTCGACAAACCGAGTTGGTAATCATTATAAGTCATCATCACTGGTCGTCCGACATACCAATCCCCTTGCTTAGTCATCTGTCGTGCTAAGGCTTCAAGTAGGCGTTGTTCGATTTGGATATTGAGCTGTGCCAAACCTAAAGCACCATGTCGCATCGCGGTCAAAATGCGATAATCATCAAAAACTTTGACCACTTCTGCGATGTAAAGTTCTGGCTCATCGGCGGTTAAATAGCTTTTTAACAGCTCAATATAATGCTGATAACCCAGTATCAATTTGTCGTAATACGGCAGCCAATCCACTGGCTTCGCGCTATTTTTTGGCAAATATTCCAGTTGAATCTGATCTTCCATTTCAGCAGTGAGCACGATGGCTTTTATTTCACTTGGATGAACCACTTGCTCGGCAAATTTTTCGAGCAATGCAGCAGTGTTTTGGCTCGGCTGTTGCGCCTGAATAAATTGAGCCATTTGCCCAATCAACGCGCCTTGCTTAAAGCGACGACTGTTAAGCAAATTCACCCGATTTTCTGCCAACGCTGGAACTTGTTGTAAATCGGCAAGCACTGAGCCGACATCGACCGCGGCCAATTGATCCGCGTCGCCCAATAAAATCAAGCGGGCATGCTCAAGTACAGCAGACAACAGCATTGTTGCCAAACTCAAATCCAACATCGACGCTTCATCAATCACAATCACATCGTAAGGCAACGGTTGTTGGGCATGAAAACGCGGCTGAGCATTGCTGCCTAAACCCAATAAACGATGAATGGTAATCGGATTGAGTTGTTTTAACTCATCTGTCACCAAATCCTGAAGTTTTTCATCATTTAAAGAGTTTTGCAGCGCTTCTTTCATCCGCTGTGCAGCTTTTCCTGTGGGCGCCGCCATCGCAATACGAATATTGGGCATCGCTTGATTCAGCACGGCAATAATCCGTGCCAAAGTATAAGTTTTCCCCGTCCCCGGCCCACCGGTAATAATATTTAATCCATGCTGGGCGACCATGGTTAAAGCTTGGATTTGATGTTCATCAGTCAATAAATGAGGATAAGCCGAGATATCAACAGCTGCTATTTTTTGCTGTTTTAAGCGTGCCACCTGCTGTGCCAAAGACTGTTCCAAAGCCCAGTAACGATACAGATACAAGCGCTGACCATCAAAAACAAACGGTGCAATCTGTTGCCCAATATGGGCAGCTGAAACCACCAGATCATTTAAAGTCTCGGCTTGTTCCGAACTTGCAGAAATACAACTGTCACCCTGTTGAATTGCCTCAAAAACTTGCTCAATAATGTCACTGCTATTTTCGTGCTGTGGTGCATGACTCAAGGGCTTCTGGCGAATAAACCGACTCCAAGTGCTGATCCATTCAGTGCTTTGACTCGCTTTGTATTGTTTATTTTCCACACAGTTATCCTCAAAGTTACCCACAGCTTAATTTATTGTTTAAACACTGTTAATTTCGATCAACTAAACAATTTTGCTGCTTTTATCTTCAGCAAAATAGCCCAAAATAGCATCAAGTCGCAGCACAAATTCGGTATCTGGTTTCCAGTGATAGTAGCCTTGCTCTGCTTGTCCATTCATGCCGCGCAAATACAAATAACTCGCGCCGCCCAAATGCTTTTCAATCTCATAATCTTGCATTTGTAGCGTTAAATAACGATGTAAAGCCACCAGATATAAGCCTGCCTGCAACCAATAACTGGCTTGCGACATACTTTGCTGAATTGCCGTTGCAGAATAATGGATTTGATCTGTACCTAAAAAATTACTTTTATAATCGGCAATGTGATATTGCTGACCATCAAAATAAACCAAGTCTATCGATCCTGTTAAATAGCGCGCAGAATTTGCTGGATTAAAATCAAGCATTTCAATGCCATATTCTGCATAGAGCTGATGAATTCGTTGAATCGCTAACACATGATCTGACAATGAGAGATAAAAAGGAAATTCGGCTAAATGTTCATGTTCGGTCAGCTGATTAAGTTGAAAGGTTTGATGTAAGGGCGTCGCTAAAACCTGCTGCAACCATTCACTCATCCAAGCAATCAACTGCTCTTCGTCTGCTTGCTGAAATTCTTGCTCATATTTTGCCAAAAGTTCTATCCATAAACTTGGATAATCATTTTTAAAACGGCGGCGAATCTCCAAAGCCCAATCTTGCGGATCTTTAAAATCAATATGTTCAAAAATTTCATGCAGGAAGGTTCCTGCAACCGTTCCCATGGGAAACTGACGTTTAATCCATGACAGCGGTTGGCTTGAAGTCGTTGCAATGGCATCAATGCGATGAATTTCATCTGCCGCACTGAGCATTTTTTCAGTCTGAACAGCAAAAATGTCCATAACTTGTTTACGCGTTAAATGTTGTGCCAAGGCACTAAAACTGGTTTTGGAGCGTGGATAAAAACGCTGCGTTGGAAATTTCAATGCCTGTAAAGGTCGTAAGGGTTGTGCTTGTTTAATCTGTAACTGAATAGGCTTATCCGTCAGCAAGGCTTCATCGGCACTACTAGCATGAACAAAGGCTTGTCCACGCCAAAACGCCAAGCCATTGACTGATTTACCTTCTTGATCTTGTAATAGTGCATAGACACGGTGGCTTGCTCGGGTCAGTGCCACATACCAAAGTCGATGCTGCTCTGCGACAGCACGTGCATTGTGCTGATCAATCGCATTTTGATCCAATAAATTTTTATCATTCACCGCCACCACACGTTGCAGTTCCACTTTCCCCGTCACGGGATGAACATACTCTACGGTGGAAAAATTCAGCGTCTTATTCATTTCCCTGAAATCTTTATCGGCCCCAAGTAGAAAAACAATTTTAAATTCCAATCCCTTAGACTGATGGATGGTCATTAACTGAATGCCTGCCTCATTGGACAGTTTACGTTCCAGTTCCCACTCACGTTCTGCTGGCGATTGCAGTTGTTTTAAATACCAATGATAGAGCTTTTGCGCACCTTGATATTGTTCGCTGTGCTGACTGAGCAATTCGGTCAAATGGCGTAAATTCACCACAGTACGTTCATTATCTCGGCTTTGTGTTGCCACCACATTTTTCCAAACGTGGAATAAATTCAAAGCATATTGCCAAGCCGTTAAAAAGCCTTTTTCTAGCCACATTTCACGGATGCAGTCAAAGTCATAAATAAACTGACTTAAGCCATCGGCCTGCGCTTCAAGCTGCATTAATTGTTGTAAATTAAAACCCAACAATCGACTTAATAAAGCCCGTTTAATTTTAGCCTCATCGTAAGGATGCATAATTGCGCTGAGCAAAGCGCCGACATCTTTGGCGACTTGATGATCAAATACACTGCGTTTTGAAGGGCGATTGACCCGAATACCTAAACGTTCCAATTCATATTGAGCTTTGTCTAAACCATCGTGGTTTTTCGATAAAATGGCGATGTCATTTTCAATTAAATATCGTGGGTTGCTCTGTTCTGCCAGATAAAGCGTTTCTTCAATCCCCTGATTCAATAAATCACGGATTTTCCATGCCACTTGAATGGGTTCATCTTTTTTATCATTTAATAACAGCCAACGTAGTGGTTGATGATTTTCACCGTGCGCATCAATAAGCGGTGGATGTGGACGAACACCGGCTGCAACGGGACTGTAAATCACCTCTTCACCAAAATCCATTTGCCGTTGAAACAGTGCATCAACCGCTTCTACCAAGACTTTCACAGAACGATGATTATGCCTGAGGCTGTATTCTTGACCTTGCTTACTCAGTACATCGGCACGCGCTTTGTTATAGGTCAGCATGTCGCCACCGCGAAAGCCATAAATCGCTTGTTTGGGATCACCGACCATAATCATGCAACTTTGGCTATAGCGCTTGGCATCGCGCCAGATTCGCGCCAATATATCGTCTTGATCTTGGTTGGTATCTTGAAATTCATCCACCAGAATCAGTGGATAATGTGCTTGTACAAACTTGGCGAAACGCAAACCTTGTTCACCTTGCAAAGCTTCCGACAAGGTACGAATTTGCTGTGCAAACGTGGTTTCACTTTTTTGTTGCAGCACTTGCGGTAAGCGTTTTTTCACTTCGCGGCTTAAATAAAATTTTAAATACGCATCCAATACATCCAAATCTACACTGAGTTTGGACAACGCTTCACAAAAGCGACGTAAGCTTTGTATCAGCACATGCTGATCAAACTGATTGAGCACATCTTCAGCACATTTATTTAAGACTTTTTTAGTCGCAAGATCGGTTAGATTTTTCAGTGTTTTTTCGAAATGCGGCGCAAATAAAGCATAGCTGCCTTGCTCAGCCAAAGCCTGAATAAAAGCAGGTAAATCCTGACATAGCGTTCGTTGCATTAAGCCATCAGTCCGCCATTTTTTACCAATCACCGCATGATGTTGCCCTTCTGGCTGATAATATTCACTTAAAGTTGCAATCAGAGTTAAATCCAACTGCACAAAATCATTAACCAATTGTTCAAACTGCATTAAATCCAATGTAGGAGGTGTGACTTCCTGAAACTGTGCCGAAGCAAAGTTCAGCGTATTTTCCACCACAGGGATATAGGCATCTTGTGATTTTAGTTTTTGATTAAGCAGCAAATAATCGACAACATTTTGCGGTTGCAGTTGAATCCATTCACGTAGGACATCGTGAATTAATTGCTGGGTATAACGCTTAGCATCATCGGTAATATCAGCACGTTCAATTTTGCCACTTTCAAAGGAAAACTCACGCAATAACTTTTGACTAAAACTGTCCAGTGTGCCGACAAATAACTCATCCAGCTGATCAAGCACTAATTTTAAACGCTCACGCGCATAATCCACGCGCGTAGCATAGTCCTGTAAAACCTTTTGCAATAAAGGATCCGTTTCGCCTGTAATTTTGGCTTGAATTTCAGCTTCAGTGAGTGATTGACAGCCTTCAAAATAACGTAAGGTTTCAAGCAAGCGTAGCCGAATACGATTTTTGAGCTCTGCGGCAGCTTTACGGGTAAACGTGGTCGCAATCACCTGATTCGGCAGATAAGCGCCGAGAAAAATCCGTACCATCAAACTGGATAAAGTAAAGGTTTTGCCTGTCCCTGCCGACGCTTCAATCCAGTGCAACCCTTTGAATTGCATATCGACAATCGGGTTGAATGATATTTTTGTTAATGTTTGAGGATGATTCATGCTGTTTTATTCCTCAATCACAGATTGATGCCAAAAGACCGGCTGATAGAGCTGATAGGAAAATTGTTTGCAAGCCTGTTCAAGCAAAGCGGTGGCATCTTGTTCCTGTAAAATAAATTGCCAGTCACGGTGCATTTTGGTCGCTTCATTATCGGCAACCGAAAAACCTGTAAATTTGCCATCTTCATGCCAATCTTTATAGATCACTTCCATATCTTCAATACACATCTGATTTTGCTCATTGGCTTGCCAGTCATGCACTTTATCTTTTTCAGCAATTTTCAGCAGCAAAGCAGCAGGTAACACCAAAGGCTGAGTTTGTCCATATTTCCACGCCGCTAACCAGTGTGAAATCCATTCCCGCGCCTGATTAGAACTCACCCCCTGACATAAAATAGTTCGGTCACTAAACACCACAATCCGCGTCAGTTTTTCACCACCCTCGCCCATATTTAAATACGCCAGCCAAAGTAAATATTCTAACCACACTTTGGCGCGACGCTTGGCACGTGCACTGGAATCCTCCAGACTGACCCATTGTTCTGCACTGTTTTTAGGCAGGCGAATGTTCATATAAATCTGATCATTGATCTTCCAGACCTGCTGTGTCGTCGGGGTCGTTTCAGATGCATAGTTCAACAAGCGATCTTGTAAGCGCTGTTGTTCCAATACACTCATGTGCCAACTGCTGTGTTGCAATTTTCCAATCGGCAGCTGATCCATTAATAATTCAGGTTTTGCTTCACCTTCATGTTGCTGTAAAAAATGCCGTACAGCATAACGCCCTAACCCATCCAGTAATAACGGTTCCTGCACTGCGGGTAAATCTTCAGGGCGTAAATTGTCTACGCCCAAGGTTTTTAAATATAAGCGTGCTGGAAAAGTCACATCCTGAATCCACTGATGGCTATCCAACACTTGTACATCTTGTTGTAGATGTTGATATGGGGTATTCACCCAAGCCGCACGTTGTCCCGTGGCGTGACGAATTTGCCCAGCCACACTGAACCATTGATCCTGATAACGCACAGGCTTTACGGATTCAAAACCAACGGGATCAAACGGTAATAAAGGATGCACGTGATAAAGGGATTGTAGTTGTTCTGCTACGTCAACCCCATGAATATTCACGGTTTCATTCACCGCAGCATCGGGTTGTTTCGACTGCACAATAAAAGCCAGATGTTGAATCAGTTCCTGCAACACGGTTGATGGATCACGCACCTCACCATCGTTAATATCGAAGCCATTATAAAATAACCATAAGCTTTCTTGTGCCAACAACAGGTTATCTAAAAATGCGCCTTGATCATCTTCCAAACGTGAACGATCGCCCAATTGCGGTTTCAACAAATCCATTAAATCAAAGGGTAAATGCTGGCTGCGATTTGGAAATTTACCACTGTCGAGTCCAAGCATCACAATCAGTTTATAAGGTACAGGTCGAATCTGACCAATTTGACTAAAGGTAATTTGCCCCGTCGGTTCAGCATGTTCCAGTTGTGTTTCTAAAGTACTGTTAATTTCAGCCAATAAATACGGCAATGGCAAACTCAACGCACGTAAGGCATGATGATCGTGCTCATCATAAAAACTGGCAAGCGTCAGCATGCGTTCTTGTTTTTTAATAATTTTATAGACACTGCTTAAAGATTCGACCCCAGCATCTTCAAATTCAGTAATGTCCTGCATCAGCCGTTTCAGCCATGTTTCAACAGGCACACTTTCGCCTTGTTCATGTGCTGTCATCCAGTCACGGCGTGCATCAAAATCTTGATAAATCTGGATCAGCTTGGCAATTAATTCAAAATCACTCGGCAGTACTTTGGCAAAACTGAGCGTGCCTTGAAATAAAGTATGTTCAGGAATGGCGATACCCAAAGCCAGACGATCGAGCGCAAATTTAAAACTAAAACGATAGTCGTCATCACCTGCAGATAAACTGCGCTGCAAATGCTGTGCATCTAAGCCGCGTTTAAAGCCAGCATCAATTAACAATTCCGTGATGCGTTCAATTGCATTGACTTCTAAACCGTAAAGCTGCTGGGTTGCACTCAGACTCAGCCAATCGGCAAAATCTTCAATGCTAAAACGTCTTTGAATCAGTTCAATTCGCCCCAAAACTGCTGTCCAAGCATTCAGCGCATCCAGCTGAGTGACCCCTGCAATTTTAATCGGCAGATACACACTGTCTCTGGACAGTTGATGACTACTGCCTGTTTTTTGCTGAATCAGATCGCGTTCACTGGGTGGTGGCGCAAACACACTACGAATTAAAGGTTCTAGTTCACTTAAACTTGGACTCAATACCAAAATATCGCTGGGTCTGCGCGGCTCGTCTTTACTGCCTTGTGCCAACCAGTGAATCAGCTGCTCTTTTAAAACTTCCAGCTGACGTAAACTGGAATGACAGACATGAATCTGAATCGAATCATCCTGCTCATCTAATACATATTGCTGCTGTTCGGGTTCAACCAAATACAACACATCAGACTGCACTTTAGCCAATAAATGGTTTGCATAATCATCGACAAAGGCATCTGCCCAAATGCCATCTTCGCCTGAAGACAAGTTGGATAATAAGGAAAAATGATCTCGTGCTTGTTTACCAAAACGCGTCAATAACAGATGGCGTGATTCACGCTGTTCCGCATTAAAATTTAAGGTAAATTCCTGAAAGAATTTTGTAATGTCCGCATCACTGGCTTGCGGGTTTTTAGCAATAAAACGTTCTTTTACCCCAACGTCATAACGGGCTTTCCAATTTGGATCGACACTGTCCGCCCAATACTCTTGCGAAGGATTGTAGTGCAAAATATAAATATCAATGTACTGCCCCAAACGGCGTAAAAATGCCAGTTGCATGGGTGGCAAATCCAGCAAAGTAAAAATCACCAACTGGGACGGTAATTTTTTTAAGGCAGCTTGCCGTGTTTCAGGATGATCCAGAATTTCCCAAAACATGGCATCAATACTTTGCATCTGCTCAAAGTCTTGATGAAAAACTTCCTGCCATAACCAACGCTGCCATGCTTCCAATTCATGCGCTTGATTTAAAGTAAATGCAGAAATTTCAGTATTGGTTTTAAAAAACATCTGTTCAATCGGCAGTTGTTTATTTTGTCCCCATGCCTGCAACCAATTGCTTGGACAGTTACATAAATTGGCTGGGCAGTTTTTCTGACAATGCCCACGATATTCCATGTAATGACTAAACAAGCGTGATACTTGTTCCGCCACCCAATACAGCATGCCTTGCTTTTTCAGCTGCTTTTCCACCCCTTGTTCTAAACGATCAGCACTGTCATAAATGCGCTGTACAATCGAATATAAAGGATGATCTGGGGTTAAAGGATTTTGCTGCGCTTGAATAAAAGTTTTTAAGGCTTGAAAGATGCGCCACTTAATAATAATGCGTGGAATATTGGCTTTACGAACCTGTTCTTTTTGCTCGACCAACACCCATTGATAAGCTGACCATTGAAAGCCGCGAATACGATGATGAAATTGGGTATTGGCACTAATGCCTTTTTGTTCTGCTAATTTTTGCGTTAACCATGCTTCAACCGCATGCGAAGGCACAATAAAATGTTGAGTTTTAAGTACCTGAAAAGGCGTTGCAGCAGGCTTATTCACGGTCGTCAACATGGCATGGACAAGCACATCAATACGCTGACTTTGAATCACATGAATTGCCATGAATTACCTACTCCACTCTTTTTTTAAATACAATGCCTACAAAAGCATAAAAATTATTTACTATACATCTGCATCTGTCTATGTCACTTTGAGATTTCGGTTCGATTCAAAAATGCTTTGAAATTCGTACCTTAATAGGGTCTTTTGACATTTTACCCCTTAGTCATTAAATAGAAAAACCAACACGAAGTTTAAGGTATTTAGATTATGAAAATAGATAAAATTCCAGACTCAATAGACCCAGCATTAGATTTAGAAATCATTCGTGCAGAATGCTTAGAACTGGTGCAAAAAAGAGCTTACATTTCTGCTGGTGCTGCTGTCGTACCTGTCCCATTTCTAGATGTTGTTATCGATGTCGGAATTTTGTCACAACTCATTCCAGAAGTGAATGCGCGCTTTGGTTTAGCACCCGAACAAATTAGTGTCTACGATCCCGAGACCAAACAAGTACATTGGCAAGAACTGCGCAAACGAGGGGTCGAGTTCTCAGGACTGGTGATTGCACGTACTGCGGTTAAAAAATCCATCAATAATGTTGCCGCTAAAGTTATCACCAAACAAGTGACTAAATTCATTCCTTTAGGGGGACAAATTATTGCCGCAAGTTTAGGTTATATTGTCATGAAAAAAGTCGCAGCAGCGCATGTAGAAGAATGTTACAGCCTTGCCAAAGACATTCAAAAAAAACAAAATGCTCAGCTTGTCGGTTAAGCACAGCGTTATCAGTCGTTGACCCTCAAAGTAGACTGATCTTTCTGCTGAGCGCTTAATCTGCGCTCAGCTGTTTTAAAATGGTTCGCAATACCTCTAAACGCGCCATATATTTATCGTTGGTGGCAATAATATGCCACGGTGCATGCACGGTGCTGGTTTGCTCAAACATATCTGCGGCAGCGTCTAAGTAAGCGTCCCATTTTTCACGATTACGCCAGTCATCTGCAGTAATTTTAAAGCGTTTATGTGGTGTTTCTTCTCGCGCTTTAAAGCGTACTTCCTGCTCATCTTTACTAATGGCAAGCCAAAATTTAATCACCACGGTTTGACTGTTGACCAAATCATTTTCAAAACGGTTAATTTCTTCATAAGCACGTTGCCACTCGACCTCATTGGCAAAACCCTCAACCCGCTCGACCAAGACCCGACCATACCAAGAACGGTCAAAAATGGTAATATCTTCATCGGTCTGCAATTTGGTCCAAAAACGCCATAAATAGGGATGACGTAATTCATATTTCTCAGGTGCCGCGATGGTATGAATGTCATATTCACGTGGATCAAGATTTTTTACAATGCGTTTGATTGCACCACCTTTCCCCGCAGCATCCATCCCTTCAAAGACAATAATCGCTTTGCGATCATCAAAGCGCAGTGCTTCAGCCACTTTAAGCGACAGTTTTTTAAATTCCGCTTTATAGTTTTCCTGATTGACCGACTTATTTGCTGGCGCTAATAAAGGCTCTGGAACGGCTGCCTGTTTCCACTTGGTTTTGTTTTGGCTTAAATGTTCTGGGCAATGCTCTAAAGCACGTAAAATATGTTGGGCAAATTGTTGATCACGTAATTTTTCATCTTCACAATCAATCACGGTCCAATCATCGGTAAAACGCTGACGCAGTTTTTGTACATTGTCATATTGCTTTTTATTACGCCAATCTAAACCATGCAGTTTATGCCAATGTACTTCACTCGGCTTCATATTATCTAATCGTTTTTGCAAAGATTTCCATGACAAATCAAACCAGACTTTCACCACATCAACATGGTTATTTTTTAGATCTTGCTCAAAGCTGCGCATGTCCTCGACATAGGCATCAAACAGCGTTTCATCTAATGGTTTGGAAACATGCAAAGCCGTGATTAACAGATCGCTATACCAATTGCCAAACATCACCATAATTTGCCCTTCCGCGGGAATAAAGGGTGCATACGGTTGCCAAAAAGTTTGATTTTGCTTAAATATATTGGGTGCATCTGCCTTGACCCGCAAATAACGTGGATCGACCCATTCACGTAGCTGCTTAACAGACTCGCCCTTACCCGCCAATTCAATGCCATTGACTAAAATCACCAAACTTTTGGCATTTTTTTGGTCGCGGGTATTTTTTAAAAAATATTGTGCTTCAATCAAATTCAAGGACAGCTGAGCTTCATCCAACAGCTGATTTTCAGTTTTTTCTATAGACATATGGCTTCCAAATCCTTGTATTTATTTCAGTATATCCAAGCATAGAACAACGCTGAATCATAAAATATACATTTTATGTTGCGTAAAATTGCTTCTTTCTACATCACACTGACTTCTTTTTAGTCATTTTTATCACAGATTGTCATAGCGAGTTTGCCAATCTCGTTCTAAGATTTAACCATCTAAAAAATAATAGAGATGCTTGATGTCAAAACTGGCTGCATTGGATGACTTATTAGAGTTATATTATCAACTGAATTACCATCAAAATCCTGACATTTTTCAGCGTTTACAAGACGTGCAAGCTTGGCAAAAAGTGCGCATGCAAAGCACGCATTTACGACAATTTGCTGAAAAGCACAATATTTTAATGTCTGAGTATTTTCTCAATCGCTTATATGGCGGTTCAGATTTTGACGCTTTGGCGGGGCAAATTGCGCGTTTAATGAAATATGCGCATAAAGCAGAAAAATTAATTCCTGAAAATGCCATCAGAACAGGCACATCAGGCGTTTCTTTGGCTATTTTAGCCGTACAACTGGATGAGCAAGTCGCGATACAATTGCTCAAAGACTACCATCCACATGAAAAGTTAACCGATGAAATGATGCGTTTGACCTACCTTAAACTGGATCAAGGGCAACAACGCCTTCAACAGCTGGATTTACTTGACCAATTGGGCTTGAGTTTAGATCAATATATGCGCTCATTTATGGTCTATACCGCATTTAAAATGTGTAAAGGTGCAGCCAGTAAATACAACTTTCAAGTGATGTATGAATTTATGCAGGATGGCTTTTTAGCGATGAAACCGTTAAAGTCGGCAGAGAAATTCGTCAAAGATTTCACTGCGGTTGAACGCCAAATTATCCATCAAGTTCATGCAGCCGATCCAAATCCATTTCAGTATCAATGATGCTGTTGTGGAAATAACAAATCGAACTGTGAATTAAAATAAAGAATAGATTTCTGTATATTATTCATAACAATTGCATGCTGATTGCTGTACAACGTCTTAGAATCTGTCATCATGCATGCACTGCAACATTAACCCTATTTTTATGTTAGGAGTGACTCTATGTCTAATGAAAATCAAACGCCTACCTCTACCCCTGAGTCGGCACCAAATACAGACAAAGTAAGTCCTTTCTTAACCGAACCGCTTCCACAAGGTACTGCTCAAGGTCAGCAACAATCCTTACAACAACAGCTGACAAATACCCCTGTTACAGGTTCAGTACCTAAATATAATCTGCCACGTGGTGCCAATACAGGCAACGTCGGTGCAACCACACACTTCGGTTATCAAACCGTGAGTAGTGATGATAAAGCACAGAAAGTCGCTGAAGTGTTCCATTCTGTTGCCAGCAAATACGACATCATGAATGACTTGATGTCATTCGGTATTCACCGTCTATGGAAACGCTTTGCCATTAATATGTCTGGCGTACGTCGTGGTCAGCATGTACTGGATATTGCAGGCGGTACAGGCGATTTAGCCAAAGTCTTTAGCCGTGAAGTCGGCCCTACAGGTCATGTCGTTCTTTCAGACATCAACGAATCCATGCTCAATGTGGGTCGTGACCGTTTAATCGATGCTGGTTGTACCAATGTCGATTTCGTTTTAGCCAATGCTGAAACTTTAGAGCCATTTGCAGACAACAGCTTTGACTTGCTGACCATCAGCTTTGGTTTACGTAACGTGACCGATAAAGATGCTGCGCTTGCGGCCATGTACCGTGTGCTTAAGCCCGGCGGTCGTTTACTGATTTTAGAATTTTCTAAACCAGTCTTTGAACCGTTCTCTAAGCTTTATGATTTGTATTCATTTACGGCATTGCCAATCATGGGAAAAATCATTGCAAATGACTCAGAAAGCTACAAATACTTAGCAGAATCGATTCGTATGCACCCCGACCAACGTACCCTAAAAGGCATGATGGAACAGGCAGGCTTCCAAAACTGTGATTACCACAACTTAACCGGTGGTATTGTTGCGGTTCACCGCGGCTTTAAACTGTAAGGGTTTACGCTATGTGGTCGATTCTGGCACTAGGTGCAGTTGAACGATTCATTCATCATGTCATTGATTTGGATGCGCTTACTCGTATCCAACTGAATGCGCTGCAAGGCAAAATGTTGCGTGTGGTCATTGATACCCCGCAACTGTCTGTCGATGTATTTTTTGACCAAGACAAAGTTCGCCTTGAACCTACCGTCACAGGGCAAAGTGAAAAAATATCTATTTTTGAACAACGTCCATTTGATCAAAATCAACAGCTTTCTGAAGCAACGGCCACCTTACACGTTAAAAATGTAGTTGAGCTTTTAAAGTTACTGTTTGCCGAGGATGTCGGTAATATCCCACTGCAAGGTGACTATCACTTGTTGCAAGATATTCAACGGATCATGCAACAAGCCGAACCTGATTTAGCAGCACATTTAAGTCCTTGGATTGGCCCGAGCCTTGCACATGAACTGGGTAAAATTCAACACGTCCCGCAACATTTAAAACGCTCACTGCAAAGCCATTTGTTCTTTGCTGAAGATGCCTTAAAAGAAGATTTAGCTGTATTTGCCCCACGCTGGCAAATGGATGACTTAAATCAAGATACGCGCATTCTCAATCAAAATTTAGATCGTGCTGAAGCCAAAATTCAACAACTTCAAGCACACATTGATGCAGCTGCAACTTCTGCTTCACCTCAAGATTAGGTAATAACATATATGATTCCGCACGTTTCACGTTTACTCGAACTTTGGCGCATTGCCGCGCACTATAGACTCGACACGTTGTTTCCTGCGGAAGAACTACCAGAAAAAGCTCGTCATGCGTTAAGCCTGATTCGCATGCACCCTGCGGCATGGTCGAGTCGTGAGCGTAAAAATCCACTCAAGCTGAAACTCGCTTTAGAGGAAATGGGACCACTTGCAATTAAGCTTGGCCAGTTGCTCTCTACCCGCCGTGATTTGATTGCACCTGAAGTTTTACAGCAATTGGTGTTATTACAAGATCGCGTCAAACCATTTGACAATCATGTTGCCAAAATGCGGATTCAGGAATCCTTAAAAGCCGATGTAAACACCCTGTTTGCTCGTTTTGATGAGCAACCACTTGCCGCTGCCTCAATTGCACAAGTGCATACCGCTGCTTTGCATGATGGCCGTGAAGTGGTGGTGAAAGTCACGCGCCCCAATATTCGTCAACAAATTTTACATGATTTTGAAATTCTGGATTGGCTCGGTGCAGCCTTAGAAAAACGCCTAGAAGCAGCACGGGCGCTACATCTTTCGGAAATTATTCAGAACTATCGTCAAATCATTCTCAATGAATTGGATTTGACTTTAGAAGCCGACAACACCCGTCGTATGCGCCATTACTTCACTGGCTCAAGCATGATGTATGTGCCTGAAGTCTATATGGACAGCAAAGATGTCATGGTGGCGGAACGCATCACCGGTGTGCCGATTTCCGATATCGCAACCTTTGATAAAATGGGCATGAATCGTGCGGAATTGGCAGAAAAAGGTTTAACCATCTTTTTTACCCAAGTCTTCCGTGACAACTTTTTCCATGCCGACATGCATCCAGGCAACGTCTTTGTCGAAACGATTAACCCTAGCAATCCACGCTTTATTGCACTGGATTGCGCCATTATGGGTGAGTTGTCTAAACACGACCAGATGACCGTGGCACGCATGTTACTTGCGGTCATGAACAGCAACTTCATGCAACTGATTCTGGTGGTGCATCAAGCGGGTTGGATTCCACCGGGCACTGATCAAGATGCTTTAGCACGTGAAATGCGTCGTACGGTTGGGCCAATGGTCTCGAAACCGATGCATGAACTAGATTTTGCCGGCATTCTGATTCAAGTGATGGATATTGCACGTCGTTTCCATTTGGAAATTCCACCACAATTGATGCTGCTCTTAAAAACCTTGGTGCATGTGGAAGGTTTAGGCACAGACCTGTATCCAGAACTGGATATTTGGAAACTGGCGAAACCGATTTTGACCGATTGGATTAAAGCCAATATGAGTCCAGTCAAAAATATGAAAGAACTGGGTCAGCAAATTCCAGATTTACTCCTCGGTGCGCAAGACCTGCCTAGCCTGATGATTGACAGCCTTAATGGTTTAAAAAATCAGTCCGCTTGGCACTCCAAACAACTGAATGAACTCCAAAGCATGCGTTTGCAAATGGAACATCAGCAAAAACGCAGTTGGATATTCGGTAGCATTATGGCAATTTTGTTATCTATTGCCATTATTGCACCGTGGTATGTCTCAATCTTGCTGATTGTATTCTCGAGCATCCTTGCCCTTTGGCGCATCGCAAAATAACTCAGTTTATACGCATTTAGAACCTCTAGCAGCCTGATGATGAAAATGATCAGGCTGTTTTGTGTAATGACTCACCAGTCAACAAGTGATGGATATCGCCATTGTCGCTAAGGCATAGCAACTTAAAATAACAACACACTTGTATATTTAATCCTAGACCATGACGCAAATTCTGCAAAAACACCGCCCTTCTCTGACGATTCGTGCAGGTCACCTTGCACGCCAACTGATTGAAAAAGAAGGTTTACACGCACAGAAAGTTGATATTGTTCCCGGTGCGGCAGGTGGCCCAAAAGGGATTGGTATTCAAGGTTTAGACCAAGCCATTTTTGGTGATTTTTTTGCCCAAGCGCCACAGCGCAGAACCCTGATTGGTTCATCGATTGGCAGTTGGCGTTTTGCCAGTATTTTGGCTTGGGGTGCAAAAGAAGGCACTGAACGCTTATCTAATTTATATACTAATCTATCTTTTCATAAAAAAATGTCACGTCAGGAAGTCGCGCATATTTGCCAATGCATGTTGATTGACCTGATTCAAGGTCAAGAACAACAACTGATTGATCATCCTGACTATCATCTCGCAGTGATTTCAATTAAAGCCCAGCACATTTTCCAAAGTGATTTGGCTCTTCCTTTACTGGCCTCTGTGGCAGGTATTATTGGCAGTAATGCACTCGGTCGTAAGCACAATCGCCTGTTTATGCAACGGGTGATTAGCCAACCGGCATCAGGTCAGCAATTTAAAGTCATTGATGACTTTGTCACCCATTATCAAACTTTAAATAGCGACAATGCCATTCCTTGGTTAATGGCATCCGCCTCTATTCCGGGTGTCATGTCAGCTATTCGTAATATTCCAGATGCACCCAAAGGCAGTTACCGTGATGGGGGTTTAATTGACTATCATATTGACCTGCCCTTTGAAAGCCAAGGCATTGTGCTGTATCCGCATTTTAGTGACAGCATTACACCGGGTTGGTTCGACAAAATGTTAAAAAATCGTAAAGCCAACCCTGAAAATCAGGCGCGAACATTATTGCTTTCACCTTCGCAAGACTATTTGCAATCCTTACCCCTTGGACGTTTACCCGATCGTAAAGATTTCACCTTAAAAGGTTTAGAGCAAAAACAACGCATTCAAATGTGGAACCAGTGTGTGGCTGAAAGTCAGCGTTTGGGGGATGAATTTTTAGAAATGGTCGAAAAACAAAATTTTCCTCAGTTTATGCAAGATTTATAATGCTGGTTTAAGCGCAGCTTTGCTGATCGCGTGAGCTGCATCTTGTATTTAAATCCGCGACTATTTCAATTATTTTGATGCATAAAAAATAAAGCACGCTATTTTTAAAAGCTTTAATATTAATGAGAGATAAAGTGCAATTATGCTGATGCAGCGTATATTTTTTTCTCAAAGCAGTGCGAATCACGTACACTATGTCGTTGCGATTTTAATTCGCTCTTTTAAATTTTGAACATATTTTTGGTGAAATTATCATGAACAATTTGCAATGGCTCGATGAAGTAAAATTTAACGAACAAGGTCTTATTCCTGCCATTGCACAGCATCATCAAACTGGCCGTGTACTGATGGTTGCATGGATGAACCGTGAGGCTTTGGCTTTAACTGCTGAAAAAAATCAAGCGGTTTACTTTTCCCGTTCACGCCAAAAATTATGGCATAAAGGCGAAGAATCGGGTCATTTCCAAACCGTACATGAAATCCGTTTAGACTGCGATGCCGATGTGATTGTGTTGCAAATTGAACAACACGGTGGCATTGCTTGTCATACCGGTCGTGAATCGTGTTTCTACCGTAAACTAACCGCAAATGGTTGGGAAATAGTCGATGCACAATTGAAAGATCCAAGCCAAATTTATGCGGAAAAATCGGCGAATCCACATACCCTTGCGATGAATGCCTCAACGGCTCAATCTGAACAAATTGAAATTTTGGATTATTTAGGCCAGATGATGGCGGAACGCAAAAAAGCCAATCCAGACTCATCTTATGTGGCCAAGCTGTATCATAAAGGCCTAAATAAAATCTTAGAAAAAGTCGGCGAAGAAAGTATTGAAAGCATTATTGCCGCAAAAGATTTTAAATCTGAGCCGAAAGAAGACAATAAAAACGATTTAATTTATGAAGTGGCAGACCTGTGGTTTCACACCATTGTGATGCTGGGTTATTTCGACATTGAACCACAAGTAATTTTAAACGAACTCGCGCGTCGCCAAGGCTTATCGGGTTTGGTTGAAAAAGCCAATCGTCAACACTAAGCCGATGCCTGTGTCTGATCCCAAAAAACCAAGCGCCACCTATGAGCAAGCGATTGCCATCGACAACGCGCGTTTAGGCAAATCCTTTAAAGTGATTGCCTATGCAGGCACAGGTAAAACCACCACCTTACAAATGATCAGTGACGCCATGCCTGAACGGCGGGGTATGTATCTGGCGTTTAACAAAGCCATTGCATCAGAAGCACAAAGTAAATTTCATCGCAATGTCGACTGTCGTACCTTTCACTCGCTGGCGTTTCGTAGTGTGCCACGTGGCGTGACCGATAAACTACGTCTACCACGTTTAAGCCCGAGTTTCATCGCCAAAGAATATCGACTCCAGCCAATTACCTTACGCCGAATGATGGGTGGACGTTACGAAAAATATGTCATGATGCCCAGTCGTTTGGCCAGTCTGGTTGCCAATGCGGTGAGTTATTTTTGTTCCACCAGTTCGCAATATCCAGCACCACGCCATCTTCAAGCACCCAGTTGGTTACATCCCGATGATATTGCTGAACTACAGACGCATCTTTATCCCGCCATTGAACGACGTTGGTTAGAATCAATTGATCCAAACCATCAAGCGGGTATTGGTCACGATATTTATCTAAAACTGTGGGCATTGTCTGAACCCAACATTCCAACCGATTATGTGTTGTTTGATGAAGCACAAGATGCTGACCCATTGATGCTCGGTATTTTGCTGCGTCAAAGAAATACCCAAGTAATTTATGTCGGTGATGCGCATCAACAAATTTATGCATGGCGCGGTGCAGTCAATGCCATGCAACAGCTCCCTTTGCCTGAATCTCGCTTAACCACCTCATTTCGTTTTGGTGAAGAGATTGCGTTAAATGCCAATGCCATTTTGGGCGCGTTAAGTGAAACGGTTCCTTTATTGGGTAATCCACATCTGCATTCCAAAGTGGTCAATAAACCACATACCAAACAACGTGATGCCATTTTATGCCGCACCAATGCACGGGCGATGGAGTTATTGCTGGCCGGTTTAGTGCATGGCGACAAAGTCAGCTTACAAGCCGATCATGTCAAACTGAACCGTTTTGTCGATGCTGCAAGCATGCTCAAGCAAGGTAAACGCGTCACGGATGTGCCTGAACTGGCTTGGTTTAATTCATGGCATGATGTGCATGAATATTGCGAAACCAATGACGGCAGCGACATTAAACCTTTGGTGAAATTGGTGGATGATCACGGTACAGATCCATTGAAACGTGCCTTAGCCAAAATCAGCCCGATTGAGCATGCCGATTATATTATTTCAACCGCCCATAAAGCCAAAGGCTTGGAATGGGATCGGGTGCATATCGAAGATGACTATCAATTTAAGGTCAACGAAAAAGACCATAAAATTAGTGATGAAGAGTTAAGATTGCTTTACGTGGCTTGCACACGTGCTAAAGTAAGTTTAAATATTCACCATATTTACGATTTGGTGCAACAGCTCAAAAAACAAATGCCCTTATCGTTGCGTAAAGCTGTGGGAGAATAATTTCAGCTTATTGTGCAATGTAGGTATTCTATGAAAATCGATGCTATTCAACTCAAACATACCCTTCATTTTGCCGATCTCAAGCTGAAATTTAATGAGAAACCCATCACCTTGATTATGGGTGATCAAGGTACTGGCAAAACCACCATTTTAAGATTCACTTATCAAGCCTTAACGTGGTTTGCAGCGCGTTATAAAGACTTACGTGCTGCGGGTGTGGTGATGCTTGATCAAGACATTATGCTGAACCGTTTACAATCCAAAATTGATATTCGGGTGCAGATCCCCAATGATATTGGTACTTTGAATGAATCCAGTGAAGTACCAGATAAAGCACTTGGTTATTGCGATTGGCAACTGTATAAAACCTTAAATAGTCAGGGTATTGGCAGCAGTAAAGCAGAAACTCAACAATTAGAAAACTTAATCGAACTGTATCAAAATGCCATCCAGCATGATCAACTCCAAGGCTTGCCCTTAATTGCCTATTACCCGGCAGAACGCTTTGTCAATGAAATGAATATTCTAAGTAAGAACAATCCACTCATTTTTCAAAGCGCACATGCTTATGAAGTTTCAGCGATTCCTTTTACCACTTTTAGCCGTTTTTTTGAGTGGTTGCGTGAAGTGAGTGATATTGAAAATGCACAGATCGCACAACTGTTTCAACAACTGCTCTCCGATCCATCTGTTCAGAAAAACAAAGAAACTGACTTTCTACAGCAATTATTTCATGCACAAAAGCAGATGCATAGCCCTCATTTAGATGCGTTAAAACAAGCTTTAACGACGGTCATTCCTGCTTTAGACGATATTTTTGTGCAGTACCAACCGAAATTACAATTGATGGTTCGTTATCAAGGCAAAAATATGCTCTATCAACAACTTTCGAATAGCGTGAAAAATTGGATTGCATTGGTGGGTGATATTGTGCGGCGTTTATGCGTACTCAATCCGAATAGTTTATATCCCTGCCTTGAAGGCGACGGTATTTTACTTATTGATGCGATTGATCATCAACTGGATCAAAATACTGCTCAAGTGATTTTACCACGCTTGCATCAAGCTTTTCCGCGACTACAAATTATTGCCACAGGTAATCGTAGTGAATTACTCGAACATGCAACCGAGTATCAATGCTTGAAAATTGAAAATAAAAAAATTTTTGAGATACAGCTACAACCATTACAGGACAAATTTGATCGTATTTATGAAAACTTGGTGTTTAATGATGAAGTGATGGAAACTGATTGTTTGCTTGAACCCGTATTAGACAGCATTACGCCACAAAGCCTATGGCAACACATTCAACAGCATTTAAACTTAGAACAGCAAAATGAGTTACTGGGTTTAATGAATGCACAAGATGGCACCTCTTCACATCAGCCCTTGCCATAATACAAACTTAACCGCTTAAATTGCATGCAAAAAAGTTTAATCGGTAAAAATATTGAGTACTCAGTTTTTCATCAGTTTGAAACATGCTACGCCCAGATTGCATAGACGGGTAGATAATATGTTACGTATGCGCAAAACTAATTGATGTTGTTTTATTCATGTAATAAGATCAGGGATATGTAAAGTTTTATAGTAAAATCCGATTTTACTATTACTTTTTACAAGTTGCGCAACACAGCTTGTTTTCAATATTTTTAACTCCGATTGGCTTTCAAGATTTAAACGTTTGGATTGCTCTTTGTGATCCTGTAGTCCTTGAAAGATAACATTCACCCTTAGGTTTTTATCAACCTAATTCACGACAATGGATATGAGTGTGCTACCGATTATTATATTGTTACCCTTAGTATTGGGCACTACACTTGTCTCGTGGCTGAAAAAATTTTCGCGCGGGGTAACGGCCTTAGGGGCGATTGGGGTCAGTCTAAGCAGCCTCATCTTATTACTGACTCAAGCAAAAGATGTTTTCAATGGTGCAACAATCACGCAAAGTTGGTCATGGTTACCTCAGCTAGGCATCAACTTAAGTTTCCGTTTGGATGCTTTAGGTTTGTTATTTTGTTTGCTGATTAGTGGTATCGGCACACTCATTTATATCTACGCTTATTATTATTTAAGTCCTAAGAATTCCCTGAGTAAGCTGTATGTATTGCTCATGTTATTCATGGCCGCCATGCTGGGTATCTCTTTATCCAATAATTTAATTTTGCTGCTCGTTTTTTGGGAGCTGACCAGTATTTCTTCTTTTCTGCTGGTGGGTTATTGGAGTAATTATGAAGCCGCACAGCGCGGCTCACGTATGGCACTGACCATTACAGGCATGGGCGGTTTAGCCATGTTGGGTGGTTTCATTTTGTTAGGTCAAATAACGGGCACTTATCAAATAGACCAAATTCTTACCATGACTGAGAAAATTCAAAGTCATTCGCTATTTGTACCCACTTTACTGCTCATTTTAATGGGTGCATTTACCAAAAGTGCACAGTTTCCGTTCCATTTTTGGCTGCCGAATGCCATGGCAGCACCTACGCCTGTATCGGCCTATCTACACTCTGCAACCATGGTCAAAGCAGGTATTTTCCTGTTAGCAAGACTCTCCCCTATTTTTGTCGGTGCTGCGCTATATCACAACATTGTGACTTTCGTAGGCCTATTTACGCTGTGTATGGCTGCCTTTTTTGCCATTTTCAAAGAAGATTTAAAAGGTTTACTGGCGTATTCCACCATTAGTCATTTAGGTTTAATTGTCTGCTTATTGGGGATTGGCTCTCCTCTTGCTGTTGCCGCAGCCATCTTCCATATTATTAACCATGCGACGTTTAAAGCTGCCCTATTCATGATTGCCGGTATTATTGATCATGAAACAGGGACACGTGATTTGCGTAAACTCAGTGGGATTTGGCAATTACTTCCGTTCACTGCCACCTTAACCATGATCACTGCTGCCTCAATGGCGGGTGTACCACTGACCAATGGTTTTTTATCCAAAGAAATGTTCTTTACTGAACTACTCGCCAACCTCTCTGGTCCAGTACTGATTGGCTCGGCGATTGTGGCAACCTTAGCAGGTATCTTTGCGGTTACTTATTCAGTGCGACTGGTTCATGGCGTATTCTTTGATGGCCCTTTAGGCAAAGCTGTTCCCAATAAAGACGCACATGAGCCTGCTTTTGGCATGCGAGCACCTGCAACTTTTCTGGCGATTTTATGTATTTTAGTTGGGCTTCTCCCTGCCCTCTTGGTTGAAAATATTGTTAATTCAACCACACGTGCCAGCACACAATTACCGAATTTTGCAGGTACTCATCTTGCCCTTTGGCATGGTTTTAACCTGCCCTTACTGATGAGTACAATCGCACTGTTAGGTGGACTGTGCTTTTACTTTGCTCTGGCCAAAGGTGGAACCATTCGTGAGATTAACCTTGATCCAATGCTGGGTAAATTTCAAGGTCGCATCTTATTTGATTTATTTTTAAAACATCTCTTGCTGAAATCACGCCAGTTCAAACGTAAAACTGAAAATGGTTCACTACAAAGTTATTTAATCTGGATCGTGGCTTTTACTATTGCATTGGTTGCCATGCCATTAATCAATCAAGGTTTAACTACTGGTAGCCGTGAACTTACCCATGCCCCTGCCGTTGCAATTGTACTGTGGTTACTCTTGTTCTCTGCCTGCTGGATGATGTTGTGGTTCCACCATGAACGCATTAAAGCCGTGCTGATTAGTGGTGCAATAGGCTTAGTGGTCACAATGGTATTCGTAACATTGTCTGCACCTGACCTTGCTTTAACGCAAATTACGGTCGATGTCGTCACCACCGTTTTGCTGTTGATGAGCTTGTCTTTATTGCCACAACTCACCCCTTATGAGTCGAGTGGATCACGTCGTTGGCGCGATGCCCTCATTGCGATTGGCGGTGGACTCGGCATTGGTTGGATTGCTTGGTTGATTTTAACCCGTGACCATAATTCAATTTCATGGTTCTTCATCCAGCAATCCATTCCTTTGGGGGGTGGAAGCAATGTGGTCAATGTCATTTTAGTCGACTTCCGTGGTTTCGATACCTTTGGAGAGATTACCGTACTGGGTATTGCTGCGATTGGTGCCCTTTGTTTAATGGATGGCATGCGTGCGCATGGCACCACCATTACCCAAGGTTTAACCTACCGTTTTAATCCATCACCATTGATGTTCCGTATTACTGCTTCATGGATTTTACCTTTAGCATTGGTGGTAAGTTTGTATATCTTCCTACGTGGGCATAACTTACCAGGCGGTGGATTTATTGCGGGTTTAATTACTTCATTGGCTTTGGTCATTCAATACATTGCACTGGGTCAAGATCAAGCTGAGCAAATGTTAAAAGCCAAATCAGGACGTTTATATGAAATTTGGATTGGTTCAGGCTTAGTCATTGCAGGACTCACAGGCTTAGGTGCTTGGTTCTGGGAACGTCCGTTCCTGACCAGTGCGCATATTTATGTCTCTCCACCTCTTTTAGGTGAAATGCACCTTCCCTCCGCTGCGCTCTTTGATCTTGGGGTTTATATCACGGTCGTTGGTGCAACCATGCTGTTGATTTCAGTATTAGGTGACTCGCGTCACTCCAGCATGACTGGTCCAATTGTACCGAAGGGGGAATAAAATGATCAGCTTAGAATTTTTACTTGCCTCTGCCATTGGGCTACTTACAGCAACGGGAATTTATTTAATTCTACGGGCACGTACTTTTCCTGTGGTACTCGGTTTGGCAATGATTGGCTATGCCGTCAACTTATTTCTTTTTGCGATGGGTCGTCTGCAAATTAATGCACCCGCGGTACTCACCGAAACCAGCAAGGTAACCGATCCCCTGCCCCAAGCTTTAGTGCTCACTGCGATTGTGATTGGTTTTGCAACCACTGCTTTTATTGTGCAACTTGCGCTACGCAGTCGTTATGAAACAGGAACCGATCACGTCGACTCGAAAGAAGATATTATTCCTATTGACCCACGTGAGGATGAGCCTTAATGAATGCTGTCATCCAATTCTGGACTGAACATACCCCAATTTTTAGCATTTTAATTCCAGCTTTTACTGCTTTTTTATTGGTGTTACTTGGTAATCCAGGCGCTGGCTCATTAGCACACGATTGGCGCCAACCTTGGCGTCGTGGCATTAGTTACATTTCTTCAATTTTAGGTTTAGCCACGGCTATTCTTTATTTAATCTCTGCCAGTAGTGGGCAAATCAGTGTTTACAATTTAGGTGAATGGGCTGCGCCATTCGGAATTGTTTTGGTGCTAGACCAACTTTCTGCACTGATGGTCGTCCTCACGTATGCCCTAGCAACCGCTGTTTTATGGTATGCAAGCCATGAGTGGGATACCCGTGGCCGTTATTTCCATGCCATGTTCCATTTCTTATTGATGGGTCTATGCGGTGCATTTCTGACAGGTGACTTATTCAACTTATTTGTGTTCTTTGAAATCCTGTTGATGGCATCCTATGTATTACTTTTACACGGACAAGGCAAAGCACGTTTTCAACTGGGCATTCATTACGTCACCATTAACTTATTGGCTTCTGCGCTCTTTCTGATTGGCCTCGGCATCATTTATGGCAGTGTCGGCAGCCTAAATATGGCCGATGTCGCACGCCTAATCCCACTTTTAGAACCTGACCAACATAAACTTGCTGTGGCTGGTGGCTTATTACTCTTTGTGGTTTTTGGTATTAAAGCCGCGATGCTGCCTGTTGGTTTCTGGCTGCCTAAAACCTATGCCGTTGCCACAACACCTGTTGCTGCGATTTTTACCATTATGACCAAAGTGGGGATCTATGCCATTTTACGGATTAATGGCACAGTATTTGACGATCATTTAAGTCAAAGCATTTTGGTGTCTTGGTTATTGCCAATTGGCCTCATTACTTCAGTCTATGGCGTGATTGGCGCAATTGGCGCAGAACGACTGCGCCGCTTCGTCGGATTTATGATTCTGTCATCTATTGGCACGATCTTAATCGCCATTTCGCTGTTTAATACCTTGGCATGGGCAGCAGCACTGTATTATTTAGTGCATAGTACCCTGATTGCTGCTGCATTTTATTTGCTCTCTGGCTGGATTACCTCGCAACGTGGTGCATTTAAAGACCATTTCAAAGTTGCGCCACACATGAAACAACAAAAAGTCGTTTCATTAACCTTCTTTTTAATTGCTTTAATGATGGCAGGCTTGCCTCCATTTAGTGGCTTCTTAGGTAAAGTCTTTATCTTACAAGCCACCTCACATTCACCATATCAATTACTGATTATTATTGTAGTGTTAATTGTCAGCTTACTCAGTATTATTGCCTTTACCCGCATCGGTTTTGTACTGTTCTGGCGTGCCACACAACCCGAAGACAATCCAAATTCGGCAGAATATAAGGCCTATCAAGCCTTGCCAGATCAAGCACCTGCTCGAAATGACAAAACCATCTATTTACTGCTTTCAGCTTTAATTCTGTATATGGTTTATGCCAGCCCAATTCAGCAATATATGTTTAAAACGGCTGAACAAATACAAAATAATGCCTTATACGAAAGCAGAATTTTGAAAAGGGATCATCTAAATCAGGTCATCAGCGTACAACCGTATGATCCAGAAAATTTACCTGAAACCAAATATGGCGGTGAAACGGTTGATCCAAATGCGCATCTCATTCCTTATGTTATTTCTGAAAATACTTTAAACGGTGAGCATATTTCAGAATATAAACAACGCCAAATCAATCAACAAATCGTACAAGAACCGGCCCATCCAGATGATGCCAAACTGAAACCTATGGAGCCTTAACCATGCAAAAAACATCGTTTTTGGAAAACTGGCTACCCCATCCATTTGTTTCTGTCATTGTGGCTTTAAGCTGGATCATGCTTGCGCATAGTATTGACCCAGCAACATTACTGATGGCTTTCATGCTCGGAATTTTTATTCCGCGCTTAGTCAACCCCTTTACTACCCGTACACCGAATATCAACTGGCTATTGGCATTCAAATTGTTTTTTGTGGTGCTCTGGGACATCATTATTTGCAATATTAAAGTGGCTAAATTGGTTCTTGGGCCTACGCATAAACTGCATCCGAAATGGTTTCGAGTACCATTAGACTCCCAACATGAACAAGTCAATGTTTTACTTGCCCTGATTATTACCACAACCCCCGGTACGGTCACGGCTGGGATTGACCAAGACCGTGGTGATATTTTAGTTCATGCATTAAGCAGTGATAATATAGAAATTGACATTCAAGATATTAAAACTCGTTATGAAAAAGCACTGATGATGATTTTTAATGTGGAATCAGGAGACAACGCATGAGCATTTTGCCTTATACGCTGGGCATATGTATGGTTGCCATCACCATTTCAATGTTCCTTTGCCTAATTCGTTTAGTCATCGGTCCCTCTATTGTTGATCGACTTTTGGCTCTGGATACTCTTTTTCTCAATGCCACCTGTTTAATTGTCATTTTGGGTATTTATTGGGCAAGCACCTCATTTTTTGAGGGGGCACTCTTGGTTGCCATGCTTGGTTTTGTCTCAACAGCAGCCCTCGCCCGCTACTTTACCACTGGTCATGTCGTGGATTAGGAGTAAAAATAATGCAACTTGTTATGGAAATTCTGGTTTCAATTTTTTTATTGATTGGTGCTTTCTTTACGCTGGTGGGTGGAATTGGCATGGTACGCCTCCCCGATTTATTTATGCGTCTACATGCACCAACCAAATCAAGTACTTTAGGTCTGGGTAGTTTTTTAATTGCTGCCATTATTTTTGCTGCCTTTAATGGCCGTTTTGGTTTTGCTGAAATACTCATTACCTTATTCGCCTTTATCACAGCACCAGTATCGGCCAATCTGATGGCACAAGCAGCTCTGCATTTACGTTTACGCTCAACCAGTGGTGAAGTACCTGAAAGTTTAGACCGCCCACTCCCTTGGCAACGTTCTCGAGTTCGCCGCCAATATCAGAAAAAATAGTCTTCATCCTTTAGGAGCTTCGGCTCCTTTTATCATTCAAATCAATCCATCGCTCAGCATCTACAGCACATGCATTAAAGCAGTGTAAACTTGATCATCTTTAAACAAATTTAATGATTTAATATCAACAAGATTCTGAGCTTCTCGGTCAAGTACTGCACCTTTCTCAACTTTACCCAAAATCATTATTGAATAATTTCGTTGTATACGCTCCATGCTTTAAGCTTGTTTGTGTTGCATAAAATAGGTCTCCTATATTGCAACTTATTTCAGGACAGAACACATCCATAAAAAAAGCCACCCGAAGGTGGCTTTTTTGCATATAACTTACGTTATATTAATTATTCATCATCTTTTTTTGCTTCTTCAGGAGGTAAATCCTTCACTGCTTCAGCAATCAAACCAAACATATAGTTACCATATGCATTGGTTTTATCATAATGAAAACGCAATCTTGGCGTAATACGTGTCTTGATACGACGACCTAATTCGTGACGCAAGAAACCAGAAGCACCATTTAATACTGCTAAAGTTTCTTTATTTGCCGCTTCACTTTGATCATCGCCCAGTTCACGTCCCATTACGGTGACGTAAACTTCTGCATAGCCTAAATCTGCGCTGACTTTCACCGCAGAGATGGTCACTAGACCACCTAAGCGTGGATCTTTCAGTTCTTGACGGATCAATTCTGACAACTCACGTTGTACCGTATCCGCCATTCGCTTAAGACGTTGACTACCCGCCATTAAAGACTCCGTTTAATCAATTGAACATCATAAACTTCGATTTTATCGAGTACTTTGATGTCTTTATAACCTTTCACGGCAAGACCACATTCCATACCAGCACGAACTTCTTCAACCACTTCTTTATAGCGACGAAGAGATTCAAGCTCACCTTGGAATACCACCACGTCATCGCGTAATACGCGAATCGGTTTATTACGGTGTAACATGCCTTCAAGTACCATACAGCCCGCAGCCGCACCAAATTTACTTGAGTGGAACACTTCACGTACTTGAGCTACACCCAGAATCGTTTCACGATGCTCAGGCGCAAGCTTACCGCTCATTGCTGCTTTCACATCATCAATCAATTCATAAATGATGCTGTAGTAACGAATGTCGATACCATCTGCATCGGCTTTTTGACGCGCAGTATTATCAGCACGGACGTTAAAGCCTAGAAGTACAGCTTCAGACGATTCAGCAAGGGTAACGTCAGACTCGGTAATTGCACCCACACCTGAACCAATGACACGAACA
Source organism: Acinetobacter sp. ANC 4973 (assembly GCF_002135275.1). Classification (NCBI taxonomy): domain Bacteria; kingdom Pseudomonadati; phylum Pseudomonadota; class Gammaproteobacteria; order Moraxellales; family Moraxellaceae; genus Acinetobacter; species Acinetobacter sp. ANC 4973. Next base: position 292,968 of record NZ_NEGM01000002.1, read on the forward strand.
CGAACTTCATCCGTTGCCAATGCTTGCAAAGCAACAGTCAATGCTTCTAACGTACCACGTACATCAGTTTTCAGCACCACATTGACATAAGGCACATCTTTCTTGCCCATAGATGCCATGATGTTTTCAAGACGCATTGCACTTTGACGCTCAAGACGTTGTTCACGTTCACGTGAAAGACGAGCATCAGCAACTTCACGCGCTTTCTTCTCATCATTTACAACAAGAACTTCATCACCCGCCATTGGTGCTTCAGGAAGACCTAAAATCTCAACTGGGATTGAAGGACCTGCTGATTGAATACGTTTACCGTTTTCATCCACCATCGCACGAACACGACCGTAAGAACCACCAGCAAGAACAAGATCACCGACTTTCAATGTACCGTTTTGTACAAGAATAGAAGCAACAGCACCACGGTCTTTATCAACACGCGCTTCAATTACAACACCTTGTGCAGCACCTTCTTCAGACGCTTTCAATTCAAGAAGTTCAGATTGAATTAAAATAAGGTCGAGAAGATCATCAATACCTTGACCCGAATGTGCAGAAACCATGGCAACAGGAACATCACCGCCCCACTGTTCAGGCACAATTTCTTTAACCGTCAATTCATTTAATACACGATCTGGATCAGCAGATTCTTTGTCCATTTTGTTGATGGCAACAATGATTGGCGTACCCGCAGCACGTGCATGATCAATTGCTTCAGCTGTTTGTGGCATTACACCATCATCAGCTGCAACAACAAGTACCACGATATCAGTCGCTTTCGCACCACGTGAACGCATTGAAGTAAACGCCGCATGTCCCGGTGTATCAAGGAAGGTAATAATCCCTTTCTCAGTTTCAACGTGATAAGCACCGATATGCTGTGTAATACCACCAGCCTCACCCGCTGCTACTTTAGTACGACGGATACGGTCTAGAAGTGATGTCTTACCATGGTCAACGTGGCCCATGATCGTAACAACAGGAGCACGAGTGGTTTGAACGCCACGCGCTTCTTCAGCAGCTTCAAGTAAGTTATCTTCAGCTTGTGTATCCGATACTAGAACTGGATTATGACCCATTTCTTCAACCACGAGCGCTGCAATTTCTTGCTCAATCGCTTGGTTCTGTGTCACAAGCTCACCCATTTTCATGAGTGATTTGATAACTTCACGAACTTTAATCGCCATTTTCGCTGCAAGATCAGCAACAACAATCGTAGAGCCAATTTCAACATCGTAAACTTGCTTTTTAACTGGTTTTTCGAAGCCATGCTTATTCGCTTGGCTGGTTTTCAAACCACGTTTAGGCTGTTTACTGAAGCTTTGCTCTTCCTGACCACGACGTCCACCTTTCTTCGGTGCACGTGTACTGGTGGTATTACCACCACGTTTAATTTCACGGTCTTCTTTCGCAAATGAATCTTCATATGCTTGACCCACAAGGCCAGCAGCAAGTGGAGAATCATCAATCACACGAATCGTTGCAGTGGTATCTTCAGCAGAGTATTTAGACGCCATTTGACGCATCTGCTCAAGCGTACGCTGTTGCCCTTCTTCAGCCGATTTACGACGTGCCGCCTCTTCTACTGCTTTTAATTGTGCAGCCTGAGCTTCACGCGCTTTCTTCTGCTCTGCGGTTTCGGTCACTTTAACCACTTGCTTAACAATTGGTTTGTTCGTCGATTTACGCTTCACCACAACAGCCGCTTTAGGTACTTCTTGCTTCGCTGTTTCTTGCTTAGCTGCAGCACGCATTGCTTCTAAAGCTTTAGAAGCGCCACCTACATTCGGAGCTGTATTTTGTTGCGCTTGATCACGACCTTTAGGCTCAGTCTGTGATTTTTGTTCCGCTTCTGCTTTCGCTAAAGCTTCTGCTTTAATTTGTTCTGGATTTGGCTTAACAAACGTATGCTTTTTACGCACTTCAACGTTAATTGTTTTCGCCTTACCTGAGGTACTTGCCACTTTAGCCGTACTGGTTGTTTTACGTTTCAACGTGATTTTTCCTGCATGCCCATCGTCTTGACCATGAATTTTTTTCAAATGGTTAACGAGGGTATTTTGTTGTTCAGTGGAAATAATATCTTCAGCTTTACGTTGCGGTAAACCTGCGTCACGAACCTGCTCTAGGAGCTTCTCAACTGGACGTGCTACGCTGAGAGCTAACTCTTTAATCGACTTGTCCGTCATATATTTCCTCCTAGTTAAACCATGATTCGCGCGCTTTCATGATGAGTTGACCTGCTTTTTCAGCACCTAAACCTTCAATATCTTCAATATCGTCAGTCGCTTGATCTGCCAAATCATCTACTGTTACCACACCGCGAGCCGCAAGTGCGTACGCGATTTCCTGCGTCATCCCATCCATTGCAACAAGTTCTGCACTTGGATCTTGGATGTTTTCTTGTTGTTTTAATGCATCAGCCAATGTAATTTCTTTTGCACGGCTTTGCAATAATTCAACAATTTCAGCATCTAACTCAATTTCATCAAATGTTTCAGCTGGAACATAAGCAATCTCTTCCAAAGAAGTAAAGCCCATTTCAACCAAAGCCATTGCCAAATCTTCTTCAATATCTAAACGACTTACAAACATGTCTAAATATTGTTGAGCTTCATTTTGTTGACGCGCATAAAACTCTTCTTCGAGCATCATATCCAGTTTATAGCCTGTTAATTCAGATGCTAAACGGACATTTTGACCTTGTGAGCCAATAGCACGAGCCAATTGATCAGTGGCTGCAAAAATGATATCAGCAGTATGTGCATCTTCATCAATCACAATACTCGATACATCAGCAGGCTCTAGAGCACTGGCAATGTACTGTGCTGGATCGTCAGACCACACCACAACATCAATACGCTCACCATTTAACTCTGATTGTACCGCTTGGATACGTGTACCACGCATACCAATACAAGCACCGACAGGATCAATACGATGATCGTTGGTTTTCACAGCAATTTTAGCACGAACACCCGGTTGACGGGCAGCGGCTTTAATTTCAATGATTTCTTCAGAAATTTCAGGAATCTCTTTCTTCATCAATGCCATTAGCATTTCAGGACGCGCACGTGACAACAATAATTGTGCACCACGACCTTCACGGTTCACGCTATATAGAATAGCGTTCATACGTTGTTTAGGACGAAGAATTTCTTTCGGGATCATTTCTTCACGTGAAAGATATGCTTCAGCATTATCACCCAAGTCAATGATAAAGCCATCTTTGGTTTGTTTTTTCACTTCACCGTAGATGAGTTCGCCCACTTTAGATTCGTATGCATCCGCAACTAAAGCACGCTCAGCTTCACGAATTTTTTGCACAATGACTTGTTTCGCAATTTGTGCAGCAATTCGACCAAAATCAATCGATTCAACTTCAAGTTCACGAATATCACCAATAGACCATTGTTCAGGATCTAAATCAGAGATTGCATCCTGACATGCAGGCATTTCATGATCTTCGTCAGCAACAACTTCCCATTGACGGAAAGTACGATAATCACCAGTTTTACGATCAATTTCTACACGTAAACGTGCTTCTTCTGCGTGTGTGCCTTCGTAAAATTTCTTTTTAGTCGCAGCAACTAAAGCTTGTTCAAGTGCTTCAAAAATTGCATCACGACTTACACCTTTTTCGTTACTAACCGTTTCTACTACGGTAAGAATTTCACGAGCCATAAGTCACCTATTCGTTCAGATTCTTATTTATTGAATGAATTAATCTTGGTAGATCAAATTTGATTTGTCGATATTATGACTGTCTATTTCAAGTACGTGTTGATTTTCAACTTCAACTTGAATGATCTCATTCTCAAGATCAACAGCAATCAGTTTTGCTTGAAATTTACGACGGTTTTCTACGGCACTAATCAGACGTAAAGCAATTTGCTTTCCAATATAAGCTGGCATCTGGTGAAGTTGGAAGAATGGACGATCCCAACCCGGTGAAGATACTTCAAGTGAGTATTCGCCAGAAATTGGATCATGTACGTCAAGCGTTGCACCTACTTGCTGGGTTACACGAACACAGTCTTGTACACCAATACCCTGACCTTGTTCAAGCTCACCATCTTCATTCATGACAGGTTGCGTGTTATTTTCGTTCGCTTTATCAATATAGATACGCAATAAAGAACGTTTACCTTGAGGAATAAATTCGATTCCCCAAAGATCTACATTACAAGCTTGCACTGCAGGAGTTATTAGGTCTTGAAGTGCTTGAGTTTTATTTGATAGCTTCATTTACTCTCGTCATTGTTGTGCGATTCAATAGTCGCTGTGACCGGTTCAGACTAACTCAACTATATTAGTAGTGAAACATGACAATTTGACCAATGGATGTCGACACTACACGATAGCCAATAAAAAAGGGCGTAATCGCCCCTGTGTACACAGAAAAACCAAAGTCCACTGTGCAAAAAGGCCCACCATTTTTGTGAGCCTTTTAGAAACTTGGTAGCGGGAGCTGGATTTGAACCAACGACCTTCGGGTTATGAGCCCGACGAGCTACCAGACTGCTCCATCCCGCAACAACGTGCAAAAATTATATACAATTCACTGAACATTTTCAATCAAAAAATCTTCAATGGTTGCTTGATTAAGTTGCACCTTAATCAAAAATGGTAGCGGGAGCTGGATTTGAACCAACGACCTTCGGGTTATGAGCCCGACGAGCTACCAGACTGCTCCATCCCGCATCAACCTGCAAAAATTCAATCACGATTAAAATTTATTTTAAATCGCCTATTTAGTTTGCATCTAAATAGTATTGGTAGCGGGAGCTGGATTTGAACCAACGACCTTCGGGTTATGAGCCCGACGAGCTACCAGACTGCTCCATCCCGCATCAACAGATTTGCTGCACACACCAACTTATGTTCTGGATTACAAGTTGGTGCGGAAGGGGGGACTTGAACCCCCACGCCCGAAAGCACTACCACCTCAAGGTAGCGTGTCTACCAATTCCACCACCACCGCAGCTGTGTCGCATTCTAGTCGGATCATGTCCAAAAAGAAAGAACTAAATCAGGTTATTCGCCTGTTTTCGGTGCAACTGGCGAAGTTTCATTCGAATTCACAGGTGCAGTCGTGGTTGTTTGTACCGATTTTAAACTATAAGCATCGGTGGTTTGTTTTTTGGCAAATACAGCTAGCGTTAAACTGGTGACAAAAAATAGCGCGGTTAAAACTGCAGTCAAACGCGTTAAAAAGTTACCTGAACCGGATGCACCAAATACAGTGGCAGCACCGCCGCCACCAAATGATGCGCCAGCATCTGCACCTTTACCATGTTGTACCAGAATCAATACAATCATTAAAATGGCTAAGATAATATGTACCACCAGCACAAAAGTTTGCATGCTGAACTCCTAATTATTTTGTATTTGCAAAAGCTTGAGCAATTTCATAAAAAGACGCTGCATTTAGAGATGCACCACCCACCAGCGCACCATTAATATCTGGACAGGTCGCCAACTCTACTGCATTTTCGGCTTTAACACTACCGCCATACAGAATAGCCATGCTTGCACCAAACGCTGTGATTTGAGTTAAACCTTCACGAATTTTAGCATGCATCGTTTGAGCATCTTCAGGTGAAGCTGTTTTGCCCGTACCGATTGCCCAAATCGGTTCATATGCAATCACAATCTTTTGCCATTGTTCGGCTTGAACCACCGCAGCAATATCACAGATTTGCTGCAATACCACCTGCTCTGCTTGACCATTTTCACGCTGTTCTAGGCTTTCACCCACACAATAAATAATGGTTAATCCAGCAGTTAAAGCATTTTTAACTTTTTCATTCAGGATTTGCGACGTTTCATTAAAAATTTCACGGCGTTCAGAATGACCAATCAGTACAAAATCAATATGATGATCTTTCAGTAATTCTGCGCTCACTTCACCCGTGTAAGCACCCAATCCCGCTATACGAGAAACATTCTGAGCAACGGTATAAATGGAACGCACTGAACTTGCCAATTCCGCTTGAACACTGGTCAAAGCTAGCATGCTAGGTGCAATACCGATATGACAATTTTCTTCTTTAATTTCATTATTTTGCAATAATTTTTTAAAACCACTTAACAGCTCTTTGGCATCTGCTTGCATTGGGTTCATTTTCCAATTGCCGACAACCCAAGGAGTAATAGCCGAACCCGACATACAGTAACCTATTAAAAACAATTCATTAAACCGCGCACATTCTACACGGAATTCAATCTTTTTTAGATAATTTTCGCATGGCTTTTTTATGCCAAACTTATTTTTCAACATACATCACAACATTCTCAAAAAAAACTTCATCTTGTAAATACGACTGGTTCAAAGTTTTATGTGATATTAAGTAGATGACAGCATTTTAAGATATGGTATTTTTATATAACAAAAGTATAATTTAAAAATACCAATTATAAACAAATTGATTTAGTAGGCATATTAAAGCATGACAGCATTAAAAGGTTCACCTAGATTTACCGGTTTCAATCGACGTTTAGTTGAAGAAGACTTCATTTCTGCTGAAAATATGCAGAATGCAATCTTAAATGCCAAAAAAGCCAATCAAGATATTGTTCCTTTTTTAATTGATCAATTAAAAATTTCGTCCTTAGATATTGCTGAAAAAATCGCTCAAGAATTTGGCGAACCGCTTTTTGATCTCAGCACCTATGATTCTGCACAGATTATCCGTGAAGGCATTGACGAAAAACTGATTACCAAACATCGTATTTTACCGATTTTTAAACGTGGTAACTTACTCTACGTCGCTACCAGCAATCCAACCAATATCGATGCCATGGATGCAATACGCTTCAATAGTAAAATGAATATTGAAGCAATTATTGTTGAACATCCAAAACTAGAAAAACTGATTGAACAAAATTTTGCCGAAGCGGATAGTTTTCAATTTTCTGATGATGATATCGATTTAAATCTAGAACAAGAAGATCTCAGCAATAAAGATGATGATGACAACGAACAACAACAAGATGAAGCCCCAATTGTTAAATACATCAACAAGCTGCTGATTGATGCGATTCGTATGGGTGCTTCCGACTTACATTTTGAACCGTATGAAAAAATGTATCGCGTGCGTTATCGTGTCGATGGTGTCCTACGTCAAATTGCAACCCCACCCTTGCAATTATCCACACGTTTAGCGTCGCGTTTAAAAGTCATGTCCCAAATGGACATTTCTGAAAAACGTTTACCTCAAGATGGACGAATTAAACTTAAACTTTCAAAAAGTAAAGCCATCGACTTCCGTGTCAACTCATTGCCCACCCTCTTTGGTGAAAAACTGGTACTGCGTATTTTAGATCCATCGAGTGCGATGTTGGGGATTGATGCACTTGGTTATGAACCTGCGCAAAAAGAATTGTTTATGCAGGCTTTGGACAAACCTCAAGGCATGCTACTGATTACAGGTCCCACAGGTTCGGGTAAAACGGTTTCTTTATATACCGGCTTAAATATTCTCAACCGTGAAGATACCAATATTTCAACAGCCGAAGATCCCGTCGAAATTAACCTAGAGGGAGTTAATCAGGTCAATGTTAATGCTAAAGTGGGCTTAACCTTCTCTGCTGCCCTCAAATCATTTTTACGCCAAGATCCAGATATTGTGATGGTCGGTGAGATTCGAGATTTAGAAACCGCAGAAATTGCCATTAAAGCCGCACAGACGGGACATATGGTGATGTCCACACTACATACCAACAGTGCGCCTGAAACACTCACGCGCTTAAGAAATATGGGCGTACCTTCCTTTAATATCGCAACCTCTGTAAACTTAGTTATTGCGCAACGTCTAGCTCGACGTTTATGTCCACAATGTAAAATCCCTTCAGATATTCCAGACCTAAGTTTATTGGAAATGGGTTTTAAAGAAGACGATCTAAAACATCCAGATTTTCAAGTTTATCAACCCGTAGGCTGTTCAGAATGTCGTGATGGTTATAAAGGCCGTGTGGGTATTTATGAAGTAATGAAAGTAACACCTGAAATTTCAAAAATTATTATGGAAGATGGTAATGCACTTGAAATTGCAGCAGCATCGGAAAAATCGGGGTTTAATAATTTACGTCGTTCAGGATTAATGAAAGTCATGCAGGGGGTAACTTCTCTTCAAGAAGTTAATCGTGTGACTAGCGAATAGATAAAGTATTTAAAAATAAGGATAAATTCATGGCTGTCAAAAAAGCACAGATGATGCCAACCTTCAGTTATGAAGGAATTGACCGTAAAGGGGCTAAACTTAAGGGCGAATTACCGGCACGTAATATGGCACTGGCGAAAGTGACTTTACGTAAGCAAGGCATTACCATTAAAACCATTCGAGAAAAACGAAAAAATATTCTCGAAGGTTTAATGAAAAAAAAGGTCTCCACACTCGACATCACCATCTTTACTCGTCAGCTCGCAACAATGATGAAAGCAGGTGTACCTTTAGTCCAAAGTTTTGAAATTGTGGCGGAAGGTCTTGAAAACCCCTCTATGCGTGAAGTGGTATTAGGTATTAAAGGGGAGGTTGAAGGCGGTAATACTTTTGCTGGTGCGTTGCGCAAATATCCACAATATTTTGATAATTTATTTTGCTCTCTGGTTGAATCGGGCGAACAGTCTGGTGCATTAGAAACCATGCTGGATCGGGTCGCGATTTATAAAGAAAAAAGTGAACTTTTAAAGCAAAAAATTAAAAAAGCCATGAAATATCCTATGGCTGTTATTGTGGTTGCACTGGTGGTGACCATTATTCTCATGGTCAAAGTCGTTCCTGTGTTCCAAGACTTATTTAGTTCATTTGGTGCAGATTTACCTGCCTTTACCAAAATGGTGGTGAATATGTCGGAATGGATGCAAAAATACTGGTTTATTTTAATTATTGCGATTGGCGCCATTATCGCAGGCTTTATGGAAGCCAAAAAACGTAGTAAAAAATTCCGTGATTTTCTCGATAAAGCAGCGCTTAAAGCGCCTATTTTTGGTGACTTAGTCTATAAGGCGATTATTGCCCGTTATAGTCGCACCTTGGCCACCACTTTTGCTGCCGGTGTGCCACTAATTGATGCCTTAGAATCGACTGCCGGCGCGACCAACAATTGCGTTTATGAAGAAGCGGTGCTTAAAATTCGGGATGATGTGGCAACGGGTCAACAACTGCAATTTGCCATGCGCGTCACCAATAAATTTCCATCAATGGCAGTACAAATGGTGGCCATTGGTGAAGAGTCAGGTGCACTCGACTCAATGCTCGACAAGGTTGCCACCCATTTTGAAAATGAAGTGGATAATGCTGTTGACGGCTTAACCTCGATGATGGAACCACTGATTATGGCTGTCCTTGGCGTACTGGTCGGTGGTCTGGTGATTGCAATGTATCTTCCAATCTTCCAAATGGGTTCTGTGGTGTAATGCAAGAATTTATCTCTTATTTTATGAATAACCCAACCGCACTTTACTGTGCAGTTGGGCTTTTTAGTCTATGCATCGGTAGTTTTCTCAATGTTGTCATCTACCGCACACCAAAGATGATGGAACAAGAATGGCGTACAGATTGCCAATTGTTCTTGCATCCTGAACAAGCAATCATTGATGAATCTAAACTCACCTTAAGCAAACCTGCATCCACCTGCCCCAAATGCCGTAGTGAAATTCGCTGGTATCAAAATATTCCCGTCATCAGTTGGTTAGTATTACGTGGCAAATGTGGTTCTTGTCAAAACCCAATCAGCATACGTTACCCACTGATTGAATTACTGACAGCTCTTGCTTCATTGGTGATCGTCAGTGTATTTGGGCCAACGCTACAAATGCTCTTCGGGCTGCTTTTGACATGGATACTGATCGCGCTAACCTTTATCGATTTTGATACCCAGCTCCTGCCTGACCGTTATACCTTAACTTTAGCCGCATTGGGTTTAGGCGTTAATAGCTATGCTATTTACACCTCGCCTACTTCTGCAATCTGGGGCTATATTATTGGTTTTTTATGCCTTTGGATCGTGTATTACCTGTTTAAAATCATCACAGGTAAAGAAGGCATGGGCTATGGCGATTTCAAGCTACTGGCTGCTTTAGGCGCTTGGATGGGACCTTTAATGCTCCCATTGATCGTACTGCTTTCATCCTTCGTCGGTGCAATTATTGGTCTGATTTTGCTTAAAATACGTAAAGAAAATCAACCTTTTGCCTTCGGCCCTTATATTGCTATTGCTGGTTGGATTGCATTTATTTGGGGTGAACAAATTATGAAAGCATATTTAGGACAATAATTTTAGGTAGCTCTATGACATTTATCTTGGGTTTAACAGGCGGCATTGGCAGTGGAAAATCTGCTGCAAGTACATGGTTTGAAACCCAAGGTATCACCGTTGTTGATGCAGATATCGTGGCACGTGAAGTGGTTGAAAAAGGCCAAGCCGCTTTGCAAAAAATTCATGCCGCTTTTGGTGATTGGGTTTTACTTGAAAATGGTGAACTGAATCGCCGAGCTTTACGCGAGCATATATTTAAAGACCCAAATGCACGTCAAACGCTAGAGCACATTACTCACCCTTCAATCCGTCAGTCCATTATTCATCAACTACAAAGTGCGACAACACCCTATGTCATTTTGGTTTCACCCCTACTTTTTGAAACCAATCAACATAAATTAACTCATCACACCTTATTGATTGATGCGACCGAGGAATTACAAATTCAGCGTGCCAGTCAACGTGATGGTCAATCCATTGAGCAAATTCATAAGATTATTCAGGCACAAATGCCACGCCAACAAAAACAACATTTGGCCGATGATATTGTGCTCAATGATGGTCATCTTGAGCATCTATACCGTCATTTAAAAGTACTGCATCAACGCTATTTAAAACGCTAAAAGAAAAACAGTCGATTAAGACTGTTTTTTTTGTTGATCCAGTTGCTGCTGCAAACTGTCTTTATGCATGATCCAACGCCACGGCTGTAAAGCACCTATTGCCATACCGATCAAACCGCACATCACTGCCCGACTTAAAGGCTCACCCAAAAGGGGAACAGCGAGAATTGCTGCCATAAACGGTGCCAGCGTAACAATACTTCCCGTCTTAAATGCACCGAGTCGTTTAATCGCTTCTACATAGCTTATTGTTGCCACAATCACCACAAACACACCGTGAAAAATCGTTTGCATCAACAAATGGATAGGCTCTGGTTCACTCAAGTTTTTTGGAAGAAAAATCAAATAGATCGGAACATAAATAACCGCAGACCAAATCGCAACACCGGCCATAGAATGCCATGCGGAAAGTTTCCATTGTCTTAATAAAACGGTGAAAACACCCCACCAAATGGCACTTAAGAAAAACAGCAGATCGCCAAAACCAAAGGCTACACCTGTTTCTTGATACATTAAAAAGCTCATTGCACTAATGGCGCTCAGCATAATGACTAAACTGAGCCATGTATGCTTATCGAAGGGCTCTTTAAACAACAAAAATGCAGCCACTGCTGTACACAGCGGAATACAACCATTTAAAAAAATGGCTGCATGTGCTGCGGGTACATAATGAAAGGCACTATAGGACGTCAGGCAATACCCCACACCACCAATCATTGCCAAAAGAAAAGGTTGTTTTTTCCATAGAAAAGCAGTGTCTTTTTTATAGATTAGAATCGGCATTAAAATACAAAAGGCCAAAGCAAAACGTAATGCGGTAATATCCCACGCACTAATCCCCCACTGTGCACTTAAGCGAGAGCTAATGGTGAATCCTCCCCAAATACACATGGTAATGAGGACAAAAACATAACCTTGAGAACGGGGAGACATTGCCAACAACTTTTAAATTTTAAATCAACAAGGATTACACATTACGTTGACGGCACGCTTCATACAAAGCCATACCTGTTGCGACACTGACATTCAAACTCTGTAAATTACCCGCCATTGGGATATAAACCGTTTGGTCACACTGTGACTGCGTAATTGGACGCAAGCCTGTATCTTCAGCGCCCATTACCACACAAATCCCTGTTCCAGTGAAATCAAACTCTTGTACAGGTAAGGCTTTTTCATCCAGCATCGTACCCACCACGCGAACATTAAATTCTTCTTTAATGTTACCTAAAGTACGTGCCAGATTCGTCACTTGAATAAACTTCACTTTTTCTGCACCACCCGCAGCAATTTTACGTGCTGTTGGGGTTAAGCTTGCCGAACGATCCCGTGCAACAATCACTGCTTCGACACCCATAGCCGCTGCTGTACGAATACATGCACCTAAGTTATGTGGATCAGTCACTTGGTCTAAAGCAAGCAATAAAGCTTGAGGATTCTGCTTTAGTAACTCATCCAAATCTTGTTCATTCAGTGTGGGATGCGGACGAACTGCGGCAACCACCCCCTGATGAAAAGGCTGACCCGCCAATTTCTCCAATTTGTCACGACTGGCTTGTTGTACACTAATCCCAAAAGGATCTGCCAAAGCCAAAACGTTTTTCAACCGTTGATCGTCACGACCTTTGAGTGTAAATAATGTCAGTACACGCTCTGGCTCAAGCTCAAGTAATGACTCCACTGAGTGAACGCCATAAAAATATTCGGTTTTTGCCATGAACGGCCTCTAAAATAGATGTATACAATACAAAAAAGAAAAATCCTGCAAAGCTGGCTTTACAGGATTGATGCTCAAATCTAGTTTAACTGATTCAGGCCAAAATTTCTTTGCCTTAATGCGACTTGTACTTAGCCTTCTAAATGGCAGACATAATCGAGTACTTCGTCTGTCTCAATTTTAAAACGGCTATTGCCTGGTACATAAAAAGACTGTCCAGCACGAAATAATTCACTTTCAGTGCGATCTGCGATGTGTACACGACATTCACCTGAAATAATTTCCATACGTTCAGGGACATGGGTTTCAAAAGTCAGTGCTTGTTCCGTTGGTAAAATGACCCCTAAAGTCTTTTTTGTACCATCTTCAAATTGCACAGTATGACTAATACATAGCCCACCGAAATAAACATTCGATTTTTTGATAACAGACACGTGATCAAACTGATTTGACATGCGTATTCTCCAGATAATGCGCATTTATAATTTTTGACCGATGTAGTTTAAAGCTGAGCATTAAACTAATCAATCGATGTTCATAAAGCTAAATTAATATTTTCCAAATAGATACTTTTCTATATCCATATTTAGAAGCTTTTCCATTTGTTAGCGAGAGTCTAAAACAAGCGCAGCAGAAGCACAAATATGTTTTTGTGCATCACCGACTAAAGGCTTAACTGCTGCCTCCAGTCACGATTTTAATCCGCAAAGGAGAGTGAAAAACCGAGCAATCTCGCCCAATACAATCTCGCTCATGACCAATAGTTCTGCCCTATTTTTCATGGTTTAAATATGAGACAAGAAATACCCATTCAAGATTCATCACCACACCATTTTTTCTGCGCTTTACCTTGAATATTCACCATAAAACATCGAATATTTTACAAAAATTGAATTAACTTTATGCTTGTGCAAGCGTTATAACGTATCTTCAAGCAAAGGTAATTTCATTTTTATAATGAAAATCAGGTAAAATAATGATGTTTTACGTCATCTTAAAATAAAAGTTATCTTGTGACCAAAACAAATTTTCACTATCTTAGATTAAAACTTTTCGCAGCTCGGATGCGTTTATGCTGACACATTTAACTCTGATCAATTTTGCTTTAGCCGATCATTTAGCCATTGATATTGAACAAGGTTTCAATGTACTGACGGGTGAAACAGGTGCGGGTAAATCTTTATTATTAGATGCCCTTTCGGCATGTTTAGGCGAACGTACGGACACCCATTACGTCCGTTTTGGTCATGATAAAGCGGATGTCACCGCCATTTTCAGTTATCAAACACAAAGTCCAGAAGCCGAATGGTTAAAAAACCATGAATTAGATGATGAATCGGGTGAAATTCATTTAAGACGGGTCATTTTTGCTACAGGTCGTAGCAAAGCATGGATTAATGGTCGTCCAAGTAGTCTTTCTGAACTAAAAGAAATTGGACGTTTACTGGTGCAACTGTATAGTCAGCACAGCCAGCAACAATTGCTCGAACCACCTTATCCGAAACATTGGCTGGATCGTTACAGTAATTTTTACCAACCTGCGCAGGCTGTCCGAGAGGCCTATAGCACATGGCAAAAAGACATTCGTCAGCATCAAGCTGCCTTAGATGCACAAGCGACACGACAACAACGAATCGAAACTTTAGCATTACAGCTTGAAGAACTCGAAGAAATTACCCAAATTGACTATAAAGAGATTGAACAAGAGTTCGACCGTTTAAGCCATCATGAACATATCATGCAAGATTGTAGCTATAGTTTAGATGTCTTGGATCAAGCTGAGCAAAACATCACTCAAGATATCTCGACGATTATTCGTCGTTTAGAATCGCATGCGGGTCGTAGCGAACAACTGTCCGAAATTTATAATTCACTACTCAACGCCCAAAGTGAAATTGAGGATGCGACAGCGAATTTACGCCAATTTATTGATCGTCAAAGCTTCAATCCTGAACGGGTCGAAGAGCTAAATGCACAACTCGAAATCTTTCATCGTTTAGCACGTAAATATCGAACCCAGCCTGAACAGCTAAAACAGGATTATCAAACTTGGCAAACGGAGCTTGAACAACTGCATCAACTGGAAGATCCTGAAACTTTAGCTGAACAGGTTGCCTTATCTCAGCAAGACTTTTTGGCCAAAGCACGACACTTAGATGAAATTCGCCGTGCAGCAGCACTACCTTTGGCGAAAAAACTGACTGAACAAGTCAAACAATTGGCCTTGCCTGAAGCCTATTTCGAATTCAAATTTGAACCCTTAGAACAAGCAACAGCCGAAGGGTTTAGCTTTATTCAACTGCTGTTCACCGCAAATAAAGGCATTCCCGCGCAACCGTTGGCACGTGTTGCATCAGGTGGTGAACTTTCCCGTATTGCATTGGTCATGCAAGTGATGAATGCAGAAAAAACCGAATCTGAAGTTTTAGTTTTTGATGAAATTGATGTCGGAATCAGTGGTGGAACTGCGGAAATGGTCGGGCGTTTATTGGCAGATTTAGCTCAACATGTGCAAATTTTATGTATCACCCATCAAGCACAAGTTGCTGCTCAATCTGATCAGCATTTATTGGCTAAAAAACGTCAAACCGACCCTGCCAGCAGTACCATTATCAACCTCACGGAAGAACAACGGATTGATGAGCTGGCACGTATGACGGGCGGTGTCGAAATTAATGACACGACGCTACAACATGCCAAGCAATTACGTCAGCTTAAGTTTCAGCAGGTCTAATTTTGTCGATTAAATCACAAAAAATGATTGGCGAAACTCAATTAGTTTAGTAAGTTAAACAGAAGAATATTATTATTTTAATCAGCTTTTTAATTTTAAGGGGGAATGGCTTAGATGACTAAACAATATCTGACACATCGCTGTCTAATTGCGCCTCCTGATTTAGCCGATGATTTTTTTGCCAATACCGTTATTTATTTGGCACGACATGATGAAGAAGGCGCTCAAGGTATCATTATTAACCGCCCATCTGGTCTTTCAATCAAAGAACTCTTGAATGACCTTGAAATCGAAGCGGATCATGTTCATCCTCATGATGTATTGCAAGGCGGGCCTTTACGCCCTGAAGCTGGATTTGTCCTGCATACGGGTCAGCCAACATGGCATTCATCAATTGCTGTGGGTGAAAATGTGTGTATTACCACATCTAAAGATATTTTAGATGCCATTGCACACAATGAAGGCGTTGGACGTTACCAAATTGCCTTAGGTTATGCCAGTTGGAGCAAAAACCAACTGGAACAAGAAATGGCACGTGGTGCTTGGCTGATCTGCGATTCCGATATGGATTTAATTTTTAATTTACCTTATGGTGACCGTTTGGATGCTGCCTATAAAAAAATGGGCGTAGACCGAACTTGGCTTTCATCAGAGATTGGACATGCCTGATTTATCACAACCCTACATGATTATGGCCTTTGATTTTGGTACACAAAAAATGGGCATGGCAGTGGGTCAATCCATGATTGAAAGTGCCAATCCGCTTGCCCTGTTTCCTATGAAAGATGGCATTCCGAACTGGGATGAATTACTGAAGATTGTGAAACAGTATCAACCGACTTTATTTTTAGTGGGTTTACCGTTAAATATGGATGATACGGAATCCGAACTTTCTGCGCGCTCGCGCAAGTTTGCACGTCGTTTACGCCATCAAACCAATATTGAAACATTAATGGTAGATGAGCGTTTAACCACACGTGAAGCACGTGATGAGTTGGATCATTATCAAGCGCAAGGTCGAGGTAAAAAGTTAGCTGCGGATAGTATTGCCGCTGCACTTTTTATTGAGAGTTGGTATCGAACCCCTAAAGGTGTAACACCTTAACTGTTCAAAAAATTAAATCATTTCAAGTCATATTGCATCGAAAAAAGCCATTCAAAATTGAATGGCTTTTTATTTAGATCTATTAAAAACAAGTCGATTATTGGATCAGTTTTTCAATATGGATGGTTGCCGTGCGTCCTGCCACAAATGCCAATTGATTGTGCGGTATTTCATCTAACACAATTTTGACCGGTACACGTTGTGCCAAACGCACCCAACTAAAAGTTGGATTTACATTGGCTAAAAGTCCTGAAGTCGTAGTCCGCTCCCGATCCTCAATACCTGAAGCAATACCTTGCACATGGCCTTTTAATTTTTCAGCATCGCCCATCATCTGAATGGTGGCAGGTGCGCCAACATAAATTTTATCGAGTTTAGTTTCTTCAAAATAACCCACTACGTACAATTGCTTACGGTCTAATAATGCCGCTACCGCTTGCCCAACTTTGACATAATTGCCAACCCGAAGTTCAAAATTGGATAAGGTTCCATCTGCTGGAGCAATCACTTCAGAACGGTGCAAATTTAACTGCGCCATATGCAACTGACTGCTTGCAACGTCAATCAAGGCTTGTTGTTGCTTGATATTGGCTTGCGCCTGCTCTGTTGCAGCTTGCATTTGTTCATGTTCAGCATGCGATTGATCTCGTGCTGCAAACATTTGATCTTGTTCTTGTTTAGAGATTGCCCCCTCCATTAAATTGGCATAACGATTGGCATTTTTTTCAGCCAGTGTACTACTCGCTTGGGATTCAATCACATTGGCTTTGGCTTGCACTAAGCTCGCCTCAGCTGCGGCTAAGCTTGCTTTGGCTTTGCTCAAATCAGATTTCGCTTGTTCCACATCCAATGCTTGACGTGCCACATCTATTTTAAACAGCACCTGTCCTTTTTTAACGCTTTGGTTGTCTTGTACTAAAACATCCGTCACCAACCCCGAAACATCGGAAGACACCTGAATCACATCTCCACGTACACGACCATCACGGGTCCACGGTTCAGAATTATAATAATTCCAGATATGGATCACAGCAAAAACTGCCATTAAAACCATGACTAACAAAACAATCGGGCGGATTATTTTACGTAAATCAAAAGATCTCATATCTGCTTTACCTCATTCATTTCAATTTGAATCATATTGATCTTCATCTTAGATGCCGCATAAAATAAACAACCCATGCAGCAGAAAAATCAGCACCACATAAAGGCATAAATTAAAGATGCTCGGCCATGCAATCCATTCCTGATCAACCAGTCGATCTGTTGCCATCATCACGATTTGCAGCAAGAAATAAGCAAGTATGCTTTGAATTAACAGTATCGGGACATAGACCCCATAAAGGTTAAGTTCACCCATCCTTATATCCCTATCCATTTTTCGTGTTCAGCCATCTGTGAACCAGTTTGATGACATAAACTGCTGCGGATATTGTTCAGTGAAATCTTCAAACGCTGTGCAACATCCCGATTTTCCACGTCATCCGTTGCAGAGCAAACCACAGCAAGATGGTGCAACAAGTTTTGTAAAATATCGGCATGGGCTCGCTGCATTTCTTTGGCTTGAAAATAGTCATCTAACGACTGCTGTAAATCTTCAATATCAGAGACAATCGAGTCTTGCTCTGGCAATTTGTGAATTAACTCTTGTAAACGGGTTAAATCAATCACTGCACTGGTTTCAATTAATGCCCAATTGATGTCATTTTTGAGATGTTCAGACTGGACTACTTTACTGTTTAACACCCCAATCCGATCTAACATACTGCGCAAATGCTTTTTAAAATCGCTTCCATAAGATAAATACAAGACTTGTCTGACGGCTTTATAATGTAAGGCCAAAATACGTTGTACAGCCATATCTGGGGACATGGCGCGAACAATGTGAATGATATAAGCAGAAATCATCAGACCAATGACTGCACCAATAGAAGCATCAAAAAATGCAATTTGATCCAACATATAATGGTTCTGCAAGTTCAGCCCCATAATGACCCCCATCAATAGAGGCAAACCCAATCCTGCTAATGGCGGATGTGGAAACAACATCAGGCAAAATATGCTAAATGGTGCCAGCACTAAGGCCAACTCCCAAAAAGTTGTCACATGCGGAAAAATACCGTAAGCATAAATAAACACCACAACAGCAGAATAAATATTCGCTCGGATAAACAGTTTCAATGCAGGGACAGGATTATCCATTGCTGTCAAAATGCAGGCACTGATCGCGGCCATTTCAGCCAACATAAATCCGGCTTTCCAACCACTTAAAATCCAAAATGCAGTCGCAATCAGAATGATCATAAACGCTGAAATTCCACCGCGCACGGCCACCCCATGATCACGGTGCAAACTCGGATAAGATGTGGTTAACGGCGTCATACTTTCTGGCAAGCTATCATCCCCTTGCTGAATGCGTTGCCAAATCAATTTCACCGCACGCACATTTTGAATAAAATGCCGAATATCCATCTTTAAGGCATTTAAAATGAGCTGTTGTTCAGAAGGTGCCGATAGCACTAAAGCAGCAAAGTCGGATTCAAACTGACTGGGTAAAAGATTTAATTCTTGTGCTTTAATTTCATGATGATCTTGCAGATATTCTGCAATATGCGCATGTACAGTTTTTAGCTTTTCACGGTATGTCATCTCAATTTGATCTAACTGCTTCATTCGTTCGGACATGGCAACCAAATTTGCCACCAGCATCGTCAATTGGTGCAACATTTCCTGAAGGGGTTTAGTCATGCCCTGAAGGTTCGATTTCTCATAGGACAAATGCACGGCCAACACATGGATATCTGAAGCATCTCGGGTAATATTGCCCAACAATTGGTTGTAATTCTCCAACTGTTTCTGATCCAGTAAAATCTGATCAAATAATGCATGAACATCCTGAAATGTTTTTACAACACGGCTTTGCACCGCAGGTCCAATATGCATTGGAAAAATGGTGGTGGTGACAATTGCACTGCACACCACCCCGAGAGCAATCTCCAAAAAGCGCCCAAGTGCCATATCAAAGATAGATACCGTGTCAGCATAATAAACAATGTTGTAGCAGATAATGACCGTGGTATAACCCGCCAACATCGAAACATAGCTGCGCGGTGTTCTGTCTAACATGGAAATATACAGACAGAAACCGACCCAACTTGCCAAGAATAAAGTCAATAACACAGGTGTATTGATTAAAAATGGTGTCACCGCAATCGACACGATTGCACCTAATAATGTCCCGAATAGCCGATAAATACTTTTAGATGACGTCATACCCGAATATGGATTAGCGATCACAAATACTGTACCAATCGCCCAAATCGGATAAGCCAAATTTAAAGAAAATGCGATATAAAGCGCCAACATGCCAGCCACAAAAGTTTTAGTCGCAAAAATCCAATCCATTTTGTTTGGACGAAATGCGAGTAATGGTTTGGTTAGCAACATGGGCTTATCTCAAATTCAGGTTTAACACTTCACACCCACTCATTTTTAAATGACAACCAAAAGACACGATCTACCCTGCGGATAAATCGTGTAAAAAACGGGCATGCTGGAGCACAGCATCAGAAATAATCGTCATTCAAAATAAATAGAGGAACTTTTGCAGCGCATTCTTTATACGAAATAAGCGAGAACAAACCGCCAATCAGAATCAGGCTAAAAATTCAACATTAGATATTTATTCTGGTTATTTTTTCAAAAAAACCAGAATAAGTCAAATATAATATCTTATTGTGATAATACAATTAAAATAATATCAAACTTTTCAATTTCTCAGCATTAAATTTCTCATATTGAATAAAAAGTAAATTAAAGGCTGACAAATACAGTATGGTCACAACAAAAGCGCTCTTTTGCTTACTTTTTTGTTATAAAGTAATCCTAATTGTTATTTTCTTTTTTATGCTTTGACCAAGCAGGTACTTATGGCACTTTCTAGTTTTGGTAAGATTCTCACTGTTTTGGATCTGTTTTCAGTGCCTCGCCCTATCATTAATGTCGATATCATTAGTGAGGAATTAGGACTGTCTAAACCCACCAGCTACCGATATTTAAAAGAACTGGTTTCAGCAGAATTACTGCAACGCTTAAGTGGCACTTCAGGGGACTATACACTGGGTTCTAAAATTGCAGTGTTGGATTACATCTCTCGAACCACAGATCCTTTGGTACAAATTAGTATCCCTTTTATGCAGCAAATTGTGGAACGTACTGAACTTTGTTGCCTGCTCACGCATTTAAACCATGATTCATGTATCGATCTTCATCATGAATTGTTTAAAGATGTCACTTTGCTTTCTTATGGTCGAGGTTGCCCGCGTCCTGTATTTGTCGGTTCATCGCCAAAAGTAATTATTTCACACTTACCCAAACAAGGGATTTTGGACTATTACCAACGCTTCTCGGTTGAACTTGCTGAAGTTAACTTTGCTGAGAATGAAGCTGAATTTTTACTCAAAATGAAGCAAATTAAAAAACAGGGTTTTTATTTTTCAAATGGTGAATTAGATCCAAATATTGCAGGCTTATCGATTCCCATTAAATTCTCAAGCAAAGAACCGCCATTAGCATTAACCCTATTGGCATCAAAAAATCGCTTTGAATTTGTAAACTTACAAAAATTAATTGAAATTTTGAAAGAAAATGCCGCATTGATTGAGAAAAATTTTATGGAATTGTCTAAAAACGAAGATTTTTAAGCAACTCAAAAATATTTAAATCCGTATTAAACAATGCGAAAATAAACCTAATTGCATATTGTATTGCCAATCACTTTCTCATAATATGATTATCATTCTTTATGTCACCGATTGGATTCCATGACCATTTGAGTGACATCCTCAGAGGAAAAGCTCGTGCCGATGCATGGGCTTTTTTTTGCCTTTATTTTTAATCTTTTGTTCTATTTTCAATAAAATTGCTCCTTGCTGAACTTCACTTGGGAACCTGTTATCTATTCAACAGCAAAAAGGATAGTTTAAAATTCATTCCCCTCAGAAATTTATAGCACTAAAACAAACACGTGAAATGTTCATTTTGTAGAGATCAGACACCCCTCTCTCTAGATTTTCTTGGCATTCCAAATGCATAAAAAAGCCTCAATTCATCTTGAGGCTTTTTGAGCAAAGAATATATATCCATTAACGCTCTTGAACTTTCTCTTCAATTTCTTTCACACTGGTATGACGCACATCTAAACCTTTCACCATATAAATCACTTGTTCAGAAATATTCCGTGCATGGTCACCAATCCGTTCTAAAGAACGTAGCACCCATAACACATTAATCACTCGTGAAATATGACGTGGATCTTCAATCATATAGGTCATTAATGTGCGTGTTGCTGATTGATATTCACGGTCAATATCGGCATCTGCAAGAAGCACACGTAAAGCCTGATCGACATCTAAACGGGCAAAGGCATCTAAGGCATCATGAATCATAACTCGCACTTGATTACCAATATGGCGAGTTTCCATATAGCCACGCGGTGAACTGCCCTCTTCACATAAATTTTGTGCAATACGCGCAATTTTTGCCGCTTCATCGCCAATCCGTTCTAAGTCGGTATTGGCTTTCGACATGGCAATGACCATCCGTAAATCAATCGCTGCCGGATGACGACGTGCCAAAATCAGGGTTAAGGCTTCATCAATTTCAGTCTCTAAGCGATTAACGATATTGTCTTGAAATTGTACATCAATCGCTAAACTGGCATCGGTATCCAATAAAGCATGAATCCCATTGGCAACTTGCTGTTCAACTAAGCCTCCCATGGTCATAAACTTGGTATTTACATCCTGCAAATCTTCATTAAATTGCGATGAAATATGGTGATTCAACACCGGATTATTTGGCAAGGGGCGCACTCCACAACAGCACTTTTAGGATGAGAAATTTTGTTTAATATTAAATCATATCTAATATGAAACTTTTATGACAATAGCCTGAATATTTAGCGGGCTTATTGGAACGAATGCTCGACCAACCATTTCTTCATTTGTTGTTCTGGCTTTTTACAACCCATCCCTGTGATAGGGGTTAATTGACAAAATATCGATTACTGATCACAACGCGTAACCAAACTCCTTCACAAGACTACACAGAAAAAATACTTTTCAGCGATAAAATAAGCTCCTATTTTCCAAAATCATTTTCGCATGTATCCTGATATAGAATGACTGTACCTTTTAATAAATTTTGCTCTGTAAAACCTTACTTTGCTTTTGTCATTTTTATACTTTTGCTCGGGTGTCAAAAACCTGAACCACAGCCTATTCCGGAACAAGCCGAAAAACAATCGCAACAAGACGAACCTGTTGATTTATCTTTATTATGTAAAAATATTGAAAATGAAATACTCAACATTAACTCAGAACGAACCACTTTTGCTTTAGAACAAATTAATCAAGATTTAAAATTATGCTTGCCGCTGTCAACCTCCGATGAACAAAAGCATTTTTTAACCCTATCAAATCAAATGTATAAAAACTTTTTAACGGTCAATAGAACACCGCCACAACAATCTGCTTTCGAAGCATATGCTTTTGATTTAGCCCAACATCCGACTGTTCAACAAAACCATTTTGAACAACTCTCTTTACGTGATCAATACTTACTCAAGCATAAAGGGCAAGCATATATTGAGCTGTTTGATGCAGGTAAGGGAATGTTGAATTATCGTCGTAGTCCTGAATATTTAGCCAAAATCTTTGCGCCCTATATGCCACAGGCAGAACAGGTCTTTATCGAAAATTTGGCGACGCAAAATATGATGCCTGTGTTTGTCGAAAAGACCTTAATGATTGAGCCGCATGAGATTGCAACACGCGCTTTATTTTGGGAAGAATATTTAAATCAATACCCCAAAAGTAGCTATCGTAAAGATGCAGAGTATCTTTTGCAGATGTATAGCCAGTTTTTATTTATAGGAACAAAAAATTCACCTGTCTCTGACACTTATATTGATAAATATGCAATCCAAAGTAGTTCGATGGATGAAATTGAAAAATTAGCGCAGATTAAAAATTCGTATTTAGCGCTTCAAGCGAAAAAGTTCCTGCAATTTCTACAATTATCTGAACAGCAGCGTTTAAAGCAAATACCTGTTCAGCTCAATACACAAGAACAATCATCTCAGTCTAAAAATTTACTTACCGAAAAACAATTAGCACAATATTTGGGTTTAAAAAATACCAATTACTCAAAAATACGTGATTGCTTTAGTGATGCAGTCTGCCTCTAAAGCAATCTTTCATCTGAATATTTCGAATACACAGTAAAAGCGATATTTAATGTGAATGTTTTTTAGTGGGTAGGCGTGTTAATATTTGTCCATCGCTTGACGGAGCGCGAGTAATTGCTCGCTGAGATCAGCAAAGTTGATACGTTCAATTTAATGCTGAGTACCGTTGAACCTGATCAGGTTAAGACCTGCGTAGGAATCAAGCCATCTAAAAACTTAAGCCCTCAATTTATCTATTTTTCAATTCAGCTTGAATGAAAACCTAAGATAAGTCTGCCACGTTTTTGGTCGTGCTTGATTCGTTGATGTCATTCATAAGGATCATTGCAATGAACCAATTAACGAATCTATCTGCAACAGATATTTCTGCTCAACATGAGCAAGACTCCAAAGATCTCACCCGTATTTTACCGGCTTCAAAAAAAGTCTATATCCAAGGTTCTCGTGCCGATATTCAAGTGCCGATGCGTGCCATTGAACTCACAGATACACCAACGGGTTTAGGCGGTGAACAGAATCCTGATATTCTGGTCTATGACACTTCAGGCGTGTATACCGACACTAAAGTTGCCATTGACCTCAACAAAGGTTTGCCCAATGTTCGTGAAAGCTGGATTGCCGAACGTGACGATACTGAACGTTTAAATACCTTGACCTCTGCCTTTGGACAAGAACGTTTAAAAGATATTCGCACCGCCGAAATTCGCTTTGCGCATATTCAAAAACCGCGTCGTGCCAAAGCAGGCAAAAACGTCAGCCAAATGCACTATGCACGTCAGGGCATCATTACCCCTGAAATGGAATATATTGCAATTCGTGAAAACCAACGTCAATTGGATGGTGTCGATGCACGCCAACATGCGGGGCAAAACTTTGGTGCGAAAAACCTCACCGAAATCACGCCTGAATTTGTGCGTCAGGAAATTGCTGAAGGTCGTGCAATTATTCCAGCCAATATTAATCATCCTGAAATTGAACCGATGATTATTGGGCGTAATTTCTTGGTCAAAATCAATGCCAATATTGGTAACTCTGCATTGGGTTCTAGCATTGACGAAGAAGTTGCGAAAATGACGTGGGCGACCCGTTGGGGCGCAGACACCATCATGGATTTATCAACAGGTAAAAATATCCATGAAACTCGTGAATGGATTATTCGTAACTCGCCTGTTCCGATTGGTACGGTTCCCATCTATCAAGCTTTGGAAAAAGTCGATGGTGTCGCTGAAGATCTGACTTGGGAAATTTTTAAAGACACACTGATTGAACAAGCCGAACAAGGTGTAGATTACTTCACCATTCATGCAGGTGTGCTTTTAAGATATGTGCCACTGACGGCAAACCGTTTAACGGGCATTGTTTCGCGTGGTGGATCGATCATGGCACAGTGGTGCCTCGCGCATCATGAAGAAAACTTCCTCTATACCCATTTCGATGAAATCTGCGAAATTATGAAAGCCTATGACGTGTCTTTCAGTTTAGGCGATGGTTTACGTCCGGGGTGTATCCAAGATGCCAACGATGAAGCACAATTCAGTGAACTCAAAACTTTAGGGGAACTCACCCATCGCGCATGGGAACATGATGTGCAAGTGATGATTGAAGGTCCGGGGCATGTGCCAATGCATATGATTAAAGAAAACATGGATCTACAGCTTGAAGTTTGCCAAGAAGCACCGTTCTATACCCTTGGCCCGTTAACCACCGACATTGCTCCAGGTTATGACCATATTACCTCAGCGATTGGTGCTGCCATGATTGGTTGGTATGGTACTGCTATGCTGTGCTACGTGACGCCAAAAGAACATTTGGGCTTACCGAATAAGAAAGATGTGAAAGATGGCATCATCACCTATAAAATTGCCGCGCATGCAGCAGATTTGGCCAAAGGTCATCCGGGTTCACAAGTCCGTGACAATGCCCTCTCTAAAGCACGCTTTGAGTTCCGTTGGGAAGACCAATTCAACTTAAGTCTTGATCCTGATACAGCACGCAGCATGCATGATGAAACCATGCCCAAAGAAGCTCATAAATCGGCACATTTTTGTTCCATGTGTGGGCCTAAATTTTGTTCAATGAAAATCACGCAAAATGTGCGAGATTATGCGAAAAATCAAAGTAATACAGAAGCTACATCCGAAACAAGTGCCGAGATTGAAGCTGGATTCAATGCCATGAAAACCACCTACCAAGAACATGGTCAAAAATTGTACCACAAACTGTAATTTGACAAAAAATCTTTTATTTTGATGAGATTCTCAGTTAGGATGAATGTACGCTTTTCATCCTGACTGAGCTATATGAATATTATTCAACAAGCAACATATAACAGCGACCAAGTCAAAATTCAGTCACGCGAGTTTCTTTTTCGTGGCTTCATTCAGGTTGAAAAAGTCAATCTCAAACATCGTTTATTTGCTCAAACTGAATTTAGCTCAGTGGTTCAACGTGAACTGGTTCATCGACCTGAAGCTGCGGGTGTCCTTATTTATAATGATCGCCAACAGAAATTTGCCTTAATTGAACAATTCCGTGTCGGTGCCATGGATGATGTCGATTCACCGTGGCAACTGGAAATTATTGCTGGTGTGTTAGATGGTGATGAATCACCTGAAAGCTGTATCCGCCGTGAAAGTTTAGAAGAATCGGGTTGTGAAATTAATCAATTACAGCATTTATTTAGCTTTTATCCCTCTGCTGGTGCTTGCTCCGAACTGTTCCATTTATATAGCGCACAAGCCGAACTTCCTCAAGAAGGTGGCATATTTGGCATGCCCGATGAAGGGGAAAATATTCAGTTACATCTGATTGACTATGATGACATTAAAAATTTACTGACCAATGGTCGCTTAAAAAATGCACCGGTCATTATGGCATTGCAATGGTTGCAACAACATATTAAAACTACAAGGAATGTCTAAGGAGTCAGACATGACTTTATCACCGAACTATAACGACCAGCGCGACTGGACCATCGTTCAAATTTCAGATACACATCTCATGGATCAGGATGATTTAGAATTTGTGCATATGAATCCTGAACAGAGCTTTCATGCCGTCATGCAGCAAATTCAGCAGCAATATCCTCATATTGATGCAATTGTGCATACCGGTGATTTAGCACAAGTGCCGGTGCAAGAAACCTATGCGCGCTATTTGGCCTTTATGCAACACTTTGGCACCCCGTTTTATCAAATTCCGGGTAATCATGACAATATTGATCATTTCCCGTTTTATCAGAATCAAAATCAAGTTCATGCCATTCATTTTGGCAAATGGAGCATTGTACTGCTCAATAGTGCTGTGCGTGGCAAAGTAGATGGCTGGATTGAACAAGAGCAACTCCAACAACTGGATCAAATTTTATCTAAATTCCAACAGCAATTTGTGATTGTTGCATGTCATCATCATCCTTTCGACATGAAATCAAAATGGATCGATCAACATAAGCTAAAAAATACTGAAAACTTAACTGACCTTTTAGCCAAATATCACAATGTGAAAGCCGTTATCTGTGGTCATGTCCATCAAGACTCCCTAAATGAATGGCGTAATATTCAGTTTTTTTCCACCCCTTCAACCTGCGTTCAGTTCAAACCTTTAAGTGATGATTTTGCACTTGATGAAGAAGCACCGGGTTTTCGTGTTCTACATTTGCAAGCAAATGGCGAATTAAAAACTAAAATTTATCGTGCAGAAAACGTACAACAAAAAATTAATAATGAAATTTCAGGTTATTAACTTTTCATTTTGCTTTTTTTCTATTACTTTATGGCTTCAAAAGAAAACGTGATAGATGGAATCCAAGCATCAAAGACTATCAAAAAGCCGAAAAAGCCTATATGATGATGCCCCTCGAAGGAGAATCTCCTAAGGGTTGGATAAAAACACTTGCATATCACCATATTTTTTGCGTATAGATAATGCGTATATGATGAGGAATGCCCTATATGGCGAATGACAACCAAAATCAAGTCTTGGATGAACAAACTGATGTTGTAGATGAAAAATCTACAAAACGCGTGCGAAAAACCAAGCCAAAAGCGTCAGAAAGTGGTTCTACTGCCAGCTTATTTGGTATTGCACCTTATCAGCCGAAAAAAAATGAAGAATATATGTCCGAAGGACAGCTCGAACATTTCCGCCAAATTCTGTTGGCATGGAAAGAAGAGCTGATGTCTGAAGTCGATCGTACTTTAAACACAATGCAAGATGAAAATACTGCATTGCCTGATGTCAATGACCGTGCGACACAAGAAGAAGAGTTTGCCATTGAACTGCGTACACGTGATCGTGAACGTAAGTTAATTCGTAAAATTGAGCAATCAATTGAAGCGATTAAAAATGATGACTATGGTTTCTGTGAAACGTGTGGTATTGAAATTGGTCTGCGTCGTTTGGAAGCACGTCCAACTGCAACCCTTTGTATTGACTGCAAAACTTTAGCAGAAATCAAAGAGAAGCAAAATAACGGTTAATTGTGACTGTTGAGAATTCCTCAGCAAAGCACAGCTTTGCTCTTGCGCAGCAGCGGAACGATGTTTCGCTAACTCGCTACTCAGGTCGGTTTGCGCCATCGCCAACCGGCCCTTTGCATTTTGGCTCACTCATCACAGCTTTGGCGAGTTATTGCGATGCCAAAGCACATCAGGGCTCATGGTTGGTTCGTATTGAAGACACCGACATCCCGCGTATTTATCCTGACAGCGAAGCGCATATCCTACGCGCTATCGATGCCTTTCAGTTCGAAGCTGATGACACCATCATTTTCCAGAAAGACCGCTTAGATCTCTACGAATCCGTTCTGCATCAGCTCCAGCAAGATCATCTGATTTATGCCTGCCAATGCACCCGAAAAATGTTGGGCTCCAATCATATTTATACAGGCACTTGCCGCGAGTTAAATTTACCCTTTGACCAACACGCTATTCGTCTGAAAGTTTCGGATCAAGAGATTTGTTTCGACGATCGTCTGCAAGGAACACACTGTTCCAATCTGCAACGGGACTTAGGTGATTTTGTGCTCAAGCGTCGTGATGGCATTATCAACTACCAATTGGCTGTGGTCATCGATGATTATCTACAAGGCATGACGCATGTGGTTCGTGGTGCAGACTTGCTGGATAACACTGAACGTCAGATCTGGCTGGGTTCCTTACTCGGCTATCCTCAGCTTGAGTATATGCACCTACCTTTAGCCATGAATGATCAAGGGCAAAAGCTGTCTAAACAAAACTTGGCGCAAGCTCTCGATTTAAATCGCGCATCTGAGCTATTACAACATGCGATTCGTGCTTTACATCAGCCTGAAGTCGATTTAGACACCCCGAAAAACATGTTAATACAAGCGATTGCACAGTGGGATATCCAATCTATTCCGCATAGTCTCCAACTCGACGGGATTTATTTATAAAGTCACCACCATCACCAGTTCAAAGACTCACTTTAAAGCAATATCTTGATATTTTTTTGTTGGGATTTCTACGGCAAGATATGCTGTTGAAAACAATAAACGGAATATTTTTTATTATTGGTCTCCCCCATTTCTCCTTTCAAAAGCAAAAGAACAATGGGGAAGTGTCTGAATGATTGCATTAAGTCCAAGAAATTAAATCCACTTAGAAGCTAGACTCTTCTTTACTTGGGTTGGCTTTTTGTGTGGTTGCATCAATTTTTAAAATTAGGCTGATCATGACTGCACACATAATTAAAGATGAGCCACCATAACTAATGAATGGCAAGGTCAAACCTTTGGTCGGCAGCATACCCATATTCATACCTGCATTCACCAAAATTTGCAGCAAGAAAATAATACTGATGCCATAAGCCAAATAGCCTGCACGTAAATACTGATGTTGCAAGGCACGATGACCAATTTTGATACAGCAGACCAACATGGTAAAGGACAATGCTAAAACAGTCGTGATACCAAAGAAACCAAACTCTTCACCTAAAATGGCCAACATAAAGTCAGTATGTGCTTCAGGAAGATAGGCCATTTTCTGAATACTGTGTCCTAAGCCTACGCCTGCCCACTCACCACGCCCAAAAGCCATCAGCGCGTTAGAGAGCTGATAACCTGTACCCAATGGATCAGCCCAAGGATCTGTGAAAGATAAAGCACGCTGTAGACGATAAGGCTCGAAGATAATCGCGGCTGCTAAGCCTAGAATAATCGCCAGCATGAAACCAATGAACTGAATTGGTGGTGCACCCGCCAAAAAGAACACGCCTAAAATCATCAAGACAATCACCGCTGTGGCACCTAAATCTGGTTCAGCCAGAATTAAGCCGACGGTAATCACCATGACACCCCCTAAACGAAAGAGTCCTGATAAGTTATTGCGAACCTCTTCTGCCCTTCGCACCACATAATCGGCAGTAAAAATAGCCATCATGACTTTCGCCACTTCAGAGGCTTGTAAAGTAAATCCTGCAATACGAATCCATCGCGTCGAACCGTTCACCTCAGTACCGACGACTAACACCACCGCAAGCAGTAAAATGGTCATTAACCACAATGGAAATGTGTTATTAAACCAAATATTAAGCGACACTTTATAGGTTAAAAATGCGGCTGTTGCTGCAACCAGAATTGAAATCCCGTGTCGAATTACATAGTGAAATGCATTTTCATGTAAACGGTCTGCATAGGGCATCGAAGCCGATGCCACCATGACAGAGCCTATACACAGCAAGGCAATCACACAAAAAATGAGTACATTACGTGGTGTAAATTCAGCAGGAATTTTCGTTCCCCACGCATTATAGACCTGATTAATTTTATTTATGGTCGTCTGAGCTAACCCAGCCATACAGCTTTCCTTATCGTTCTTCTAAGCAAGTGTGTTCACACATTCA
This sequence comes from Acinetobacter sp. ANC 4973, assembly GCF_002135275.1. Taxonomy (NCBI): domain Bacteria; kingdom Pseudomonadati; phylum Pseudomonadota; class Gammaproteobacteria; order Moraxellales; family Moraxellaceae; genus Acinetobacter; species Acinetobacter sp. ANC 4973. The sequence continues at coordinate 323,514 of NZ_NEGM01000002.1, forward strand.
ACAAACTGGTGCCCACGTTCACTGTAACCTTTAAACATGTCAAAACTTGCACATGCAGGAGACAATAACACCACATCATGGGCTTGTGTATGCTGTTGACATAATTCTACCGCTTCTTGTAAAGATGCCGCATGCATCAGCGTCGTGGTATTGGCAATCGCTTTTTCAATCACTGCACGATCTTCACCAATCAGCACCGCTAGCTTGGCATATTTTGTTAAGGCATCGCGTAAAGCAGTGAAATCCTGACCTTTACCCTGCCCCCCAAGAATAATGGCGACTTTGCCCTGTTGCGGCTCAATCGCAGCACCTAGACCATCAATTGCGGCCAATGTCGCCCCAATATTGGTGCCTTTAGAATCATTGTAATAACGTACACCCTGAACTTCTTTAACAAATTCACAGCGGTGCTCTAGACCTTTAAAGGTTTTTAAAGTGTCCAGCATTGATGCCAATGGCAAACCAATCGCCTCACCCAAAGCCAAACACGCCAAAGCATTGGCAATATTATGTGTGCCTTGAATGTACATTTCTGAACTTTTCAATAGACGTTCACGACCGCGTGCTAACCACATGGTGCCATCATTTTCTTTTAAGATGCCATATTGGTTCATATCTGGGGCATTTAAACCAAAGCTTTGCATCGGGGTTGCATCTGGAACCAATGGACGCGTCAGGGAATCATCGCGGTTATGAACGACTTTTTTCACCCCTTGAAAGATGCGATGTTTCGCGGTGTGATAGCCCATCATGTCACCATGACGGTCTAAATGATCTTCACTCATATTGAGTATAACAGCCACTTCAGCATGTAAATTCGAAGTGGTTTCCAATTGAAAACTAGACAACTCCAAAATATACAGTTCTGGATCATCTTTGGTTAAATCCAGTGCAGGGCGCCCCAAGTTGCCTCCTACAGCGACCTTAATCCCGGCATCTTTCGCCATAAGACCAATCAAGGTGGTTACAGTACTTTTGGCATTTGAACCGGTAATCGCCACAATCGGCTTGTCAGTAAAGCGGCGTAAAATTTGAATTTCACTGACCACGGCAATGCCTTGAGCAATGGCGGCTTGAATTTCTGGCAATTTTGGATCCAGCCCCGGACTAATCACAATTTCTTCGGCTTGTAATAACAGCTCTTGATCGAGTTGACCAAAGCTGGTTTGCACGTCACTTGGAATCTGATCATGTCCTGGTGGAGTCTTTCGAGAATCTGTTACTGCAACGCGGTAGCCATGTTCATGTAAGAAATTTACTGCTGCAACACCTGAAATTCCGAGCCCTGCAACGACTTTTAATCCACCACGTTGTATTAACATTTTTGCCCCATTTTCTGGTCGGTTTTTAAAACTGACAAAATGTTAGCACTTTGCTGTTTTGAATGCTTTTTCTGTTTTGACTTTATGCGTCTTTTTTTGTGTCAGTGCGTAAAAAAACCGTCATAAAATGACGGTTTTTTTAAATCAGCTTAGAACTGGCGATTTATTTCCATTTTACCGCTTGGACTTCTGCTTTCTTCTGTGTACTGTCCTCAGTTGCGGCACAGCCACAGCTGCCGCCACAACCAGAAGCCATCGCAGGTTTTAACCATTTTGCCAGTGTTGACCAGCCTTGTTGACGACAGACATTGGACAATGCCATAAAGACTGAGTTTGCCGTCTTAGGCAAGACTTTTTTGAAGACCACAACCGCACTCCAAATCACCAATGCTGCAATAATAAGAACTTCAATCATCTCAATCTCCTCTGTACATTATTTTGAGGTAAATAAAACCAATCCAGTTAACCAAAATAATGCGATGCAATTTGATAGGTCAGGAAAGACATTAAATATGCCAAACCAAATAAATAAGCGGTCATAAAGCTGACTGTTTTCCACGATCCCGTTTCACGTTTTACGGTTGCCAATGTTGCTAAGCAATGCGGGGCATAAACAAACCAAACCAAAAGCGATAAAGCGGTCGCCAATGACCACCCCAAGCTACCATCACTGCTAATAATCGAGGCTAAACCTTGGGCAACGGCATCATCATCCGCAGCAGACAAGGCATACACTGTACCTAAAGCCGCCACCACAACTTCACGTGCTGCCATTGCTGGAATTAAAGCAATACAAATCTGCCAGTTAAAACCCAGTGGGGCAAAAATCGGTTGCATCACATGACCAAGCATCCCCGCCAGAGAATAATCAATCGCAGGTAAAGTCGCACCTTCAGGTGGTTGAGGGAAAGTACATAAGAACCACAACAAAATAGAAAGCGCGAAAATAATGCCACCGACGCGTTTTAAGAAAATCTTGGCGCGGTCAAGTAAACCAATCCAAATACTTTTAGGGTCGGGAAAGCGATAACTTGGCAGCTCCATCAACAACATATGTTGTGATTTATCCGTTTGGAAGAATTTCAGTACAAATGAGACCAATAATGCACTGACAATCCCAGCCATATACAAACCAAACAACACTAAACCTTGCAGATTTAACACACCCCAAACCAATTGTTCTGGAATAAAAGCGGCAATGAGGAGCGCATAAACAGGTAAACGCGCTGAACAAGTCATCAGTGGAGCAACCAAAATCGTGGTTAAACGATCTCGTGGATCACTGATACTTCGTGTCGCCATAATTCCCGGCACAGCACAGGCAAAACTCGACAATAGCGGAATAAAAGCTCGACCACTTAAGCCAGCTTTAAACATCAACTTATCCAGTAAAAATGCAGCACGGGGTAAATAACCCGATTCTTCAAGTACCAAAATAAAGAAGAACAAAATCAAAATTTGGGGCAAAAACACCAAAACTCCGCCTGCTCCTGCAATAACCCCATCCACCACCAAGCTATTCAGCAATGGATGTGAAATATGCTGTCCAACAAACTCACCGAACCAACCAAACAGGCTTTCAATGCCATCCATGAAAGGTGCAGCCCAAGCAAATACAGCTTGAAAGACCACAAACATCATTAAGGCAAGGCTAACTAAGCCCAACACGGGATGTAAAAATATTTTATCGAGAAAATCAGAGCGCTTGTCTTCTTGATCCACCGAATGGACAACATCATGCAAAATGGTGCTGATCTTATGATGATTATCGCCATTCAAGCCGCTGAGTTCTGTACGTGGGATGGAATATTTACCTTGATCCAGCGCATTCATCAGGTTTTCAATCCCTGAATTCCGCACTGCCACGGTTTCCACCACAGGAATCCCTAAACGTTCTGAAAGTTTTTGCGTGTTGATTTGCATACCACGGCGACGTGCTTCATCCATCATATTCAGCACAAGGAGAATCGGGCGACCCAGCGCGATCATTTCTAGTACCAGACCTAAATGTAGATTTAGATTGGTCGCATCCACCACACACAAGAACGCATCTTGCTGTCCTTCTTCGGCAATTTTGCCTTGGACCACATCACGGGTGATTTCTTCGTCTGGACTGGTGGCCTCTAAACTATAGGTTCCAGGCAAATCCAAAACACGGACTGGCTTACCCGATGGCAGGGTAAACTGCCCCACTTTACGTTCAACAGTGACACCTGCATAGTTTGCAACTTTCTGACGCGTACCAGTCAGGTGGTTAAATAAAGATGTTTTACCGCAGTTTGGGTTACCTACTAGGGCAATACGCAGCGCATCACTCATGCAGGTGCTCCCTCAAGATTAATTTCAATTTTTTCAGCTTCAACTTTACGCAGTGCGAATCGGGTAAATCCAACTTGAATTAAAATTGGATCTCCACCAAAAATACCTTTGGTAATGACCTGTACTTTTGTACCTGGAACAAAACCTAGCGTCTCTAAACGACTGGCGACTACATCGTTTTGAGCAAGATTGCCATCTAAAGTTCGGTTGACTTTGTGAATAATGGCTGTTTGTTTCACTTTTAAATCAGATAAACGCACCGCATCTAATCCTAAAATATTTTCCCCAGTATACAAACAAATGAGAATAATTACCAAATAAGGTTTGATTCTAATTCTCATCTTGCACTTGCACATCGACATTGTAAAAAAATTATTCTAAATTGATGAAAGCCAAGGAAAACTTGGATTTTCCATTTAATGTAGAACTGACATGCTGAATAAAAAACCTCGTATTCCTGCGCCTGTGGGCATTCCTGAACATTTAAGTTTTTTACAAGGTTTCCGAGATTATTTAATTGCACAGACCGTAAGTCCGCACACTAGAAACGCCTATCTATCTGATTTAATTCAATGTAGTGAATGTAACTCTGTTGCAATGCCAGATTGGTCTAGCGATAACGTTGCGGATGTTTTATTAACATTAACCAAACAAGGTAAAAGTCCTCGTTCCATTGCGCGCTCACTTTCTGCACTGCGTTCTTTTTATAAATTTCTACGTGAACAGAAATTACGTTCAGATAACCCCGTAGCAACCCATAAAACCCCTAAAATTGGCCGCTCACTGCCCAAAGATATTTCCGAACAAGAAGTTGAAGCCCTTATTCATGCACCCAATATTGAAACGGCATTGGGTTTACGCGATCGTGCCATGCTCGAAGTGCTTTATGCCTGTGGCTTACGCGTGACTGAATTACTCAATTTACGCCTTGAATTAATTAATTTAAAACAAGGCTATTTGCGCATTGTCGGTAAAGGCAATAAAGAACGCTTGGTGCCTTTAGGACAAATGGCCTGTGAATGGATTGAAAAATACTTAAATGAAGCGCGTTCTCAGTTGTATAAATCCGCCACAGATTATGTCTTTTTAACTCAACATGGCGGCATCATGAGTCGGCAAAATTTTTGGTATGCCATTAAGCGGTATGCACTACAAGCTGGGGTTCAAGCCGAATTATCACCACATACTTTACGCCATGCTTTTGCCACCCATTTACTCAATCATGGTGCTGATTTACGTGTGGTTCAAATGTTATTGGGGCATAGTGATTTATCCACTACACAAATTTATACTCACGTTGCCCAAATTCGCATGCAGCAACTACATGCGGCTCATCACCCTCGCGCTTAAAGAGATGCCTAGAACACATATTCAACAATTCAGTAAAGAACCTTGATCTTGCAAAATGGTTGCGACTGCACGAGGTTGTTCAGCAACAATGCAATCCATTGATCAAATATCACGACACCCTAACCAGCATGACGGTTTTTTGTTATGCTAAGCCACCTATTTTATCTATAGTTAAAAGAAAGGGTTATTTATGTCATCTACCCGCTCAAAAATTTTTATTGCATGTACTTTGGCAAGCAGCTTGGCAATCAGTGCTTGTTCCAACTCAAATAACGATGAAAAAAAGCAAAATACCTTAACCGCAAGTGCGCCAGCAACGGGAGAAGCATCTAATCTCTCTGAACGTAATACACAGCAGCGTCTCATTAACACCCTGCAACAGCACTTCAAAAAAGCCAATATCAATGCCAAAGTGCTCGATATTAAAGTCACTGAAGTGCCCAATCTGTATTGGGTCAACCTTGAAGGGATGTCATCGGTCTATGCCACAGCAGACGGTAAATACATTATCCAAGGTGATGTACTACGTTTAGGCGACAGTAAAATCCACAATGTCAGTGAAAACCTGCAATCGGCAGCCAATAAAAAACTGCTTGCTGATTTAAAAACTGAAGATCTATTGGTCTATAAAGCCCAAGGTAAAACTCAGCATATTGTGTATGTCTTTACCGATGCCAGCTGCCCGTATTGTCATAAATTGCATGAACATATGAGCGAGATTAATGCCAAAGGTATTGAAGTGCGTTATATCGCATGGCCACGTGGTGAACAGTTCATGCCAGCCATGGAAAGTGTTTGGTGTAGCGCAGATCGTCAAGCAGCTTTCAATCAAGCCATTGCAGGTGCCCCACTTCCACCAGCAACCTGCAAAAACCCCGTTCGTGCACAATATCAACTCGGCCTGAATATGGGGGTCAATGGCACACCAGCGATCTATAATGAAGAAGGTATTTACCTCGGTGGCTACCTCTCTCCAGATGAATTAGTACAGCGTTTAAATAACTAATTTTTATTCGTTAATTTACTAATTTTTATAGTTGAAGATAAAGTGATTTCTTTCCTAGAGTCTGATGCTTTTTTTAGCTATGATCTAAACTCGCTTAAAATTGATTAGATATTGGAGTGTGACGTGAAACCAGTTCGTCTGGCAATCCTCGGTCTTGGTACTGTGGGTGGTGGTGCCCTTAAACTACTAAAAGAAAATGCTGCTGAGATCAGACGTCGCACCGGTCGAGAAATTGAAATTACCCATGTCGGTACTCGTCGTCCGCGTCTCGACTTGGATCTTCCAGAATCAATTAAACAAAGTGCTGATTTGCTCGACATTGTACGTCAGCCTGATGTCGATGTTGTGGTTGAGGTGATGGGTGGCATCCATCCTGCTTATGAAGTGATTATGGAAGCCATGAAACATGGCAAACATATTGTCACTGCCAATAAAGCATTGTTGGCTGAACACGGCACTGCGCTCTTTAAAGCGGCTGATGATCATAAAGTACAAATTGCTTATGAAGCGGCTGTTGCTGGTGGCATTCCAATTATTAAAGTCATTCGTGAAGGTTTAGCTGCGAATAAAATTGATTGGCTAGCTGGCATTATCAACGGTACAGGCAACTTCATTTTGTCTGAAATGCGTGAAAAAGGTCGTACCTTTGCCGATGTACTAACAGAAGCGCAAGAATTGGGCTATGCCGAAGCAGACCCAACTTTTGACGTGGAAGGTATTGATGCAGCGCACAAATTAACGCTGTTGGCATCCATTGCCTTTGGTATTCCTTTACAGTTCGATAAAGTCTTCACCGAAGGCATCAGCAAAATTACGGCACAAGATGTCAAATATGCTGAAGAACTGGGCTTCCGTATCAAGCATTTGGGGATTGCACGCCGTGCCGCAACAGGTATTGAGCTTCGTGTCCATCCCACCTTAATTCCTGCTGAAGAATTGCTTGCCAATGTCAACGGCGTGAAAAATGCCATCTTGGTTCAAGCCAATGCAGTCGGTCCAACATTGTATTACGGCGCAGGTGCAGGTGCAGGTCCAACAGCGTCTGCTGTGGTTGCCGATGTGGTCGATATTGTACGTGATATTGCCTATACCGAAGATGGTGCAGGGACAATCCCGCAATTGGCATTTGAAGCTTTAAGCGACTTGCCTATTCTTTCACGCGAAGAAATGACCACTGGATACTACATCCGCATTAATGCCGAAGATCAAACGGGTGTGCTTGCCGAAGTAACCACAATTTTAAGTCGTGCTGGAATCAGTATTGATGCCATCTTACAGCAGCCACGCTTAAAAGATTTGATTCCGATCGTGATTTTGACCGATCCTGTGGTTGAATCAAAGATGGATGAAGCCTTACAACAAATTCAAGCATTCCCCTTCATTCATGGCGAAATTGTGCGAATTCGTTTAGAATCGCTTGATAATTAATCGGGTTAAGGGGAGTATTTCCCCTTGCCAAGCTCTACACACAATTGGAACATCATCATGTCTAATGCCAATCGTTATACTGGTTTAGTTGACCGTTATCGTGACCGTTTACCAGTATCTGCAACCACTCGTGCAATCTCTTTAGGTGAAGGTAATACACCCCTGATTAAGCTTGAGAACATTCCCCGCATTATTGGTAAAGATGTTGAAATCTATGTGAAGTACGAAGGCTTAAACCCGACGGGTTCATTTAAAGACCGTGGTATGACCATGGCGGTTACCAAAGCGGTTGAAGAAGGCTCTAAAGCCATTATTTGTGCCTCTACGGGTAATACTTCTGCGGCTGCGGCTGCCTATGCAGCTCGTGCAGGCATCAAAGCATTCGTTTTAATCCCAGAAGGCAAAATTGCCATGGGTAAAATGGCACAAGCGATGATGTACGGTGCAATCACCATGCAAATCCGTGGTAACTTCGATGACGGTATGCGTCTCGTCAAAGAAGTGGCTGATCAAGCACCAGTCACAATTGTTAACTCAATCAACCCATACCGTCTGCAAGGTCAAAAAACCATTGCTTATGAAATTGTTGAAGCTTTAGGTCGTGCGCCTGATTATCACTGCTTACCTGTGGGTAATGCAGGGAACATCACTGCACACTGGATGGGTTATACCGAAGCTGTTGCCAATCAGCCGAAAGAGCAATTCGAAGCAGTAATTTACGATGCTGAAACCGATCAATTCACAGGGCCAAAACCTGAAGGCTTACCAATTATGGTCGGTTATCAAGCTTCTGGTGCTGCACCGTTCCTACGTGGTGGCCCAGTTGAAAACCCTGAAACCGTTGCAACAGCGATTCGTATTGGTAATCCACAAAGCTTTAACCATGCGAAAGCTGTAGTACGTGATTCAAACGGTTGGTTTGATGAACTTCAAGATAGCGAAATTTTAGAAGCACAACGTCTGCTTTCTATGTACGAAGGTGTCTTTGTTGAGCCTGCATCAGCAGCTTCAATTGGCGGTGCAATTCGTGACATCAAAGCAGGTAAAATTGCTGAAGGTTCAGTGATTGTGTGTACCGTGACTGGAAATGGCTTAAAAGACCCAGACACAGCAATCAAACAATGTTCAGATGCAGTGATGCTGACCATTGATGCCACTATGAATGATGTCAAAACCTCGATTCTTTCTAATATGTAAGCATCGAATTTCGGCAATAAAAAACCAGTTGCATGCAACTGGTTTTTTATTGGGCTATTATCTATCAATTTTCTTATTCATAATCATAGCCATATTCTTTTTCCAACGCTTTTTCAATGCCCTGTATTTCATCCAGTGCAATTTCACGTATCTCAAACAGTGGCTGCTTTAACATGCTGTTGATCGCAAATAAAGCGTCATCATCCCAAGCCTGAATGCGTAGCTGATCTTGACTGTAACTAAGTCCAGCATGGGTTGTAATCAGCGACTGCATCAATATTGGGTTTTCCGTTAAGCTATCGAGTGTTCCCTGAAGGACAATATTAGGCTCATCAAATTCAGAAAACACATGTTCCATATACGGTTTTAAATATTCGGGACTGGCTGCATAAATGAGACCTGCAAAACATTCATCGTATTGTTTGATCCAGTCTTGCTGTTTCAAAGACCAGAGTGCATAAAATTTGACTTCATCGGCAAAACTGACCAATTGATAACTCTGCATCTGAGCCAACTGCACAAATTCAAAAGTATCTGCATCATTCAAACTTGCGGGCAAAACATCTTCAGAAATATCCCCCGCCTCGACAATATGTTCTCCACAACGTGAAAACACAAAATCATCATACTTTTGCAGTTCATCTTCTGTCGCATCGAAAAAAGAAGCCACTTCGTATAAGGCAAAGTTACGGGCTGCTGCAATTTCTAATTGTTTATACTGCTGTTCCGCTAGGGCTTGATCCTGAAAAATATTGGCAATTCGGTTTCCTGCTACATAAAAAACCTCATCGTTATAACCGAAGAATTTTTCACGGATGACAAAAGTCGGCATGTTCATTTCCTTTATTAACTGTGTTGATGATTAAGTGTATTGATAATTATGTTTTATTTGATTAAGTGCCTGAGCACTGGCAGGCACTGCCATACCATTATCCATCCACAATTCAAATTGCATGGCATTAAAAAAGTCCTCTGGGGCACAACCCAGATCCACTAAACTGCTGATGGGATAGCCCATACGCGGTAATATTTCGTAGATAAACCAACTGTTATGGGTCAGCAACAGCGAGTGTAATTTTCCCGTCAAAGCTAAGGGCGATAGCAATATTTGTGAAAGTTGTGGTTGATCTGAATAATATTGATGTATTTTTTCAATTTTTTGTTCGAACCCCACAGGCAAACGTGCTGGATCGATGGCGCGAACAAAATCAGCCAAAGTGGGAATAAAACGTTGCTGATAATCCACCAATAAATGATCACGTTCACATAAATCTTTCAGATCAACCGACTTTCCCGCACTGTTGAGCAGACTATGTCCATAGATCGGAACCACAATGCTATTCACTCCCCAAAGCGTATGTAAAATACGATGGCGAGCATCGCTACACAGGCTTTTGGTACTATCAATAAAGTGATGAACTTCATAATAATCTTCAGCTTCCCCGCCCCAACGCTTAGCCGAAATGCGCGCATGCTGCATGGCATTCATAATCTGTAATCATCTATTTTTTTATAGCTTTATATCTTAATCTTTTTTTGATAAAAATCGATGAAAAAACGGACAGATGAGACACATTCTGTCGTTGTAAATAAAAAGCTAAGGAAATAAAAAACTCTTCCGAAGAAGTAATACTGATCAGTTAAGAATTTATTATTTTTTATTTTAAATTCATAATGTTATTTGATACGCGGAAACGTCATCCGCAATTGTTCGAGGCAAGACTACTTTGAAAAAGTAAGGGTTCTGCGATTTATTAATCAATAAAAGGTGTTTGACGAGTTTTGCGGATGACAAATGCCTTTGGTTACTTTGGGCTTATCCAAAGTAATAGATGAGCTACAAGCGTTGGATTTAATAAATATAAGACTCCGTTGTGAATAACTAAAAAGTTAAGGGGTTAATTGTAAACCCCCTTAACTAATGAGCATTATTCCGAAGAAGAGTTTTTGTAAGAATTAAAACTGTGTTAAATACGTTTTGGTAACTGGCTTGTCCAATTCATTAAACGCATAGCATCTTCAGTACGCGCTTGAGAGCTGTCCGCACCCAATAGCACCACAACTGCTGGACGATTATTCAAAGTCGTGTGCATCACCACACAGCGCCCTGCTTCATTGATATAACCTGTTTTTGAAATATTGATATTCCAGCCCCCATTACGCACCAAAGCATTGGTATTATTCGATTTCAATACACGATGACCCAAATTAAAATCATAGCTTGCCGTGGTTGAGAACTGACGAATTAACCCATATTGATAAGCAGCACTGACCAAAATACCTAAATCACGTGCAGAAGCGATATTACGTGGATCAAGCCCAGTCGATTCATAATAATGAGCGGACGTCATGCCTAAAGATTTTGCTTTGCTATTCATTGCTGAAACAAAAGCAGCTCGACCACCGGGGTAAGTACGAGCTAAAGCAGCGGCAGCCGGGTTTTCAGACTTCATTAAAGCCAATAATAAAACTTCCGCACGATTCATTGAGTCGCCAGCACGTAAAGTCGAGCTTGAGTTTTTACCACCTGCTCCTGCAAAATCAATTGCTTGCAAAGTAATGTCTTCAGACATATTCAGTCTGGCATCCGCAATGACCACCGCAGTCATCAATTTCGTGATGGATGCAATTGGCAATGCGGCATTGGTATTTTTACTGTATAGCACTTCACCTGTTTGAGAATCCATGACCAATGCTGCACGTGCATTGACCGCTGGTTGATTGCTATAACGCGAATTATTTAAAATTTGTACAGTTTTAGGCGCAGCATGCGATACGACAGCATTCGAACTGCGCACAGAGGTGGTGATTTTAGTTGAACCTTGTGGCGTTACTTCATCGTTTAATGATGAAACATCACCATTAAGGAGTTGTTTAGCATCTTCAGAGGACCAATTTAAAGCGGCTTGACCTGTCCCCCCAGATGCATCCATGATGAGTTCTGCAAAGCTGCTTGAACTCATGCTAAGTAAGATAGACATCCCTAGCACATGCATTAAAGATTTATTTGAATTTTTCACGATAGTTTACTCAACTCTGAGAGGTAAGATACATTTGTGTATTACCTCAAATATGTCTTACATTTAGACACAAAGGTGAACAGTTTCTCGCTCATCACATTGTGCATAACATTTCATTTAAAGATTAAGAATAGGATTGCTAATTTTGTCATTTCATTGCAAGCTTATTTTGCTTTATGTAACAAAAAACATGCTTTTTTTTATTTGAGGGAGAACTAGGTGATCACAGTTTTAGTAGTAGATGACCATGAGTTGGTACGTACCGGGATTTGCCGAATGCTCGAAGACCATGCGGATGTTCAAGTCATTGGTCAAGCTGAATCTGGAGAAGAAGCAATTACCTTAGTCCGTCAACATCACCCCAATGTGGTCTTACTCGATGTGAACATGCCGGGCATTGGTGGGGTAGAAACCACCCGACGCCTATTGCAAACTGCACCCGAGACCAAAGTCCTCGCTGTCAGTGGTTTAGCGGAAGAACCTTACCCTTCATTATTATTAAAAGCTGGTGCAAAAGGCTATATTACCAAAGGTGCTCCAGTCACAGAGATGGTTCGTGCCATCAACAAAGTCATGCAAGGTGGCAAATACTTTAGTGCCGATATTGCGGAGCAACTGGCCAGTTCATATCTTTCAGATACCCAACAGTCCCCATTTAATGCATTATCAGAACGTGAAATGCAAGTGGCAATGATGGTGGTGAATTGTATTAGTGCACAAGAAATTGCCGACAAACTGTTTGTCAGTGTGAAAACCGTCAATACTTACCGTTATCGTATCTTCGAAAAACTGAATTTAGACAGTGATGTAAAACTGACCCATTTAGCCATTCGTTATGGGCTAATTAAACCTTAATACTTTTTGATTTCGCTTTCTAGAAGACATGCATGACGCAAAAAAACCATACTTTTGAGTTTAATCAATATCATTTAGGCATGTGGTATGCTACCTATAGATTGATTATTGCGACGTGTCTTCTACTGATTTTTGTACTTACTTATCATCGCTTAAATACAGATTATCAATATCCAAAACTCTATCTTTATGTATTGATTGGCTACGTCACCATCAATTTCATCCAATTGATTTTAATTAGAAAAATAAAATCTAAAATCCCACAACAATTCATTTTGCTGTTTACAGCCGATGTCATTGCTTTAAGTCTACTGACTTTGGCCATGGATGGCCCTAATCTGCATTTAAGCCTGCTTTTTGTGATCACCATTTTTGCCGCATCTTTATTACTCGATGCACAAAAGGCATTGGTCATTACCCTAATTGCGGTGATTAGTGTTGTTTACCAGCTTTTTTTAGGTCGCTTATTTGATTTTTCATCACTCAATAATATCGGCAATAGTGCCCTGTTGGCTTTTTTGTTTTTTGTCGTATATGGCAGTGGTCAATTAGCGGTTCGACGCTTCCAATTGTTGGAAAATTTAAATTTTTCGCAATCTCTGGAACTTAATCGACTGCAAAATTTGAACCGTTATATTTTAGAGCAGATTGAACTGGGTTATTTGGTCTTAGATGATAACTGTCACATTGTACTCAGCAATCCTGCGGCATGTATGCTGTTGGGTATTCCTCCGCTTTATGCTTATGATAAATCCCCTTTATACAAAGTTCAGCCTGACTTATTTGAATTGCTCAAATTTGATCAGCTCAAAAATGGTGAAAAATTTCAATTCGAGTCACAACTGAGTCAGTATCATATGCACATTGAAGTGCAAAAATTAATTGTGCCCCATCAAACGCTAACCTTGTTGGTCATACAAGATGCCCGTAAGCTCAATCAAAGAGTACAACAACTCAAGCTTGCAGCATTAGGACAACTTTCCGCCAGTATTGCACATGAAATTCGCAACCCTCTCGCAGCGATTGTCCAAGCCAATGAACTTTTGGCAGACAGTGATCCAGATCAGCAACAACACTTAAGCCAGATGATTGCTAAACAAGCGCTACGGATTGATTGCATCATCCAAGATACGCTGAATATGGTGCGAAATAAAGAAACCTATCCCACACAATTACAACTGAATCAGTTTATCCCACAATTCCTACAAGAAGATTTAGCTGACGTCACACAGCAAATTAAATACAACATACAAGATAAAATGGCGATCACGTTTGATGAAGCTCAACTGCGGCAAATTCTCATTAACTTGCTGCGTAATGCAATTCGGCATAATGTTCCAGCAGATGCAAAGATCGAATTAAATGTGTATTCCCATGAGTCCAATGTTCGCATTGATGTGCGTGATTTTGGTTCAGGTGTCGCATCACAAGACCTTGCTTATTTATTTCAACCTTTTTTTAGTACCGAAATTACAGGAACTGGTTTAGGATTATACTTATCACGTAGCTTTTGCGAAGCAAACCAAGCAGAACTCAGCTACGTAGAACAAAAACAAGGGGCATGCTTTCGAATAGAATGCCCACGTGTTGCTTTAAATTAATATTACTGGGGTGTAATTGTGGAACGACAACCACTTGTTTTGTTAGTGGATGATGAGGAAGATTTATGTACCTTAATGCAAATGTCTTTATCGCGTATAGGCATAAAAACTCATATTGCACATCGTCTAGAACAAGCCAAAAAACTCTTATCTGAAAATAGTTATGATGCTTGTTTAACAGATTTAAATTTACCTGATGGTAATGGACTACAGTTGGTAGAATGGTTGACTCAACGCTTTCCATCCTTACCCGTGGCTGTATTGACTGCCTATGGCAATATGGAAATTGCAATTGCGGCATTAAAAGCAGGTGCTTTTGATTTTGTCAGTAAACCGATTAATCAAAAACACTTGCAACAGCTTTTACAAAAAGCCTTAAACAAACCTATCGAGCATTTCAACAGCAAAGAAGACAGTCTGGAACAAAAATTATTGATTGGACAATCGCTGCCAATTCAACAATTACGCATTACCTTAAATAAAATCGCTCGCTCTCAAGCACCGGTCTTTATTACAGGTGAATCAGGCACAGGTAAAGAAGTCATTGCCAATCTGGTCCATCGTTTAAGTAATCGTAATGAAGGCCCTTTTATCGCGATTAACTGCGGTGCGATTCCAACTGAACTGATGGAAAGTGAGCTATTTGGACACAAAAAAGGCAGCTTTACCGGTGCAACACAAGATAAACAAGGTCTGATTCAGTCTGCACATGGCGGGAGTTTATTTTTAGATGAAGTGGCTGAACTGCCTTTAAGTATGCAGGTCAAGCTGCTTCGTGCGGTGCAAGAAAAACGTATTCGCCCTGTCGGTTCGGATGCTGAAATTGATGTCGATTTTCGGGTCATTAGCGCCAGTCATCAAGACTTGGAAGCCTTGGTACAACAAGGTAAATTTCGCCAAGACTTGTTTTTCCGTATTCATGTGATGGATCTCGTGCTTCCGCCACTACGTGAACGAGGCGATGACATTATTTTATTAGCGCATCATTTTATTCAAAAAATCAGTCAAGAATGGGGTATTCCAAGCAAGCAATTGACCGAGCGTTCGAGAAACTTTTTGCTGAGTCAATATTATCCTGGTAATGTCCGAGAACTGCGTAATATTATTGAACGCGCAATGACTTTAAGTGATGACGAAAAAATTGACTTGCCGAATTTACAAAGTGCGCCATTACGTTATCCAGTCGTCAGCACCCTAGTAGATCAGGACTCAACGATTGCTCCTCGTACTGAAATTCTACTTTCTTCGAAAAAGTTACCCGATGAAGGTCTAGAGCTTTATTTGGAAAATATTGAAAAAGATATTTTACTCAATGCACTGAATCTGACCCATTGGAACAGAACGCTGGCAGCAAAAAAACTCGGCATGTCGTTTCGCTCTTTACGCTATCGTTTAAAGAAATTTGGCTTAGATACCGATGATGAATAAGGTCTGTTGTTTTAGCGAATAATGCAACGCATGGCTAAAATATCAACAGGTCCTCAAGCATTTATTTATGGTTGAGAATAATGTCTGCAACATGTTCAAGATAGTTTTCCTCTTTCATGTCATGTTGCAGCAGATATTGTTGATTGGGTTGAATTCCAACCCCTTCAATCATGTTGCCTTTAGGGGTGTAATAATGCGATACCGTCATCTGCAAAGCCGCACCATTGGACAAAGGGAATAGTTTTTGCACCACCCCTTTTCCATAACTTTTTTCACCTACAACCCATGCACGACCATGCTCTTTAAGTGCTGCGGTAAAGACTTCAGCAGCTGAAGCAGAACGGCTATTCATTAAAATACCGAGCTTTAAATTTTGAAATTCGAAACTGGGTAAAGCTTGAAATTGTTGATCACCTTCAGAACGACTTTTGGTCGAGACAATCAACCCTTGATTCAAAAACAAATCCGCGGATTCCACCGCAGCAGATAACAGCCCACCAGGATTATTTCTTAAATCAAGCAAAACTGCTTTTAAGCGTGAAGAAGAGTGCTCTTCAATTAAGCGCTTAATTTCATTGGCTGTATCTTGCTGAAAAACTTTTATTTTTATCACTAAAACTTGATTATGTAAGACATTGGCTTGTATATCGGTTTCTATTTTCTTATTGCGAACTAAAGTCAGTGGCGCACTATTTTGAGCCAGTTGTAAACTTAAAGTCGAACCAATAGCACCATTAAGTAAACTATGTACTTGATCATGATTGAGTTTTTTCAGCTCTTGATCATCAATCTTAAATACAGCAACACCATTACGCAGACCTTGTTTGGTCGAATCGGCATTACTTTTTAAGCCTTGAATCACCCACTGATGTAGCTGTGGATCATAAATCAATTCAAAGTCAACCGAGGCCATATCACCTTCGGTATATTGTAACAACAGCTTATAATCTTCTGGACTTAAATAACGAGAATAACGGTCTAGTCCACCGACCAAACCTTTAATTGCTTGTTGAAATAAAGCATCATCATTTTTTTCATCGACATAATTGTCTTTGACAATGCTATAAATTTGCACAAATTGCTGAATTGATTCCACGGGAACTTCAGCATAATTTTGTTCAATTTCATCATCAAAATCTAAAACAGGCGGGGTTTTCACCGCCCCAAGAGCTGAATGGCTCACACACATGAATAACGTGGTTAAAGTGACAACCATCTTCCAGCGTTGTAAAGCCATTCATTCACCTGTTTATACTTATACGATTTATTTTATGATGCCAAAGTAATCAAATTACGACCTTGCATTTCTTGAGGTACAGGAATTTGCATTAAGCTTAATAATGTCGGTGCGACATCGGCAAGTACACCACCTTCGGCAATTGTTGCAGAAGTTGGCCCTACGTAAATGAAGGGCACAAGTTCAGTGGTATGTTGCGTATGGACTTGACCACTTTTGTAGTCTTGCATTTGTTCAACATTACCATGGTCAGCCGTGATCAGCATGTGGCCTTTTTGTGCCATTACCGCTGCATAGACACGACCTAAACAGGTGTCTACCGCTTCCACTGCTTGCACAGCAGCATCAAATACCCCTGTGTGTCCGACCATATCACCATTGGCAAAATTGACCACCAACAAGTCAAATTCACCCGAGTTAATTGCAGCCACCAACTCATCGGTCACTTCATAAGCACTCATTTCAGGCTTAAGGTCATAGGTTGCAACATTGGGTGATGGAATCAGGATACGTTTTTCACCCGGATATTCATCTTCACGACCACCACTAAAGAAGAAGGTCACATGAGCATATTTTTCGGTTTCAGCAATACGCAGTTGAGTTTTACCTAAATTCGATAAATATTCACCAATCGAGTTATGCAATGCTTGAGGCATATAGGCAACAGGTGCATCAATCGTGGCTTGATAACGCGTCAACATTACAAATTTAGACAGATTTGGCACTACTTTACGTTCAAAACCAGCAAAATCTTTTTCGACAAATGCTTTGGTGATTTCACGGGCACGGTCAGCACGGAAATTCATAAAGACGACACTGTCACCATCTTGAATTTTAGCCACATCGCCAATACGCGTTGCTTTGACAAATTCATCTTTTTCTTCAGCAGCATAAGCCTGTTCTAAGCCTGCAACGGCTGTTGTCGCGGTACGTACTGCTTCACCTTCAGTTAACAAACGATAGGCTTGTTCAACACGATCCCAACGATTGTCACGATCCATAGCAAAATAACGACCAATCATGGTCGCAATACGCCCCTGCCCCGGATATTGAGCAAAGAGTGCATCTAATTTTTCGAGTGATGGTTGGGCACTTTTCGGTGGTGTATCACGACCATCCAAGAACGCATGTAAATACACTTTCGCACCACGTTTTAAGGCTAACTCACACATCGCCACAATATGGTCTTCATGCGAATGTACACCTCCTTGCGACAACAAGCCCAGAATATGTACAGCACCTTGTGCCGCTTTGGCTTTTTCCACCGCATCAATCAAAACGTCATGCTCAAAAAAAGCACCCGTACGAATATCTTTGGTAATACGGGTAAAGTCTTGATACAACACACGACCTGCACCAAGGTTCATGTGACCCACTTCAGAATTGCCCATTTGACCATCAGGTAGACCGACATCTTCGCCTGAACCGGAAATCAAACCATGTGGATGCTTTTCTTGCATAGCCGTTAAATTAGGTCGTTTGGCTGCTAAGAAAGCATTGTCTTCGACCGCTTCGCGATGCCCTACACCATCCATAATTACCAATACGTGAGGGATTTTGCCAGCAGTTGCACCCGTCATAATGAACACTCTTTTGTTTACAATTTCATCGTTATATCTTACCGAATTTTCGGTCAAGACTCTATGTGCAGATCATGACTAAAGCGGATCATGCACATTGTTTTATCAGGCGCTATTCAATGATTAACGAGCACGTCGCAGCAAATAACCGCCCGCCAGCATCATGAAAATAATCGGCACAAAGACAAACCATGCCGGTGAAGGTGAATACACTAAACTTGCATAGCCCAAGAAATCTTGTAGATAGAAGAATCCTAAGCCAATGAACAAGGCAATCACCAAACGAAAACCCATCGACTGTTGACGTAAAGGACCAAAAATAAAGGAACAGGCAATCAGTACCAACGCAATTAAAGCAAAGGGTGAAGCCACTTTCTGCCAAAATGCCAGTTTATAGGTTTTCGGTACTTGGCTATATTCATGCATATAACTCATAAAGCTGACCAATTGACTTGGCGATAAATCCTCAGGATCAATGGTCACCATATGCACATATTTAGGTTGTAGTGCCAAAGCCAAAGGCAATTGATCTGCCTTAATCACCGTTGCATTGCCCTGCGGTAAAATATCAATTTGCGAAGCCGTTTTTAGACTCCAATCGCCATCTTTGATGAACTGGCCTTGCTCTGCATTTAACACCCCTTTCAAGTGATAACGCTCATCAAAGTCAACCACTTGAACATGTTTGAGCTGTCCTTGTGCATTGGCATAATCAATATAAATAAAACGCTGACCTTCGCGTGTCCAATAACCGCTCACTTCACCCAATGAATTTACACTGCGGTGATCTTTGACGCTTTTGGCTTGCTCATTGGTATATGGAATCACCCATTCACTTAACACAAAGGACAACAGCACCAAAATTAATGCCGAGCGAATCACCCAACCGACGATACGCCACAAACTAATCCCAACTGAACGCATCACCACCAATTCTGCATTGGATGCTAAAGCACCCAAACCCAGCACAGCACCAATGAGTGCCGCAATCGGTAAGATTTCATATAAATACCGAGGTGCACTCCAAAGTACATAAATTAATGCATTCCAAGCAGTATAGGTGTCACTTAATTCACCTAATTCACCTAAATAGGTAAATAAAACTTGTAGAACCGATAACACAACAGTTGCACCCAGCATCGCTAATGCTGTGGTTTTGGTCACATGTTTGGCAATTATTCGACGTGCTAACATTTTAAGACCTCACCTGCTGAATTCGCTTCTTAATTTTAGGAGCAAGTTTTTGTTTGCGTGAAAATAATGCCGCAGCCACACCATATACCACCAAGACCAACGGATATGCCCCGATCCCCATTTCATCTTTACTGACCCGCGTCTTCACCGCCATCAGTGCCACAATCAAACTGGCAAAAATAAGTAAAGCAGGGAAGAGTTTTAAATAACGTCCTTGCCGTGGGCTGACTTCTGAAAGTGCAACCGCTAAGGCTAAAGCGACCACAATAGAGAATGGAACGAAGATGCGCCAACCCAATTCACTGGCAACAACCGGATCAGCACGATTACTCCAGAGCTTAGAAATGGGTAATGCTTCCACTTCGGCACTTTCAAACTTAGCTTCTGTGTCACTTTCTAAACGTAAACGATAGGATTGAAATTCTGCTTGGGTATATTTAGGTTTACCTGGGAAAAACTCGTAACGACGACCTTCGACCAAATCGACAATACTGGCGGTTTCATTGGCAACTTCTACACGGGTTGCCTCTTTCGCCAAAATCATCACATCAGGTTTATCTGGCTTTGCAGCACGTTGATAGAAAAATACATCTTTTAAATTACGACGATCTTCAGACAAGTCCCCTGCATAAATGGTATAGGGGCCAGATGAAATAAACTCCTTCGGGCGGACTAAATCGAAGCCCGTTCTAACCGCTTGGTTGGTCGTCAACTCTTCAAACTGACGCAGCCCCCAAGGAGACATCCAAATCATTAAAACAAATTGCACGGCCAGAAAAACCACGGTCAGTGGAATCAGTAAGCGTCCCAACCGATGCCGACTGACACCACTTCCATTGAGTACCGCCATTTCATGGTCAACATACAAACGGCCAAAGACCAAGACCAAGCCAATAAAAAAGCCCAGTGGAAGAATTAAAGTTAGAAATTCTGGCAGTCGATAACCAATAATACTAAATAGAATACTGACATCTAAACGACCTTGTGCCGCAACACCAAAGTACTTGATCAGTCGACCACCCATCATGATTAAAGTCAATAAGGCAATTACAACCAAGGATGTAGACACCACTTGCTTGACCAAATAACGCCGAATAATCAAATTAATTCTTCCCAAAAAGAGGCAAATAAAAACTAGGCTTAGTTTACCCGAATGGTGAAAATATAAAACCTATACTGTCGTTGCGCATTGAAACTCTATTCATAGAAATGTTTCAATGGTTTAATGGTTTGCAAACATTCAAAGGCATGAATACAGAACATGAAACTAACAATTAATACGTCCTTCCAAGAGAATGCGTCTAGCCCATATTTGTTGATATTAGTTGATTCTGAGCAGCTACAAAAGGCAGCTACTTCTTATGAAATCAATAATTTAAGTTCTTTAGCAAAAGCAGCACAGTTTAAAGCCAGCTTAACTGAAAGCCTACCACTCATCGGGAAAGTGGCGGTATGTAGTAATACTGTACTTATCGGCATCGATAAAGCCGCTGATCTACAACCCAATAAATTAGCAAAAATTGCGCAAAGCATTATCAAAACGTCACAAAAAAAATTCAAACAGATCAGTATTGATATTTCTGCATTAGCAGCAGAGCACCATTATTTATTTACCTTGGCTTTAACCCAAGCCGCATATGCTTTTGATGAATATAAATCGAAAAAAAATGAATTCATACTCGAAACAATTCATCTTATTTCTCACAATAGTACTTTGAACCCACAACAATTAACCCTGATTCATGCTGTGCAATCGGGTCAAAACTGGGCACGTGATTTAGGCAATCGTCCGGGGAATATTTGCTTCCCTGAATATTTAGCAGAGCAAGCACAAGCCCTCGCTGCGCAATATCCTGACTTGCTTAAAGTGACCGTGATTAATGAACAACAAATGGCCGATTTAGGCATGAATGCCTTCCTTGCAGTCAGCAAAGGTTCAGATCGTCCGGGTCGCGTGATTACCCTTGAATATAAAGCTCATACCGAACAAGCGCCTGTGGTCTTAGTTGGTAAAGGGGTCACTTTTGATACTGGCGGTATTTCACTCAAACCTGGTGCTGGTATGGATGAAATGAAATACGATATGTGTGGTGCGGCATCTGTGTTAGGAACAATGCGTGCGCTGTGTGAAGCAAAATTACCCATTCATGTGGTCGGTGCAATTGCTGCCGCTGAAAATATGCCTTCAGGTCATGCAACGCGTCCGGGAGATATCGTAAAAACCATGAGTGGTCAAACAGTCGAAATTTTAAATACCGATGCGGAAGGTCGTTTGGTTTTATGCGACACCCTGACGTACATCAAACGCTTTAATCCTGTTTTGGTGATTGATATTGCCACTTTAACTGGTGCATGTGTGGTTGCCTTAGGTTCAGTACTGACTGGTCTATTTACCCCAGATGATGAACTGGCTGCTGAAATTCATGCTGCGGGACAAACCTCATTTGACCGTGTATGGCGCATGCCCGTTATTGACGATTACCAAGAACAGCTCGATTCTCCCTTTGCTGATATTGCCAATATTGGTGGCCCTAAAGCGGGTTCAGTCACCGCAGCTTGCTTCTTACAACGCTTCACGCGTGAATACCGTTGGGCGCATTTAGATATTGCTGGTACTGCATGGAATTCGGGTTCAGCGAAAGGGGCAACGGGTCGTCCTGTGCCATTATTGCTCCAATTTTTAGCCAATCGTGCACAGTCAAATGGCTAAAGTAAGCTTTTACTTATTTGAAAAAAGTCCTGAACGGCAAGTAGAAAGCACTTGCCGTTTGTGCCGTAAGATTCTGAAACAGCCTGAACGTATTTGGTTATATTGTGCAGACTCAGAATTACAACAGCAGCTCGATGAACGATTGTGGAGTTTTGATCCCAGCAGTTTCATTCCGCATGGCATTGATCAAGAATCGGCTACAATTTGTATTTCATCTCATCTGCCCGAACAATCGGACTGGATCGTGTTTAATTTTAACAATCAAGCGCTTGAACAGATTGATAAATTTAGTCACATTATAGAAATCATCGAAAATAATGAATCAGCAAAACAACTGGGTCGTGAAAAATTTAAACAATATCGACGTTTAGGTATTGAACCACGAACTTTTAAACTATAGCTGATCAATCGAATTAAGGAGATACGCGGTGGCATTAAATGTCGGTCAAGATTTTAAACAGCGCTGGTTAGACGTACCTGAGGCTGTTCGTCAGGCATTTATTGATGACCTACACCGCGTCTGCAATGTGCTCAAACCTGAAACCAATATTCAAAAATGGTTGGAAAAAGACGAGCTCGCACAACAACAATCCTTTGAAACAATAGAACGTGCTTATGTAGAACGTAAGGCACAATTGATTGAAGATGCTCGTTTACGCCATCAACGTGCGCTAGAACAGTCTTTAGCCAAGAAACGCGCTGCACAAGCAGACTATGCTCAAGCCTTACAATTCGATGAAACACGACAATTTGCTGAACAAACACAAACACTGTCCCTGATTCGGCAAAATTTAGAGCGTGAAATTCAGACCTATACGGCGCGTTATCATAAGAACCCTGAAGGTGCGGCATTAAATTTTGCCAAAGGCATGCCGTCGATTAGCGACACGGCTATGCTTTCGGAACTGGAAAATGTTCGTTTACGTCTCGAGTTAGAAGCTGAAACTCTGATTGAACAAACCGTCGCTGTATTTCGTGCCAAGTTACAACAGGCCAGCCAAGAAGAAATTGAATATATTTTAAAAAATTCTAATTTTTCAACGGAAAAGCCAAAAGCATAAGTGCTGATGATTATTTGGCCTGATGTTACGATTGTCATATGAATGACATGTTTATGTCACAAGATAGTCATATCTTAACGTGTCCAATGCGTGTCATTCAGGAATAAAAATGGATATTTTGCACCAAATTTCCACTCAAATTGCAGCACTCAATTCGGGAGAAAAATGGCAGCTATCTGCTCAAGATTTATTTATCAGCCATGCCGACTTTCACTCACTTTCAATCTATATTTCCCGTGAAGCGAAAAAAGGACAGTTTTCTGTGTCTAGCCCAGCTCTTTTAGGTTCTTGGGTCGGCAGTACAGCCGTCACCATTACCAAACACTAAAAAAACCAATACCATCAAAAGAGTCCACTCTGGTGGGCTTTGCTTATGTTCAAAAAGACTTTAAACCTTAAAATACATCTACGGCCAATCCAAGCATATTCCCAACCCCATACCCCAGCCCTAACAGCAAACTGATCCAGATCAGACCACCCACCAAGTTATACAACATAAAACTGAAGATATTCATGTGCCCTGCACCCGCAGCAAACGGCGCAAAGGAACGGACAAAAGGCACAAAACGTGCCACCAAAATGGTTTTTCCACCATGTTTGCTAAAATAATGATTGGTCTTGGCAATATATTCAGGCTTTAAAAACTTTGCATGGGCATGAAAAAACTTAAAGCCCAAAATCCGACCGGTATAATAATTAACCATATAACCCAATACAGCCGCCGTAAAAAGCAACAGTCCCATATAGTGTAAATGGATGACTGCTGTGGTTGAGCACAGTGCGCCAATCGCCAGTAGCAAGCTATCCCCGGGTAAGAAAAACATAAAGACGGAACTGGTTTCGGCAAAGATAATCAGAAATAAAATGGCGTAAATCCAAAGGCCATAATGATCCAGCAAAGTAGGCAACCATTGTTCAATATGCATTAAAAAATCAAGCATTTTTACCTATCCACTTTAACCATAAGAAGTGCATCTACATGCAAAACCATGCATAAAAACAAAAAAAAACAGTCTAATTTTGCAATGAGACTGTTTTCTATTCTATGTTTTTTTACTTCAAGAAGCCATTTTCTGCCAGAAATGCCATACTGAGTTTCGATTGTTCTTTGGTTTCAGCAGCTTTATCACCCAGCATTAAACGTTCAATATAGCGGGCAAGAACATCAACTTCTAAATTGACTTTAGCACCAGTTTTCCACGTGCCAATATTGGTTCGATCTGCGGTATGTGGAATCAAATTCAGGCTAATCACACTGCCACGTAAGTGGTTAATGGTCAGGCTAATCCCGTCGACGGTCACCGAACCTTTTTCCGCTAAATATTTTGCAATTTCAGCAGGTGCCGTGACTTCATAATAAATTGACCGTGCATCTTCACGGACGACGGTAATTTCACCTACAGCATCAACATGACCGCTGACGATATGTCCACCAAAACGTGTTGTGGGCAACATGGCTTTTTCGACATTTACAGGCTGACCGACCTTCCACGTGCCAAGTGTAGTACGGTTTAAACTTTCACGGGATACATCAGCCGCATACCAGTTTTCACCCCACTCAATCACGGTGAGGCAAATACCATTGGTGGCAATTGAATCACCCAAATGCACATCAGACATATCAAGGTTACTGCCAATACGTAAACGAACATCACCGCCTACACTTTGTAAACTTTCAACTTTGCCTAGACTTTCAATAATGCCTGTAAACATAATTTGCTCTCTATTTCTGTATTTGTTTTACCACAATGCCAATTGCGTACTCACACCCGTGGTATCAACCCCGCCCAGTTCGGCAAAATGATACAACTGACCTAAAAGCTGGCGTAATGGCGGCCCTGATTTGGCATGGGTATCGGTAATCACAATAAACTCCAGCACACGTGCACGCTCTGACTGACGCTGCTTACTGACACGATAACGTGGCACATCTTGCGTGAGTAAAGTCACACGACCACGTTTTAAATTTGCTTGCAGCAAGTCGCCCGCTTCAATATTACCATCGGTCGAATAACTGGTCAGAATATAACGTGCATTAATGGTGGCGACCAATTTTTCATAGGCTTCTTTGGCATATTTAGAAGAATTATACTGACTTGGGCGCTCTTTACGCCATGCTCGGTCAATTCCGCTTTTAAAGCCTTTGGTATCTGGACTCGGTAAATCGGCCTGATCCCATAAAGTCAACGCATTGAGTACATGATAGTTACTGCTATAAGCATGTTGATTATAAGGTGGATCAAGATAAGCCACATCCACTTCAAAACTGCTCATTTGATTGGCTAAATGCTGTGCATCGACACACCACACTTCTGCGGCGGGTTTTTTCGGTTCACCAATGTCACAAAAACGACTCGGTGTTAGCCAAAGTAAGGATTCAATGCGCTCTAAAGCCGTTTGCGTTTTACCGCCCCAACCATGATGAAAACTTTTGAATACGCCACTGGTATTACTGACAAAACTGGCAGAATAAAGTAACGGTGCCAGTAAAGCACTCATCTCAACATCATCAATAGCCCCTTGCGCCTGCCAAGTGGCAATCTGCTGACGAATCGCATCAATACGCATGCCGTTACGGCGTTTGAAGAACAAACGATCGCGGGTGGGGTCATAAACTTCATCATTCCGTGGGCACAGATTATGCGTCACCCAGCCTTTTACTTCAGGCAAGCGGTTTAGGTAATCGATGGCTTTTTGATAGCCGCCCAATTCCTTAAATGCCGGTGCTTCTGTACACGATAAAATCGCACTGTTGAGTGCATGGCTATACGGTTCCCAATCATTGGCAATCACGCGATAACCATTTTGACGTGCCAGACGTGAAACCACACCCGAGCCTGCAAAAAAATCGGCAAAAATTGGCGCACGACCATTTTTACTCTTTAATGTTCCCGTGCTCTCAAGCGCTTCTAAAATCAGATGCAGTAAACGACGCTTATTGCCTAAATACGGAACAAGCTGATTAAAAAGATATTCGTCTGTGGTACGTGCTGAATGACGACGTTTATGATAAACCGAAGACTCTGAATTCATACTGTCTCTTGAGAAGGGATTAACCTTAAGCGCACATCATTCCCCAATTGGGTGACATCTATGAGCTTAAATCGAAGTTGCTCTGCCATACGATTAAATTCCGCATTAAACATCGCACGTGCCGTTTGACCTAAAAAGGTCGGTGCAACATAGCTGATCATTTCATCGACCAACCGCGCTTGTAAAAAGGCCGTCGATAATGTTGCTCCTGCTTCCACCAACACATCATAAATGTGATGCTGTGTCGCTAAGCGCTGTAGCAAGTCTGTTAAAGGCTGTACACTAAATTGTAACACGCCTAAATCGGCAAGTTCCTGACGGAATGGTCCCATCACCATAACCGTTTCAGCTTGCGCCAAAATTTTTGCTGTCAAGGGTAAACGCCCCTGACGATCAAGCACCAGACGTTTTGGTTGCACAATTGTACTGATATCGGCAATACCCTCTAACTGACGCACATTGAGCTGACAATCATCAGCCAGTACCGTTTCAATACCGGTGATGACCACACCAGAAATCGCGCGCCAATGTTGTACATCTCGTCGTGCCGCAGTACCCGTAATCCATTTCGACTCACCCGATGCCATGGCGGTGCGACCATCTAAACTAGACGCCACTTTTAACCGTACATAAGGCATGCCCGTTGCAATCGCTTTCAGGAAACCTCTATTTTGTGCAGCCGCTTGTGCTTCGCAAACACCTTGTACTACTTCAATTCCTGCATTTTCAAGAATTTGCACACCCTTACCTGCCACCAATGGATTGGGATCTGAACACGCAATCACAACGCGTGTAATGCCTGCCTCAACCAACCCATTCGCACAGGGCGGTGTACGACCATAATGTGCGCAAGGTTCTAAAGTCACATAAGCTGTTGCACCATGTGCCTGATCACCCGCTTGCTTTAAAGCAAAGACTTCCGCATGTGATCCCCCGACAGGTGCTGTTGCTCCACGACCCACAATTTGATGCTCTTTGACAATTACGCATCCCACTGCAGGATTGGGCCGTGTTCGATAAATTGCTGTCGCGGCTTCTGCTAAGGCAAATTGCATCCACATTTGGTCTTGTTGAATGGAATCTGGGCTTAGCTTAGACATCTTGAAACTCTTTTAATGTTCACGTTGTTGCATTTGTTCAATTTGACGGCGAAAGGCTTCTACATCTTGGAAATCTTGATACACCGAGGCAAAACGCACATACGCCACGTGATCCAGTGCAAACAAAGATTGCATGACAATTTCACCAATGGTACGTGACTTCACATCACGCTCGCCTAAGCGACGAATTTGTAATTGGATATCACTGAGTACGGTTTCGATCTGCTCTTGGGTCACAGGTCGTTTTTGCAGCGCATGCATCAATGAACGACGCATTTTAGCTTCATCAAAAGGCTCGCTTTTGCCATCAGATTTAATCACCCGAGGCATAACAACTTCGTAGGTTTCAAAAGTGGTAAAGCGTTCTCCGCAACTGATACATTCACGACGTCGACGAATTTGACAGCCTTCAGCAGCCAAACGCGAATCTATCACTTTACTATCTGCGGCGTTGCAAAATGGGCAATGCATAGCGGTTTAATTGAACAAATCAAATCGGATTTAGAGTGTAGCAAAAATTCTGCACTTTGTAGAGCCTTACGCAAGATATGGAAAAAAAACAGCCCTTTCGGGCTGTTTCACACAATATATTGATTATGCGGTTTAGCTATTATTCAACCCGTTCACCATGTTGGCTTAAGTCTAGACCCATACGTTCGTCATCCGCAGTAACACGAATACCAATCACCAAATCAATCACTTTAAGGATGATGAAAGTCAGCACAGCAGAATAAGCAATCGTTGCAAGTACACCTTCAGCTTGTACCCATAATTGATGCATCATATCTGTAGGTGCTTTATCGCCCATAATGAATTCACTGGCAAATACTGCGGTTAACAGTGCACCGACAATACCACCCACACCATGCAGACCAAAAGCATCTAAAGAATCATCGGCTTTCAATGCACGTTTCAGTGCGGTAATACCCCAGAAGCAGACCACACCACCAATTAAACCCATGGCCAATGCACCACCTACAGTGACAAAACCTGCTGCGGGTGTAATCACCACTAAACCAGCCACCGCGCCAGATGCACCACCTAGTACCGATGCTTTACCACGAACCAATTTTTCAGTAATTAACCATGCAATTGCTGCCGCTGCCGCTGCAACTTGAGTGGTAACGAGCGCATAACCTGCCGAACCGTTGGCACCCAGTGCAGAACCACCGTTAAATCCAAACCAACCCACCCAAACTAAACTTGCACCAATCACGGTTAAAGCAAGGTTATGCGGTGCCATAGATTCACGACCTAAGCCCATACGTTTGCCCAGCATGTATGCAGCAACCAAACCTGCAACACCTGAGTTAATGTGAACTACAGTACCTCCAGCAAAATCCAGTGCGCCATCGTGACCTAACCAGCCACCACCCCATACCCAGTGGGTAATCGGTGCGTAGACCACAACACTCCAAATGGTAACAAATGCCACAAAAGCACTGAATTTCATCCGTTCTGCAATCGAACCGGTAATGATGGCTACAGTAATAATGGCAAAGGTCATTTGGAAAATAACAAATAGAATTTCTGGAATTGTTCCAGTGAGTGCATCTGTGGTAATGCCTGATAGCATGATTTTATCTAAGCCACCAATAAATGCATTCCCTTCACTAAAAGCAAGGGTATAGCCAATCACAATCCAAGTAAGACTCACGATTGCAGCAGCAACAAAGCTATGTGCCATCGTGCTCAGTACGTTTTTCTTACGAACCATACCGCCGTAGAACAAGGCTAAACCGGGAATGGTCATGAGTAAAACCAGTGCTGTAGACACTAAAATCCATGCCGTATCACCTGTGTCTAATTTTACTTCTTCTTCTACAGGCGCTGCTATTGCTTCAGCTGGAGCAACAGCCAATTCAGAATGCGTTAATGATGTATCAGTCGTTGCAACCACTGCAACATCTTCAGAAGGAGTGGGTACTGTTACAGCTTCTTCAGCCCATGCAACAGAACCCCCTAAAAGTGCGCCAGATAAACTCAGCGCCAGTAGCATTTTTTTCATTCGTATCCCCCAACCTAGTTTTTTTGAGTTATTAGGTACTCAGCAAACTTCGTGCCAAATTAAACAGCATCTGCACCTGTTTCACCTGTACGAATACGGATGACTTGTTCTAAATTAGTCACGAAAATTTTACCGTCACCAATTTTACCTGTGCTTGCAACACGTGTAATCGATTCAATCACTGAATCGACCATTTCATCGCTAATTGCGATTTCAATTTTAACTTTAGGTAAAAAATCAACGACATATTCTGCGCCACGATAAAGTTCAGTATGACCTTTTTGACGACCAAAGCCTTTGACTTCGGTTACAGTGATCCCTTGAACACCAATTTCAGAAAGTGCTTCACGCACGTCATCTAATTTAAAGGGTTTTACAATTGCAGTTACGAGCTTCATGTTGGTTTTCCTTCGGCTTCTTTCACCAGTAAGGTTTTATGTTCAAATTTCGTGCCAAAACTTTTTAGGTTGGGGGAAACAGAAACTTTCAGCACAAGTTTTCTTTATAACCTATTTTAGACTTTTAAGCGTAGTCCGATCTTTAAAAACTCAACTTTTTTACGATAAAACTGACAATTTTACTTATCGAACAAAGCCATATCTCATTGCTGGGGCTATGGTCTAGCTTTGAGCAATGCTACACTGCAACCACCTCACCACCATTAGGGAATCAGCAATGATCGAAACTTTATTACAAGCAATCATGGAACAAATAGAGCAACCGAAAAAAGACCTTGAGCATAATTTACGAGCCTTACTGAATGAAGCTGTTGCCAAGATGGATTTAGTCTCTAAAGATGAACTTGAGCGTCAACGTACTACACTCAACAATACCAATATCCGATTAAACGAACTGCTTAAACAGGTTGAAGCTTTAGAAATTAAAATCAAGAATAATAAATAAGCACTTTCTTAGTGCATTAAAAGACACAAAACGATTAAAAATAACGCACTATAATGGAACAACAAAAATGTCTTTTGCTAAAATTTATACTCGAGGTCTGCTTGGACTTCACGCACCGCTTATTGAGGTCGAAGTTCACGTCAGTCAAGGCCTACCCTCTTTAACCATTGTTGGGCTTGCTGAAGCCGCAGTGCGTGAAAGTAAGGACCGGGTGCGCTCTGCCATTATTAATAGTGGTTTTCAATTTCCAACCAAACGCCTCACCATCAATTTAGCCCCTGCGGACTTACCCAAAGATGGTTCACGTCTCGATTTACCCATTGCTTTAGGCATTCTGATGGCATCAGGACAAATTCCTGAACATGCCACAGATCAATTGGAATTTATTGGTGAACTGGCTTTGGATGGTCAACTTCGCCCGATTACCGGAATTTTAAGTATTGCCATTGCTTGCCAACAATCTGGGCATCAACTCATTTTACCTGAACAAAATGCACCAGAAGCCTCGCAATTACCTCAGTTTGAAGTCTTCGCTGCCCAACATTTAAAAGATGTCTGTGAGCATTTATCTAAGCAACAACCGATTGCACAATATCAACTACAGACGACAACGACAGTGGATCAATACAAATTTGATTTAGCCGATGTCAAAGGTCAACAGCGCCCACGGCGTGCTTTAGAAATTGCCGCAGCAGGTGGACATTCTTTATTGTTTAAAGGGCCGCCGGGCACAGGAAAAACCCTTTTAGCTTCCCGTCTGGCCAGTATTTTACCGCCCTTAAATATGCAGGAAAACTTAGAAGTCGCGCGTATTTATTCGGTTGCCAATACTGTGCACTCTTTTGGGCAGCGCCCTTTTCGTGCACCACATCATACCGCTTCTGCGATTGCCTTGGTCGGTGGTGGTTCACATCCAAAACCCGGTGAAATTACTTTGGCACATTTAGGCGTTTTATTTTTAGACGAATTACCTGAATTTGATCGCAAAGTTTTAGAAGTTTTAAGGCAGCCCTTAGAGTCTAAAGAAATTGTAATTTCTCGTGCTTCACGGCAAATGACGTTCCCTGCAAATTTTCAACTGATTGCAGCCATGAATCCGTGCCCTTGTGGCTATGCTTTTAATCAAGATACCCGTTGTCAATGTTCTGCGGATGCCATTAAACGCTACCAAAACCGTATTTCAGGGCCATTACTAGATCGTATTGACCTGCATTTGGATGTGCCACCATTACAAGCACATGAACTGCAAAATACAACTCCCGTGGAAAACTCCCTGACTGTACGTGAACGCGTGATTCAAGCCTATGAACAACAAATACAACGGCAAAAATGTCTCAATCATGCTTTAAGTCCGAAACAACTGGAGCAGTTTGCACCACTGGATTCCCAAACCCAGCGTATTATGGAAATGGCACAGCAGCGCCTAAACTTATCTGCACGTGCCTATCATCGGGTTTTACGTGTAGCACGAAGTATTGCCGATTTATCACAACATACGGATATTCAAAGCCAGCATTTAACCGAAGCTTTGTCTTACCGAGCGCAACAAGGTTAATCATTGCTGCAAAATTTAATCATCCGTAATGAAAGCCGTGCTGATCATGCTGCAATTTCACATGTGATTGAACAAGCCTTTAACGATCAGCAATATTCCAGCCATACCGAGCAATTCATTGTTCATGCTTTACGTGATGTACAGCAACTGACTATTGTATTGGTGGCTGTTTTAAATCAAGAAATTGTCGGACATATCGCGATTTCTCCGGTCAGCATTTCTTCAGCTGTCGAAGGTTGGTTTGGCTTAGGTCCTATTGCCGTTGCGCCCAAATGGCAACACCACGGCGTGGGTTCAGCACTGATAAATACGGCATTAAAGCAATTGAAAGCCACGGGTGCAGCAGGTTGTGTTGTTTTAGGTGATCCCCATTTTTATGCTCAATTTGGTTTTCAGCCTATCAACCATCTTATTTTAGACGGTGTACCTGCTGAGTATTTTCAAGCATTGAGTTTCGATGGAAAATTTCCACAAGGCATTGTGACCTATCATGCTGCTTTTTCTGCAAAATGAGCAAAAATAAAACAATGCTTTATTTTTAGCGCAAAGGGATGAAATGTCAGAAGTCCCTCAATCATCTCAATAAAAAGAACCTCTAGAGCATGGCTTTAGAGGTTCTTTTCTATTTGAAATTTAAGTTAAAGTTTCAAAAATTAAAATGCTTTGGTTAACGTGAAGACTGCACCTGTTTCTACACCACGTTTACCAGCATCTGATAGACCTTCAGTTTCAATATTTGTTCCAACTGCTGCAAGTTCAGCCGTTACACTGGATAAAGATTTAAAGTTATAAGTCACACCGGCTTTCCAGTCGACATAATGATCCTCACCACCATTAAATTTATATTCATCATCGACTGCGGTATAACCTACAGCTGCAACACCACCAAAACCGCTAGAGCCAAAAGGTACTGAATAAGCTACATTCAGATTCCAACTGTCTGCATCTGCACCCGCATAGTCATTGGTATAGTTGATATTGGTAAGAATACTATCACCTTCAGCAAGAGCATTTTTAAATGACAGCTTGCCATACAATTCTGCCCAGTTTAAATCACTCGCACTTGGATAGTTGTAATACACCACACCCACATCTAAAACGGGCTTGCTGCTAAAACTCTCTAAAGTCGTCGCATAACCAATTGAAGGGTCTAGCTCTAGACTTGGCGTTCCAGAACCAAAATTAACGTTTGAACCCCAAAGTCCAACATACAAACCTGAAGAATGTGCCAATGTAAATCCGGCTTGTAGCGCTGGATCTGTTTCTGTTTGCGTAATACCACGGAAACGATAATCTGAGGTTAAGGCAGCCGTTCCACTAAAAGATAAACCAAATGGTAATGCAGGTGTCTCATCAGCAAATACAGCGCCAGATAAACCCGTTAATGTCGCAACAACCAATAATTTTTTAAGCATTTGGAGATCCCCAATAATTTTTTCTAGACTCAACTGGATATTAGCAATTGCTATGCCAATTTTTTAAAATAAAAAAACTGGAGAACAAAATTCTCTTGCGAGCAAAACCAATTTTGTAAAATATGGACATGCATAAACCTTTTAAACCCATCATCAAGACAGGCAATATCAGTTGTTTATGCGTAAATTTTCTATTTCACTTTTTCCCAAAAACGTAAATTTTTTATAAATTTTTCCATATAAAGCATTTTATCTAAGATCGCGTTGATTCAACACCTTTGCTCGGTTGTTCGGCATTAAATGGCTGAACGCACTTTCAATGAAGATTTATATTTACTTACATCATGCCTCTTTTTAAGGCTAATTTTTAATCATATTTTTATATTATGCGTAAAAAAAGTGCATAAACTTAAAATAATCGATGCACTTTAAAAATTCTTTGTGCTTTTCAGCTTAAAAATTAAAATTGAGACCCAATACCACCTGATCATCAAAATTTGTATCAAAATGATCCTTGCCCCCCAACCACATCATCTAACGATGCAGTCAAAGCAATATTCGGAATATTTTTACTGTCATTAGATGGTCATGACCTAAGGTTGCCCCCAGCATCCTACTGCAACAACATGGTTAGGTGCATATTCAATACCCGTCTGTAGCGCAACATCATCATTTTGCACCCCACCACGGTAAATATATTGATTCACCACCGCAAAACGAGTTGTTAACTGCCTCGCTATTGCTAAAGTTGTCTTTTCTTCTGCAAATGTAGACATTGCATTCATACGAAATAATAAAGATAACGTAATTTTATGTGACTTTTGATGCATTACTGGCCTTGATAGAATCAACTGAAGCTTCTTTTTTCGATGACAAATTTAGCTGCGGATTTTAAAGCTTTTTTATCATTTCAAATCACTTCTTTTTAAATAAAATCCTTCTTTTTAGATTTAATTTTGACCTAAAATAAGCGCTTAAATGAAGAAAAAATCTATTTTTAATTGCTATAAATTAGATGAATTTTACATTAAATATCAAAAATATAGCGCGATTTAAAACTTCAAAACAGGTTGTACAAGCCAACTGTAGAGAGCTATAGATAAGCATGAAAAACCCTTATACGACTAAAGTATTAGATCCTAAAAATAGCAACCAAGCTCAAAAGTTTGTTGACTAATTTTTAAAAAATTACATAAAAAATCACCCATAATTTAAATATATTATTGTTTTAAATAATAATTTAAAAAAATAAAAAAATCGGCAATTTTTATTTTACAAAACAGCCAAATTTATATTCAAAAAATGCATAACTTTAATGAAATAAAATGAATAAAAAAAAGATTTTTCTGATATACATTATGTATACAATTCTTTCAATTTCTTCCTCCTATTTTGTATAAGGCTTTCTCCCAATGCAAAAAACACAAAAACTTACCTTAGCAGTTTTAATCCAAGCTGCTCTTATTTCTACTGCCTTTGCAAGTGAGCAAAGTGAATCTAAAGGTTTCGTAGAAGATGCAGAAGGATCTGTATTATTCCGCACGGGTTATCTTTCTCGTGATAAAAAAAATGATACTGATACAAGCTCAACTGCTCAGACTGCAATGGTTAAATTGGAATCTGGCTATACCAAAGGCGTGATTGGTTTTGGTGTAGGTGCAATTGGCGATGCTTCTTTTAAAATTGGCGCCAACAACAATGCTGGTAATGGCATGATTCCTCGTGAAACATTGAATGGTAAAGAAAACTCAGGTGATACTTACGATCATTGGACACGTGGTGGCGGTATTGTAAAAGCACGTATTTCAAATACTGAAGTTCGCTATGGTACTCAAGTGCTCGACCTACCTGTACTTGCAAGTAACACTGTACGTTTAGTACCTGAATACTTTGACGGTGTGTTAGCAACGAGCCGTGAGATTAAAGGTCTAGAGTTAACGGCTGGTAAATTCACTAAAAACCAATATTCAGACCAAATCGCAAGTGATGCGAATAAATTGGATCGCGCTGTTGTGTGGGGCGCTAAGTATCAATTCAACGACGCTCTAAATACATCTTATTTTGGTGCTGACATCAAGGATCGTTTAGAACGTCATTATGTAAATGCCAACTTTAAACAAGCTTTAGCAAACGATAGTTCTTTGACTTATGACTTCAGCGGTTACCATACGAACTGGGATACAAAGACTGACGGTGGTGCGTATACATACTCACACACAACCAATGATCTCACGAACTTAAGCAATAATATTTGGTCAATTTCTAGTACCTATAACACGGGCAACCACAATGTCATGGTGGCTTACCAGCAAAATACTGGCAATACGGGTTATGACTATGGATTAGGTCAAGGCGTTGCTGATGGTCATCAAACCATGTATTTGGCTAATTCTTATCTTTCTGACTTCGTTGGTAATGATGAAAAATCAGCACAACTTCAATATACTTACAACTTTGCAGGTTTGAATGTTCCAGGTTTAACTTGGACAACTGCTTTTGTTTATGGTTGGGATATTGATGTTGCAGGTCAAGTTGATCGTGCTCAATTAGCTGCTGATAATGCGACTGAACGTGAGTTCTTCAACCAAGTGAAATACACAGTTCAATCTGGTTTTGCCAAAGATGCGAGCTTACGTCTTCGTCACTCTTACTACCGTGCAAGCGATGCTTACCAATCTGCATACATTGGTGATACCAACGAATGGCGTATCTGGCTTGATATCCCTGTAAAATTCTTCTAATTCAGATTAATTTTCGCATATCAAAAAAAACCTGCACATTGTGCAGGTTTTTTTATTTAGCTTTGAAAAACAAACCTAAATGACACAACAATTATTGATTTGCTGCTTTGTAGGCTTCAATTGAGCTAAGCACTTCTTGTTTCGCAACATCAGCACCTTCCCAACCGCTTAGTTTTACCCACTTACCTGCTTCAAGGTCTTTATAGTGAGCAAAGAAGTGTTCCACTTGTTTGATCAACAATTCAGGAAGATCTGTATATTCCTGAACATCTTTATAAAGTGGGGTTAATTTTTCGTGTGGAACCGCAATCAATTTTGCATCGATACCACCGTCATCTTCCATGTTCAATTTGCCCACAGGACGGCAACGAATCACTGAACCTGGTTCAACTGGATATGGTGTCACCACAAGTACGTCTAATGGATCACCATCAAGAGATAATGTATTTGGCACATAACCGTAGTTCGCTGGGTAGAACATGGCTGTACCCATGAAACGGTCTACAAATAAAGCATCTGAATCTTTATCAATTTCGTATTTGATTGGTGCTGCATTTGCAGGAATTTCAATAATGACATAGATGTCGTTTGGTGCATCTTTACCCGCTGGGATATTGCTGTAGCTCATAGCATCACTCTTTAACAAGTTAAATCTTATTTAAACCGCACGATTATAACGGTTTTTGAGAATTAAATAACTTCGTGATTATACATCTGCTACGCCCAAATATGTATTTGCATCAATGCAACGACTTTAGGTTAATTTAATCACCAAAATTAATAAACAAATTGGGCAAAGCAAAGACAATAACCAAACAATTGAGCGCAACGTTGCCCAATTGGCTAAATAGCAAATACCATACATAATTCGAAATACAATATAGGCCATGCCAAAGGTCATAATCACCGTTTGCTGCACCACCATATATTCTGCCATTAAAATCGCAGCAATAAATAATGGTAAACTTTCAAAACTATTTTGCTGTACCGCATGGGCACGTGCTGCCAAGCCCGTGGTTTTACCCAAAAATTCTCGTGGGTTTTGGTTATCTCGTGCTTTAAAGCCCGCTGTTTTTTTTGCAATTACGGTAAAAACATAAGGCAATAAACATGCAATTAAGATGAGATAAACTATTCCGCTTATGCTTTGCATCCCATTTTTCTCATTACGATTTTCTGCTACATATCATAGCATGGTGTTTCAACAATAATTTTTGTTAAATTATAATGTTTTTATACATGAGCAATAAGGATCCATTATGGTCAACCCTGATCAACAAAAAATGTTCGATGTACTTGAAAAACAGCAGCAACATCAACGTCAGGTAGATCGTGTACTCAAAATCGTGTTGCCAATCGTTGCGTTCTTAATCGCAACCATCTGTGCCAATATGAATATTGCATCACCTATCGGTACACTGATTATTTTAATTGTGGCCTTCTGGATGGTCAGCATTAAGCGTCAAAACTTATGGTATTGGCTCACCGCAATTTTGGTGTATTGCTTGATTGATAATTATCTGAGCTATGGTGCATTTCGTTTACCCAGTTTTAGCCGCCAGTTTGGCACCATGTTTACTTTTGTCGGTATTTTTGGCCTTGGGCGCCCATATATTGATCGCTGGTTAATGAAAAATTGATTAAAAAAGCATAAAAAAAAGCGCCGAAAACGGCGCTTTTTAAATAGCTAACTTATGCAGTTTTACGCAAATCTTTACGTAAAATTTTACCTACGTTCGATTTTGGTAATTCATCCATAAACTCAACATAACGCGGACGTTTATAGCCTGTTAAGTTCTCTTTAGCAAAAGCAAGGACTTCTTCTGTGGTTAAAGACGGATCTTTTTTCACTACAAAAAGCTTAGGCACTTCACCTGATTTTTCATCAGGAACACCAATTGCTGCCACTTCCAATACTTTTGGATGTGTAGAAATCACTTCTTCAATTTCAGATGGGTATACATTGAAGCCTGAAACCAAAATCATGTCTTTTTTACGATCGACAATTTTAATGTATCCGCGACTGTCCATGATACCAATATCACCCGTACGGAAGAAACCATCAGTCGTCATCACTTTTTCAGTTTCATCTGGACGGTTCCAATAGCCTTTCATGACTTGTGGACCACGGATTGAGATTTCACCTTGTTCGCCCAATGCAACATTATTACCATCATCATCTAAAATCGCAACTTCAGTCAATGGTAATGGAATACCAATGGTACCGCTAAATTCAGTTGATGTCGGTGGGTTTGCTGTCGCAACTGGTGAGGTTTCAGATAAACCATAACCTTCAATAATGTTGGTGCCTGTAATCTTCTTCCACGCTTCTGCTGTAGAAGGAAGAACCGCCATACCACCGCCCATTGCCATTTTAAGTTTGCTATGGTCAAGTTGTTTAAACTCTTCATTGTTTACCAGTGCATTAAACAAAGTGTTTACTGCTGGGAAGAATGAAGG
The DNA here is from genome assembly GCF_002135275.1 of Acinetobacter sp. ANC 4973. Taxonomy (NCBI): domain Bacteria; kingdom Pseudomonadati; phylum Pseudomonadota; class Gammaproteobacteria; order Moraxellales; family Moraxellaceae; genus Acinetobacter; species Acinetobacter sp. ANC 4973. The sequence goes on from NZ_NEGM01000002.1 coordinate 362,037, forward strand.
TTGGTATTTACGCAATTCTTTCATGACCGCAGGTAAGTCACGTGGGTTTGGAATTAAAACGTTCGCTTGACCTTTATACATACCGTACATGGCACAAACCATGAAAGCAAAAATGTGATAAAGCGGTAATGCACAGAAAATGCGGTCATCTTTAGCGCCGTCTTGTGCGCCAAATTTACTTTGGAAAATACCATCACACTGCAACATATTGGCAACAAGGTTGCGATGCGTCAGCTCTGCACCTTTAGAAACACCTGTTGTACCGCCTGTATATTGTAATACTGCGGTATCACTTAAAGTTAAATTAGGGCGTTTGTAATTGCTGACACTGACTTTAGACATTGCCGCATTAAATTTAATATGGCCTGGAATATTCCAAGCTGGGATTTGCTTACGCACTGAACGCAACACAAAGTTCACCAATGTGCCTTTGAGCGTACCCAACATATCACCGACAGAAGCAACAATGACGTGCTTCACAGGTGTTTTACCAATAATGGTTTGATAAACAGTGGCAAAGTTTTCAATGATCACCAATGCTTCAGCACCAGAATCATTCAATTGATGTTCAAGTTCACGTGAGGTATACAGTGGATTGACATTCACCAACACCAAACCTGCACGGAAGACACCAAGTGCAACCACTGGATATTGAAGGACGTTAGGCATCATGACAGCAACGCGGGAACCTTTTGCCAACCCTAAACTTTGTAAATACGTTGCAAATTTACGACTTGCTTCTTCTAGTTCATCAAAAGTTAAGGCTTTATCCATAAAGATAAAAGCATCACGTGAACCAAATTTTTGAAAATTACGTTCAAAAACATCGTTAAGTGAGGTATTTTCTGCTGGCAATTCTACAGTTTCAGGAATCCCTGTTTTTTGGTATTCAGCAAACCAAATTTTTTCCATAATGCCCTAATCTCCAATCTATAATCCTTAGTTTCAACTATTTTTTCAATGTTATGCGTCATTATTTAACTTGTTTATGCATAACATGACATCCATTTACACGAATACCAATCATATATAACGTATTTTGATCAATGGATGCTAGTTTTATCTTTGAATGAACAGTTTATTTGCTTTTTGATATCCTCGTGGTAAGAGTTGACCTTTAGTGGCTCTTTTACCAATATATTTTTGAAGATCATCACCTTTTAATTTTAATTGTTGCTGTCCTGCAACCACTTGAATTATTTCATTTAAAGAAATTAATGTCATGAACAAAATTTGTTCTTTGCCTTCAAGTTGTATCAATTTATTTCCTTTACCCTTGTTCAGCATTGGCAATTCTGACAAATCAATCACCAATAACCGACCCGCAGTACTCAGCATTGCCAAATGCGTATGTGCATCAACTGTTTGTAACGGTAAGGCTTTGGCATCATCAGCTACAGTTAAAAATGCTTTGCCCGCTTTAGCACTGGTATCGAGTTGTTTGGCATTCGATTTAAAACCATAACCTTTAGAACTGACAGCAATGACTTCACGTTCATCCTCTGTAATCAGTACTTGAATAAAAGCAATGCCATTTGCAGGGGCAAGTTTGGAGCTTAATGGCTCACCCAAACCACGTGCCGACGGCAGACTTGCAATGGCCAGTGCATAACTGCGACCCGTTTCATCTAAGACATACACACGTTGATTTGATTTTCCTTGTGCATGACTTAAATATTGATCGCCAGCACGGAAATTCAGGTTTTCAGCATCAATATCATGCCCTTTGGCAGAACGAATCCAACCTGCTTCAGACAAAACCACCGTCACAGGATCGGCAGGCAACATATCTTGTTCATGAATGGCTTGCGCTTCTGAACGCTGTACAATTGGCGAACGACGATCATCGCCAAATTTTTTCGCATCATCTTTCAGTTCAGTGATGATTAAGTTCTTTAATGATTCTGGATTGGCCAATTGTTCACGAATAATGGCAGCACGCGCTTCTAATTCTTCTTGTTCACGGCGAATTTCCATTTCTTCAAGTTTCGCCAAGTGACGTAACTTAAGTTCTAAAATGGCTTCAGCTTGAATGTCATCAATACCAAAATGGGCAATCAGTTCTGCTTTCGGATGATCTTCTTCACGAATAATCCGAATCACGGTATCTAAATCCAAATAAGCAATCAGTAAACCTGCCAAGATATGCAGACGTTTTTCAATTTTATTCAGATGATACTGTAGACGACGAGTCACGGTATTCTTACGAATTTCAATCCATTCCAATAAAATTCGACGAATCGATTTGACTTGTGGACGTGCATCGGCACCAATCATGTTCATATTGACACGATAGCTGGATTCTAAATCTGTAGTTGCAAATAAGTGGCTCATCACCCCTTCTGCATCAATACGATTTGAACGCAACACAATCACTAAACGGGTTGGATTTTTATGATCGGATTCATCTCGTACATCACTGACCAAAGGCAGTTTCTTGGCCTGCATTTGGTCGGCAATTTGCGTGATAATTTTTGAACCTGACACTTGATACGGCAATTCCGTAATCACGATTTCATTTTTTTCAATGCTATAGATCGCACGCATGCGATAACTACCACGCCCTGTGGTTTGAATTTTCAGCAGTTCTTCAGGCGGAGTAATAATTTCAGCTTTGGTGGGTAAATCTGGTGCAGGAATATATTCTGCTACTTTTTCATCGCTTAAATTAGGGTTGCGAATTAAAGCAATGGTGCCTTTAACGACTTCACGCAAATTATGCGGTGGAATGTCGGTTGCCATGCCCACGGCAATCCCCGTTGTACCATTGAGCAAAATATTCGGCACACGCGCAGGCAAATTCACCGGTTCTTTCATGGAACCATCAAAGTTGTCCTGCCAATCACAAGTACCTTGACCCAATTCCGACAACAGCACTTCACTATATAGTGAAAGTTTAGCTTCGGTATAACGCATTGCCGCAAAGGATTTCGGATCATCCGGTGAACCCCAGTTGCCCTGACCTTCAATAAAAGGATAGCGATAACTAAAGGGCTGTGCCATCAGTACCATCGCTTCATAACAGGCAGAGTCACCATGCGGATGATATTTCCCCAGCACATCCCCCACCGTACGGGCAGATTTTTTAGGCTTACCGCTATGCTTTAAGCCTAACTCACTCATCGCATATACAATACGACGCTGCACGGGTTTTAAACCATCACTAATATGTGGCAATGCACGATCCATAATCACGTACATGGCATAGTTAAGATAAGCTTGTTCGGTAAATTCTGCTACGGAACGATTTTCTGTGGCTTGATGCACAAGGCTGGTCATAAAAGCGTAAAATCCTAATTAATTCGTTTTTGTATCTACGTTGTTATGCTAAGTCGCAGGTGCAATCTACACAAGAGCAGTACTGAACACTCTGCGACAAATTATGTCTTATGGCGTAAAACTATTCATTTTATAAAGCATGATCCATCAAAAATCATTCATTTTCAGCAAACCTTATAATCCAATCGATTCTAAGGTCTTGCCTTTGGTTTCTTCGCCTAAAATTAAAATCACCAAAGCCACACCGAATAATACCGCAGTAAACATCATAAAGACCTGACTAAAACCATTCTCCATAATCATCATATGGGTGACCACCATCGGTGCAACAATTCCGCCCATACGACCAATCGCAGAAGCCCAACCCGAACCAAAGGCACGGATATTGGTTGGATATTGTTCTGGCGTATAAGTATACAGTACGCCCCATGCGCCCAAATTAAAGAACGACATCAAACAGCCCCAGAACATAATCATGTTTACGCTATTGGCTTGACCAAAGAAATAAGCCGAGACAGCACACATGCCAATAAAACCTGCCAAGGTTGCTTTGCGCCCCAATTTTTCCACCAGCCATGCGGCTGCGACATAACCCGGAAGCTGTGCCAAAATCATGATCAGCACATATTCAAAAGACTGCACAATGCTATAACCCTGTTTCACCAACAAACTGGGTAACCAAGTAAAAATGCCATAATAGGAATAAACAATACCGAACCAAATTAACCAGAGCATTAAGGTACGGCGTGCAAATGGGCCTGACCAAAGCTGGCGAAAGGAGATATTTTGTTTAGTGGCTACAGGCTGTACTTCAATATAATCAATAACCTCAACACCACACTGACGTTCAAGCTGCTGTACCAGTGCATGTGCTTCTTCAATCCGTCCACGATTAATCAAATACGGCACCGACTCTGGCACTTTTTTCAGAATCATAAACACATAAATAGCCGGTAGTCCGCCAATTAAAAAGGCAATATGCCAGCCATAACTTGGAATCACAAAATAGGACACCAATGCTGCCACTAACCAGCCCAAGCCCCAAAAACTTTCCAATAACACAATAAAGCGTCCACGCACTTGAGCAGGAATATATTCACTGACCAAAGTCACCGCAACGGGAAGTTGTCCGCCCAAACCCAAACCGACAATAAAACGAAAGACCAATAACCAGGTTAAATTCGGTGCAAAAGCACATAAAGCGGTGGCAATACTATAGGTGACTAAAGTGATGGCAAACACGGTACGACGGCCAATTCGATCCGCTAAGCCACCTGAAAAAACAGCTCCAATCGCCATACCGACAAAACCAATGGACACCACCCAACCTTTCTCCGTCGGTGTCATGTTCCATTCTTCAGCCATGGTGGTCAAAATAAAGGAAATTAGCCCCGTGTCCATCGCATCGAACATCCAGCCGAGTCCAATTACCCAGAGTAAGGTATAGTGAAATTTACCAATCGGTAAGCGTTGTACACGTGAGACTAAATCCATAATAAGCTCTCTGATTTGGTGAAAGAATACATACTGCTTTCCCAACAGGATTTATAGTTGTACTTATTTTTATACGCTCATTTAAAGAAGATGACTGCTTTATTTCATCAGTCATCTGTCATTTTTATACAAATCGTTATGACGCATCTTTAGAAGATGCAGATTGCTCATCATCATCTTTATAAATAAATTTTGGCATTTCCAAACCAAAATAAATGGCGATACAACGTAAAGAAAAACCGAAGATCAGAGTGGAAATCACAGTAACTTCTAACGAGAAGCCAATTTCTTGACAGACCCAATAGCAAATCACGGAAACAAAGGAAATACTGGCATACAGTTCACGGCGGAACACCAAGGGTACATCGTTACACAAAATGTCACGCAAGATACCACCCGATACCCCAGTCAACACGCCTGCGACCGCTGAAACCACAAAGCCATGGCCCATTTGCAGTGCAATTTGACAACCAATTACGGTAAAACCAATCAGCCCCATGGCATCTAAAATCAAGAAGATCGAGCGTAAATGACGCATCCATTTGGCAATTAAAATCGTGACAAAAGCAGCAGCACAGGTCAAGACTAAATATTCAGGATGTTTGACCCATGTCAGTGGATAGTGTCCAAGCAACACATCTCGAACTGAACCACCACCTAGTGCGGTGACACAGGCAATTAGCGTTACACCAAACCAATCCATACTACGTCGACCTGCCGACAGTGCCCCTGTCATTGCTTCAGCCGTAATCGCAACAATATAAATGACTAATAGTAACACTGCCCATCTTCCACTGAGGGTAATCGATGCGCGCTATTCTAAGGCAAATTCAAGCTAAAATTACAAATATTGCGCACAACATTGTTTAAATTTTTTGCCTGAACCACAAATGCAGGCTTGCTTCATGGTGATTTGCATCTCCGTGGTCGGATCAAGGAAATACCATATACCATTCTGTTGTACAAAATGAGAGACTTCATGATGTACCTGTGCTTGTTTGCCATCATGGTAATGGGCTTTAAATTCAACCTGTGCGTGATTTTTATCTATTTTTTCTTTGGCTTGAAGTACCTCTAATTTAAGCCATTGATTGGCTTGACTCCAATCTGCAATCGCCACTTGATCCAAAAAAGGTTGTTGCCCGATGGCTGTGGTTTGGACGATGTAATCCATCTCATGCTTGGCAAATGCACTATAACGTGAACGCATCAGTTGTTCAGCTGTTTGTGCTTTCGCTTGCCCCAAATGTAGCGGCTGGCAACAATCGTTATAATTCCCTTGCCCACACGGACAATGACGTTCTGACATGAAATATTTCCCATAAAAATAGCTCGACCATGCGAGCTATTTTAATTCATTATCCTGAACTTAAGCGATCATCGCTGTTGTTTCAGGTAGCTTGAGCATTGGCTTTGAGTTGCGGCATGATATGGACTTTATCAATTTTATGACCGTCCATCGTGACCACTTCAAAAATATGAGCATCTGCTGCTAATTTTGCCCCACTTTCGGGTAAACGCCCCAAGTGAAATAAAATATAACCCGACAAGGTTGAATATTGTTCGGATTCATCGACTAGATCACAGCCTAAAAGTAAGGATACGTGACGAATATCGGTAGAGCCATCAAGGATTAACGTTCCATCCGCTAAACTTTCTGCTGCGGTTTCCAGTTCATCTTCGTCAGGGAATTCACCCGCAATGGCTTCAAGGACATCAATTGGTGTCGCAATGCCTTCAATTGAACCATATTCATTTAATACAATGGCCATTTGTAGGGGTGCTTGACGAAGTTGCTCCATCACCATCAACACTTGCGCATTTTCATGCACAATGACAGGGTCGCGTAAGTGACGTTCAAAATTGAGTACACCTGTTTCAATGTATTCATTCATGATTTTATGCGTCAGCACCACCCCTGAAATATTATCCAATTCACCGCGTGCAATAATTAAACGTGAATGGGTCATGCTCAACAGTTGTTCTTTAATTGACGCTTCGTCTTCATCTAAGTCAATCCACTCCAGTTCTGGACGGGGTGTCATCACTGATTTCACAGGTCGTTCAGACAGTCCAAGTACCCCTTGCACCATCACACTATGATAAGCACCATTTTCTTCATTAAACACTTCATCGGCAAATGCACGCGTAGCAAGCACATCTTCAGCTTCTTTATTTTGTGCATCGGTCTTCCCTCCCAGCATACGCATCACGGCAGAGGCCGTGCGATAACGTAAGTCTGTTGTTGTGACCAGTTTTTCCTGATTGCGGCGCATAGTTTGATTGACAAACTCAACCACCACAGAGAAACCGATTGCGGCATATAAATAACCTTTTGGAATGTGGAAACCAAAACCTTCAACAATCAGTGAGAAACCAATCATCATCAGGAAACCGAGACATAAAATCACCACGGTTGGATGCTTATTGACGAAGTTCATCAATGGTTTCGATGCCCACAGCATAATACCAACGGCGATAATCACCGCAATCATCATCACTGAAAGATCTTTCACCATCCCTACTGCGGTAATCACGCTATCGAGCGAGAAAACAGCATCAAGCACCACAATTTGGACAATGACCATCCAAAAAGCAGCATGCACAGGATTTTCTTCTTTTTGCGATTGCGTACCTTCAATACGCTCATGCAGTTCCATGGTGCCTTTAAATAACAGGAACACGCCACCAAACAGTAGAATCAGGTCACGACCAGAGAACGCGTGATCAAAAATATGGAATAGCGGTTGCGTTAAGGTGACCACCCACGCAATTGAGGCGAGTAAAATTAATCGCATCACCAAAGCGAGAATTAAGCCGATAATACGACCTGCATTGCGCTGTTCGGGTGGCAGTTTTTCCGCCAAAATTGCGATGAAGACCAGATTATCGATACCGAGAACAATTTCTAAAACCACTAAAGTTGCAAGACCAATCCATGCCGATGGATCTGACATCCATTCAAAGATCATTGGATGTCCCCCTGCATAGCATTGAGGGCTAATTTTAGAACATTGCGATTAAAATCGGCGAATATTTCCTGAGCAATATTCGGTATAATTTTTGCGTACGAATTGATGTGTTCGGAGCGACGACAACCACTACCCATGTTGATTCATTTGTTGGAAAACAGATTTTTAGTATAGGCAAGATGGCGTAAAAATTCATCCTTTTTTCAATGTGTCGCGCTTTTCTCTCCACACCTGTTAACAATTTTTGCAAAATGAGTTTATTTTAGTCCATGCTTTGTCATATTTTCTGCGTAAGCTAGAGCATGAAAAAATAAAATGCTATGGTAAAAATATAATGATGACCAGTGTATTAAAAATGACTCCAAAACATAAAAATCCGATGCCTAAAACAACTCAAGCGTTAATTGCTCTCTATTGCGGTTCCCGTTCTGGTAATAAACCTATTTATACAGAAAAAGCGATTGCTCTAGCTCAAGGTCTTGCAGATCAAGGTTTTGGACTGGTCTATGGTGGCGCAAGTATTGGCCTTATGGGGCAAGTCGCCAATGCCGTCATACAACATGGCGGTCAAACCGTTGGGGTCATTCCTGAATTTATGCTCGATTATGAAATTGCACACCATCAACTCACTGAATTGCACATCGTCAAAAATATGCATGAACGTAAGGCGATGATGGCCGAGCGTGCCAGTGCTTTTGTAGCACTTCCGGGTGGCTTAGGTACTTTTGAAGAAATTTTAGAAGTGGCCACTTGGGGACAGTTAAATCAACACCAAAAACCCATGATGCTATACAACGTAAATGGTTTCTATGATGCTTTAATTGCGCAGCTTGATCATGCCGTTGAGGAAGGATTTTTACCGCCGCAGCATCGTGCAAAATTGATTATTTGTAATCATGCAGACCAAATTATCAATGCAATTAAAAATTTAAGCGCTCCAAAACACTTTGCTATTTAAATGCGTGCAGTAACAATAAAAAAGCGAGCTTATGGCTTTAATGCGAGTCAGTTAAGGGGTTTTACAATTAACTCCTTAGCTTTTTAGCTTTTTAGCTTTTTAGCTTTTTAGCTTTTTAGCTTTTTAGCTTTTTAGCTAATCACGACGGAGTCTTATATTTTTAAATCAAATACTTGGAGCTCATTTATTACTTTAGATAAGCCCAAATGAGAAGCCTCAAAATATATTTTGAGTTCGCAAGAAAGGCATCTTGCGGCGCAGTGCGCCTCACCGCAAAACTCGTCAAATACTTTTTATTGATCAAGTAATCGCAGAAACCTTACTTTTCAAAGTAGTCTTGCCTCGAACAGTTGCGAATGACATTTCCGCGTATCTAATAACATCATGAATTTAAAATAAAAAACTAATCCACTTCTTAACTAATCGCATTAAGCCCGTGGCTCGCTTTTTTTGAAGCATTCATCTATTAACCTGAGATGACTTGATAAAACCACGGCAAAGTAGTGGCTAGAACAATACTCATGATTAAACCCACCATCAACTTCATTGCATCCTTACTCACATTACGCGAAGTTCGGTATTTATTCACTTCAGCCAGATGCATAGACAGGGCAAATTCACGACCTGCGAGTAAACCTAAGAATACCCAAGTGGTACTCATTGGAATATTACTCCACTCTTTAAAGACCAATAAAATTAAGGCGTAAATAAAATCAATAATGGTCGCTGAACGAATATCTGCCACCCCAGTTTTGGTGTCGATAATTTTTTGGATGGCTCCACCACGTTGGTAAAAAATCATCCCTAATAAAGCCACGAATACAGAAATGGCAAAAACTAGAAATTCAAACGGAACTTGACGCGGCACATAGACAAAAATATTGGCTAAATCTTGAATTAACCATTGGCTCCATAGAAACGCTGTGGAGACCCATTGCAATCCAATCCAGATATGAGACGGTTTATGATCGCGCGTTTTACTGAAATAAACCGAAATCCCTTTAATCACAAAGCGATAGATAATGATAGCCACCACAAAAGCAACGGCATAGCCCATCATCGACTTGGTCAGCATGGCTCCCAAACTGCTTGGTGAAAAAATGGTCAAAACTAAAAATGTGGTACTGACAGGAATCCCATACTTGGTTAACAGAATCAGTAATATAGGCGGAACGATATACAGCCAAGTAATTCCTGACTCAGGAAAAGGAATGGTTTCAAGACGACCATAAGATGCATCACCTACGCCCGAGGCATACCAACCATACATTAACACCACGCTTAAAATACTGCTGGTATAAAGCCACAACACCCACCAAGGACGATGGGCATTGGATGAAATAAAAGTACCTAAGGTTTGTGGTACATCATTTCCAACAATTGAATAGGCAGCTAAACAGAAACCAACAATCATCAAAATTTCGATTGTCATAAAAACAAAACCTTTTTCACCAATGAAAAGCCCCATCCAATACGACGAATGAGTTGCGCAAGATTATGACAGTTTTGTGTCACTTTAATCACATCACAGTAACAAGGTTTTGTTACACAGCACAAAAAAAAGAGCAACCTTGTGCTCTTTTTTTCTCACGGTGGATTAGTTTAACTTCACTTGATAAATTGCAGTTGAACCACTCACTTCATTACCCACCACCAAAAGTGGCTGTCCATTTGGTGAGTCTTTCGCCGCAATAAAAATTAAACCTTCTGGCCCTAAATCCCCTTGTTTATTCGCTGCCTCAGTCATTTTTCGGTCATTAAAATATTGAACGAACTGTCCTTTTTTCGGCTGACTAATATCATAAACCATGATACCGCTTTGACGTTCAAGCCCAATAAATGCAAAGGTTTTATTGCCAATTTTACCCAATGCAACGCCTTCAGGTTCAGGGCCTTTGTTGTCACTACGGTCATCAAATACAGTATTTTCATGATTGCTATTGAAATATTGCGGCATCATTTCCGCAACTTTTGCTTCAAATTCTTTGCCTGAGTCCCAGACTATTTTTTTCGAAACTGGATCAATAATACTGAATGAACGCCCGCCATACGCATACAGTTTGTCGTAGGTCATTAGCCCCTTTTCATCCAGCAGTGGCAAACCCGTCAGCGCATCTTTTTTATAGCCTTGGGTCCAACTTATGGTTAAACGACCCAATTGAGTATCCCCTATTAACTCGGACAAACATGTTTCGACCTGAGGTGCGTTTTTACAAAAAATGCTGGAATCTAATTTTGCACCTTTTACATTTGGTGCTATCTGACGTAAATGTGCCGCATAATCGCCATTATTTCTAAAACCTTTGCTGTTAAATAAGTGCTTTACACGAATTTCTTCGGCATAACCGGCATTTAAATCATCCCCTTTAAAATACTGATCCGCATTAAGCAGCCATTCCCGCGCATCGCCCTCATTGGCCGTCACCAAATAAGTTTGCCCATCGACCTGATATTGTGCAATCGCATCAGGCATATACATGCCAAAAACACCCGACCAAGCTTGAATATTAATGCCTAAATCTTTATCGCTGGCATCAAAGGCATTTTCAGCTAAACCGTGATCTTTATAGCCGATCGGGAAAATATCCACCACTTCATCTTTAATTAAATCAATTTTGGCAATGGCATTGTTTTCTTGCAGCGTTGCCCATGCAGTTTTACCATCGGCACTGATGGTGATGTATTCAGGCTCCAGATCTTGAGCAACGGTTGTGGTTGGAATACCTTGCGTTGTTATATTGGCGTATTGCTGAGCATTAGGTCCAAAAATACGGACACCCGCATCCACCAAGCTTTGCTTTTGCGAATTCCATGCACTAAATCCTGCTGTTTTCACTTGCGGACGTTGGATATTACGCACATCAATCATACTGATCGAACCTTCTGGATCAACCGCGTACCCTGCACTTGGTTCACCTTCATTTGCGACCAAAACCTTTTTGCCATCTGCGGTGAATACCAACATATCAGGCAATGCCCCAACCTCAACCTGACTCATAAAAGTTAAATCTTTGGCATTAAAAAAAGCGACGATGCCGTTGTCGGTTTTATTCTTGGCTTGAACGGCTAAAGCAACAATGCCCTGATGCACTGCAACGCTATTTACATCAGATTCCGCCAAATATGCACGTGCAGATAATTCCCCAATATGCACAGGTTTTTCAGGCTGTGTCATATCCAGTACATCGACCACGCCCTTTTTAGCATTCACTACAAATAATCGTTTGCTTGCAGCATCAAAAGCTGGAATTTCTGCCGCACTGGCACCGAAAATACCCGTTTCATAACCACCAATACGCACCAGTTCAATGCTATTCGGAGTTTTCTCATCAACGACTGGTGGTGTCACAGTCACTTCATTTTTCTGATCATCATTACACGCCACCATTCCCACCGAAAGTAAAGCAAGCATCAGTGCCGAAAATTGTGTCTTCATCATGCTCATTCATCATTTTTGTTAAAATTGCGACCAAGTTATAAGCAACTCGTGTCAGCACCATGACGGTTGGATTGCTGTTTGATTGCATTGTTATGGCAAAATGAAGACAACGATTTAATACAACAACCTTCCTAGATTCATTTAAACTGTTTAAAAACCTCAGCTTCTTCAAAATATGAACGCCACGCCCTCGCATCAAGCCTTACAACCTGAATTTAGACTGTTGGTCTTTTTAGTGTCGATTGGCTTTTTTATGCAGGCGCTCGATACTACCATTGTCAACACGGCCATTCCTGCGATGGCCGTCAGCTTGGGGGAAGATCCATTACGTATGCACAGTTTGGTGGTGGCTTATGTGCTTTCTGTCGCTGCCTGTATTCCCTTAAGTGGCTGGCTCGCAGACCGTTTTGGTGTACGTAATACTTATTTTTCAGCGATTATTATTTTTACCTTGGCCTCTTTGGGCTGCGCATTTTCACAAAATTTAGAGCAACTGCTATTTTTTCGTGTTGTTCAAGGTGTTGGCGGCGCTTTATTGCTGCCTGTCGGTCGTTTGGCAATGCTGAAAGTCATTCCACGTAGCCAATTTTTATCTGCCATGAGCCTCATGAGTCTAGCAGGTTTAATTGGCCCACTGATTGGCCCCACTTTAGGCGGCTGGTTGGTTGAAGTTGCCACATGGCATTGGATTTTCCTGATCAATATCCCGATGGGGCTGTTGGGTGTGCTGGTCACTTTTAAAGCCATGCCGAATGTTACCGAACCCACAGTACAGAAATTTGATTTTAGCGGTTTCCTGTTCTTGGTCATTGCCATGACTGGTATGTCTTTAGGCATTGAAAGTTTTTCCAGTCCCCAGAGCAGCGCTGGGTTCAGCATTGTGCTCATCGTGGGAGGACTCATTGCAGCAGCCATCTATACTTACCACGCTCACACTCATCAACATGCCTTATTTCGAAGCAAATTATTTGAAAATAAAATTTATGCGATTGGTATTTTAGGTAATTTTTTTGCGCGTTTGGGGGGCAATGCGCTGCCTTTTCTATTACCGCTAATGTTGCAAGTGGCATTTGGTTTTAGTCCCTTGATTACGGGATTAATGATGATTCCTGCGGTACTCGGATCATTGGCATCAAAACCGATTATTCGACCGATTATTCAACGCTTTGGCTATCGACGTGTGCTGTTGGTCAATACGGTTTTAGTCGGTAGCTGTATTGCCAGTCTGGCTTTAACCACGGCAGATACACCGCTATGGTTGCGAACCTTACATTTCTTTATTTTTGGCATGTTAAATTCAATGCAATTTGTCTCCATGAATACCTTAACGCTGAAAGATTTACCTCAAGCGGATGCCAGCAGTGGCAACAGTTTTTTATCCATGATCATGATGCTGTCGATGAGTATTGGGGTGGCTTTGGCGGGTACACTGGTCAACATTTTTACCGCATATTACGGTAGCGCACAGATCAGCCTTGCATTTCATAGCACGCTGATCTGTTTAGGCTGTATTAACATCATTACCGCTTATATTTTCTGGCGTATTCCACGTGATACAGCCGTTTAAACAGATTTCAGAAACAACGTGCTCTGAGGCTTCAGATCGCGTTATCATATTCAAGGTTCATCATCGCAAATACTGTTATGCCTAAAAAACGATTCGCCAAAAGCAGCCTGCAAAAGCTTTACGCCTCTTGCGTTGGCTTGGGACTGATTTGCATTGCAATCGTGGTATATGTTTTTATCCTGCATCATAATCCTGCCTCAGCACAGGAATATCCAGTTAAAGGCTTTGATGTTTCACATCATCAGGGTGATATCCAGTGGAAAAAAATATCACCGAAAAAATTTCAGTTTATCTATTTAAAAGCCACCGAAGGCGGTGATTTTAAAGATCGAAAATTTCAGGAGAATTGGCTACAAGCCCGTGAACAGGGTTTTCTGGTGGGCGCATATCATTTTTATCGTTTATGCCGTGATGGTGAAATTCAAGCACAAAATTTTATTGCCACCGTGCCCAATAAACCCGATGCCCTGCCACCTGTGATTGATCTGGAATATGACACGAACTGCATCAATACCTATACCAAAGAACAGCTGCTAGAAGAAATTCAGGTCATGCATGATCGGCTGTATCAACACTATGGCAAACAACCGATTTTCTATATTTCCAAGTCATTTTATAATATTATTTTAGCGGGACAATTTTCTAAAACACCGCTATGGGTACGCGAATATCAAGGTAAACCCAATTTAAAAGGCAACCCACAATGGTTGTTTTGGCAACAGACCAATCAAGGAAGCATCCAAGGCATTGCTAAAGTGGTCGATTTAAATGTCTTTCATGGCGATCAGTCCGACTGGCTCCATTTTTTGGAAAAAAATAAAATTTACACGCAAAACAACATTGAGCATCTGCCCATAAAATAACAGCATCCGTGCTGAAAAAACTGCAATATTTTAATTCAGGCTGCGAAACAGCAAAACACAGCCGCAGTTTTACTCAGTCAAATTGTGTCGTACCCTCTGACTCAAGCACTACAATCCAAAGCATGAAAATGAGATACTCAACTTAACCTTGTATTCAAAGCAGAATGTGAGCTGCATGAGAAAAATCATTCACATCGATATGGATGCCTTTTATGCATCTGTTGAACTCAAAGATCATCCTGAGTTAAAAGACCTGCCCGTGGTAATTTCCTCACACCATCCAAGAGCGGTGATTGCAGCGGCATCCTACCCTGCGCGCAAGTTCGGTTTACGTTCCGCCATGTCCATGTCACAGGCCAAAAAACTGTGTCCACAAGTGTTGGTGATTGAACCCCATTTTGAAAAATATCGAAATGTCTCTACTCAAATTCATCAGATTTTTCAGCGTTACACTCACATGATCGAACCCTTATCTTTAGATGAAGCTTATTTAGATGTGACTGAAAATTTAAAAAATATTCCAAGTGCAACAGAAGTTGCCATGCAAATTCGGAACGATATTTTTCAACTGACTGGTTTAACCGCATCTGCTGGTGTAGCACCGAATAAATTCTTAGCCAAAATTGCATCGGATTGGCATAAACCCAATGGTATTTGTGTAATTAAACCCTCACAGGTGCAAAATTTCATTCAACATTTAGCGCTGAAAAAAATCCCCGGCGTTGGTAAAGTGACCCACGAAAAATTAAAGGCACTGCAACTGGACACCTTGGGTGATTTGCAACAAATGGATGAAACCATCCTGATTCAACATTTTGGTAAATATGGCAAACAATTGTTTTTATATGCACAAGGCATTGATGAACGCCCTGTACAGACTGAACGTGAACGCCGACAAATTTCAAAAGAAACCACTTTTGATGACGATCTTATTTTGACCAAATGCCACAGCTATTGGCCTAAACTAATTGATCAAGTTTGGGCAAGCTTAGAGAAAAAAAACCTTTCTGCCCGTGGCGTTTCAGCCAAACTAAAACTGAAAAATTTCCAAGTTTTACAGCACAGTAAAAGTTTTAAACAGCCCTTACAAAACAGACAGCAATTAGAAGATGTACTGCAACAACTGCTAATGGAGATGCGAATTTCTGAACATACGCAATTTCGCTTAATTGGCGTTGGGGTCTATCAACTGTCCGAACAGCAAGATCAGCCTCAACTTTCACTTTGGTCAATATTTTGAATACTTTTTAAGCAAAAGAATAAAATTAGACCAATTGATTACACACAACACTTCTTTTTACGGTACTCTATCGGCGCGATGCATTTATCCATGTAGCCGCTGAGATGCTAAAAATCACCTTTACTTTTAGCATACTGTCCTGTGATTGGCGTGACGATCAAATCCGAATATTACAGGGCAACTCTGTCATGGAATCCTTTCTTGCCTGCCTTCGCTAAATACCGCTTTTAAATTGCCAACAACACCGTTGCATAAAACCATACCCATTAATTGGATTGCTGCTGTTATCAATCACTAGCTCTTTCGATCACACCTATCATCACCCCATATCTGAAAATATTTTGATATCAATACTTTACGTCTAGACGAATAACTGACCATCTATTAAATGACTCATTTTCAACTAAATGATATCCCCCATCACTAAGGTCTGAATAAACACTTCTCCCTCAATATCAGCTGAATACTGGGTGCAATCAGTTGTTGCAATATTGCTCTTTTTGCATCGCTTGCAGATCGCTTTGAGCAACAGAAAATGTGTATCATCGGTGGTTTAATGGGTGCATTCCCTGCTTGATGGCATTGAATGCACAACACTTATGATGATGATCTGCTTGGTGCTGTTTTACTAACCAAGATTGCACATGATAGGGTTTCATTAACCCATTTTCACTTCACCGTTTGGTACTCCATACCGATACAGCGGTGCAATGGCAATGATGCCGAAAAACACAGGATTAAAATTTTATGAGCGTTCAACGTCTACATGTAGAAAAGCGTTATTGCGAAGTGGCTATTTCAGGAAATTTAGTGCATCTAGCGGGTCAATTGGCCAATGACACTTCACTCGATATTAAGGCGCAAACTCAAGAAACACTGGATAATATCGACCGCTTATTGGCAGATGCAGGCACAGACAAAACCCATATTTTATCTGTGATCATTTTCTTAAAAGATATTGAACAAGACTATGCAGCAATGAATGAAATATGGGACGCTTGGGTCGCTGAAGGTCATGCCCCTGCTCGAACATGTGTTGAATCTAAACTTTATGCAGCTGAAGTTCTCGTTGAAATGACGGTTACGGCTGTACGTATTTCAAATTAAATCGATAAAAAAATAAGCATGATAAGTCTGTTTATTCATGCTTATTTTCATTAGCCTAAAATTCGGATTTTCTTTCGCCCCAATACTGGATAAAAATTATACTTTTTTGTGTGACCTTCTAGTGCAGTGTCTAACTGATTATAAGCAAACTTTTCAATCAGGAAATCTTGTCTCAACTGATAATATTCAGGCACATCGTCATAGCGAATCACATGATAGCCCGCCATGGCTAAAAGGGCATCTTGATATTGTGCATTCTGTCGACGCTTCAATACCATGGGATCATCCAGTGCAATAATGGCCGTTACTTGATGATTTTCATCCAGTACCACAAAATCTGCCACCATATTGCGATATTTATGCCGTGTACGAGAATATTTAGTCGTCAATAACGCATCAAATGACACATGCGCCAAAATCGTGCTCTGTGGCAGTATTTCTTTAAGACGAGTATATGTAATTTGTTGATTAATATTAAAAATAGCCCTTTGTTTTAAAGCGCTATCTTGCTGTCTGGTACTATTTTCTAGACTTCTCCACGCCATAAACAGTACACACAGTAGGATTAAACTCCCGATAAAAATGTACATCATCATGCTCTTAGTCCTTTAATTTTTTATAATCTTGTCGGTGTCACACCGATTGTTTGTTATGAAATTTAGTATACAACCACTCTTTTTATTAAATATGTCAAGTAAACAAACTGCATTTAATAATGACAAAATCATTATAAAAACAAACAAAAAATTGCACTTATTTTATATTCAGCATTGGTGTCTCATTCAATATTCATAGACACTCAAAAGAGTGTATATCAAGCTCTAACGCTGATTCAATAAGACTATTGGCTATTGTCCTACAATTCCGACGAACTGTTTTTTGATCCTTTATTTTCCTTATTCAGTAAAAAAAGGATGCCTAAGCATCCTTCTTCATTCACCGATCAAAATTAAGCTTTCGATCTCGGCTTAGACTTACCTTTTGGCTTGGTGCCTGCAAATGGTTTTTTTGCATCTCCCGTTTCACGTGGCGGCAAACCGGTATGCTGAGTCAAAATCTGTCCTCTTTCTGGACGTTTTTTGGTATTTGACGGACGCGATGCATTACTGGTTTGATTGTTTCGAGCCGCATGTTCACCCGTACGTTTTTGCGAATCACCTGCAACCGTGGAATTCTTTTTACGTGCCGATTGGTACTGACCTTCCGTTGTTCCCACTGGTTGATAAGTCGGAATCAGATGTTGCTTCGAGTTACCAATTAAATCAGCACGCCCCATTTCCTTCAGCGCTTCACGCAATAATGGCCAGTTGTTTGGATCATGGTAACGTAGGAATGCTTTATGAATACGACGACGTTTTTCACCTTTCACAATATCGACATTTTCGGTATAACGCGCCACTTTGGCCAGTGGGTTTTTACCGGTGTGATACATGGTGGTTGCTGTTGCCATTGGTGATGGATAGAAAGTCTGCACTTGGTCAGCACGGAAACCATTCTTCTTCAACCAAATCGCCAGATTCATCATGTCATATTCGGTTGTCCCCGGATGCGCTGCAATAAAGTACGGAATGAGATACTGCTCTTTTCCGGCTTCTTTACTGAAACGATCAAACATCTGTTTAAAGCGGTCATAAGTGCCAATACCCGGTTTCATCATCTTCGACAATGGACCTTTTTCGGTATGTTCAGGTGCAATTTTTAAATAACCACCGACATGATGCTGAACCAGCTCTTTCACATATTCAGGGTTTAACACCGCTAAGTCATAACGCAGACCTGAACCAATCAAAATCTTTTTAATGCCCTTTAAGGCACGTGCTTTACGATATAACTGGGTTAACGGTGCATGATCGGTATGTAAGTTCTGACACACACCCGGGAATACACAAGATGGTTTACGACAGTTTTTCTCAATTTCAGGATCTTTACACTGCAAACGGTACATGTTTGCTGTTGGGCCACCTAAGTCTGAAATAATTCCCGTAAAGCCCGGTGCAGTATCACGAATCTTTTCCACTTCACGTAGAATCGATTCTTCAGAACGGTTCTGAATAATACGACCTTCATGTTCGGTAATGGAACAGAACGTACAACCACCGAAACAACCACGCATGATATTGACAGAGAATTTAATCATGTCGAATGCAGGAAAACGTGCTTCTGCATAGGCTGGATGTGGCAGACGTGCATAAGGCAAGTCAAATACGTAATCCATTTCTTCTGTGGTTAAAGGAATTGGTGGTGCATTTAACCAAACATCACGTTCACCATGTTTTTGTACCATGGCACGTGCATTGCCCGGGTTGGTTTCCAAATGCAAAATACGATTGGCATGTGCATACAGAACTGGATCTTCAGACACGTCTTCAAAGGCAGGTAAACGAATCACAGCCAACTCACGTGGCGGTAATTTATGTTTAATCGCTTTTGATGACGGTTGCATTTGCACAATTTGCGTATCAGGATCGAGTTGATCCCCTTCACGAACAATTTGATTCGTCACAATTTCTTTTTGGAAATTTTGGTATTGGGTTAAAGAATT
The DNA here is from genome assembly GCF_002135275.1 of Acinetobacter sp. ANC 4973. Classification (NCBI taxonomy): domain Bacteria; kingdom Pseudomonadati; phylum Pseudomonadota; class Gammaproteobacteria; order Moraxellales; family Moraxellaceae; genus Acinetobacter; species Acinetobacter sp. ANC 4973. The sequence continues at coordinate 381,498 of NZ_NEGM01000002.1, forward strand.
ACCCTTATCTTGTTCAATTTCACAGCCATCTAAATCTTCAGTCATCACATAAGGATTAATGATGGGATCAACACGGCCAATGGCATCCACATCATTCGATGCAATTTCCACAAATTTGGCTTTAGATGGACGGTTTAATTTATTGACGATAAATGCCGTGCCACGAACATCAGTAATTTCGTGAATTTTTTCGCCTTTGGCTAAACGATGCATCACTTCAGTAATTGAACGCTCACCGTTACCATACATCAATAAATCTGCTTTTGAGTCCATCAACACTGAACGACGAACTTTATCTGACCAATAGTCATAATGTGCAATACGACGTAATGATGCTTCAATCCCACCCAGCAAAACAGGTACATCTGGAAATGCTTCACGGCAACGCTGACAATACACAGTTGCTGCACGGTCTGGACGTTTATTCGGTTGATTATCAGGTGAATAAGCATCATCAGAACGGATTTTACGATCAGCTGTATAACGGTTGATCATCGAATCCATATTCCCTGCGGTTACACCCCAAGCAATATTTGGCTTACCCAAAACGCGGAAGCTTTCCGCATTGGTCCAATCAGGTTGCGCAATAATGCCGACACGGAAACCTTGTGCTTCTAAAGTACGGCCAATAATGCCCGAACAAAATGATGGATGATCAATATAAGCATCGCCACATACCAAAATAAAGTCACAACTATCCCAACCGAGTTGATCCATCTCCTCTCGTGACATCGGCAAAAATGGTGCGGGTTCAAAACACGACGCCCAATATTTGTCGTAATCAAACAACGCAGTAGGCGCTGTTTGAGCAGTATAAGCAGTAGACATGGTTATTTATCTCGATTGGCAGATGGCGATCGGGAGAGATCTAAGATGAAAGCCGATCATTTTACCATGAATTCTATTCATCTTGCTTGATTAAAAAACATACATAAACAGTGGTTTAAATTTTTAATTTTCTGCTGGATATCAAGAGCATCGACGATGTCTCTGTGAATGGCCATAGATTTTGTAAACAACTCTTCGTTAGATAAAATAACTCATTAACCCAAATCGCGGATAAGAAATTGACTTGCAAAAAAGGTGGCTGTAAACCATTAGGCAGTTACCACACAACCTACGCTTTCAGCCACCACATTTCTTGCCCCATATATGACTCATACATATTTTTTCTGCATGATTGATGACTTTTTCAAAAATTTAAAGCTACCTACTCTATTTGATTATGAAAAGCCCATCAAAATGGTTATATGTGTCTAGAATTTTAGTGGCTATGCAAGAAAAGATTAAAATACCACCGTGATCTATCGAAATTAGGCCACACAACAATCTACTTATCCGCTTTTTTATCGATACCTGTATAGAGGATAATGCACTTTTGCTACTTGAAGCCCTGACCTTAAATTAAAAAACTAAAATAAAACATTAAATTTAATTGGATTAGCATTTGCATCCACAGTTAAATCAATTTTCGAGCCATTCCTACGGATACTTTTTGAGATATTTTGGCTTTTCATACCCTTAGCATGTTGGTGTGCTCGAACAAATGTAGTATCAATAAAAATCCATTCTAAATCAGTAGTATTTGAGATTAATCCAAATACTTTTAATAGCTTCTATCTCTAGAGCAACGACTAAACTTTTTAAATATTGAGTCGGATTTAGCAAAGTAGTCAGGCAAATCAGGCCAAGGGCAACCTGTTCAAATTTTATAAACAATGGCTTTAATAAATGATCTTTAATCAAATTTCACACATAAAAAAACACCCCCAACGTTTAGGTTGGGGGTGTTTTAGGAATAATGAGCTGGCGATGACTTACTCTCACATGGGTAACCCCACACTACCATCAGCGCGAAGAGGTTTCACTTCTGAGTTCGGGAAGGGATCAGGTGGTTCACTCTTGCTATTGTCGCCAGCACAACTGTTTATGGATACTTGCTTGGGTCTTATTTATGCACTTTTCAGTGTATGC